>CALKYE010000063.1 GCA_938003765.1 uncultured Planctomycetia bacterium
AGTCCCCGGTCGGCGACAGGCGGAACTCGCGCACCGACTCGAGCGCGTTGAGCGACTCGACCAGTCGGCGCACGTTCTCGCCGTGCGTAGTGGCGATCACCATGCGGTACTCGAAGAAGCCGTCCTGTTCGTCGAGGCGGTAGTTGAGGTTGGCGATCGAGAAGCCGTGCTGCGAGATCGTGCGACGCATGTCGACCTCGCCCATCGCCGAGGTGCGGGCGAAGCGCACGACGAGGTGCGCGTAGGACTGCGCGGGCATTCGCTTCTCGACCCAGTTGAAGACCGAGAGCGTTCCGAGCGTGAGCACGCACGCCATCACGGCCGGCGTGTAGAAGCCGATGCCGATGAGCACGCCGATGGCCGAGGTGACCCAGATCGACGCCGCGGTCGTCAGGCCGCGCACGGTCAGGCCTTCCTTCATGATCGCGCCGGCGCCGAGGAAGCCGATGCCGGTCATGATGCCCTGCGCCATGCGCGTGGGGTCGAGCGTGATGCGCGCCTCGCCCTCGTTCGGCGCCCAGCGATGCTCGTAGGACACGATCAGCATCAGCAGGCTCGAAGCCATGCACACCAGGGCGTGCGTGCGAAAGCCGGCCGGCCGACCGCGGTAGCTGCGCTCCGCGCCGATCGCCGCCCCCACCGCGAGCGCGATGAGCAGGCGCAGGGCGATCTCGCCGGACTCGCCGTCGAACAGACTGGGACGCTGGATCCAGAGCACCGCTTTCCTTTCGACAGGTTGCGCAGTCGGCCTGCGGCGGGGAGCGCACAGGCGTGCCGCGGATGGAATCGAACGCCGCAGCGAGACCCTGCGGACAACCGTGGACGGCGCGCTCGCGCGCGTGGAATCGAAGACCGCTTCCCGAGCTCTATCGCGCGCCTCCACGGAGCGCGGAGCGCAGGCCGCGAGCAAGCCCCCGGGCTCGGCGGGCCCACGGCGCTTGCGTTGCGGCGCAGCGTCCCTAACCTTCCTCCGCCATGGAAGAGTGGAACGACAAGATCGTGGTCTGGCGCAAGGAACTGGGCTCGTGGCAGGAGCGCTTCGACGACGAGTACGCCAAGCTCGCGCGCAAGCGGCGCGGGTGGTTCGGCAAGCTCTCGCAGGGAGAGCTCGAGGAGGTCGCCGCCCTGGCGCGCCAGGCCGCGGGCGAGCAAACGGCCGTGGACTCGTTCCGCTTCGTCACCGAGCTGTGCGACGCGTACCTGGCGGAGGCTCTGCCGCAGAACCGCGCCAAGACGCGCGCCTGGATCGGCGCCGAAGCGCTCACGACGAACGCCGTGTGGAGCTACGCGCTCCAGTCGATCGAGCTGCTCCCGCGCCAGCCGAACGAGAGCATCCTGCGCCGCGGCCTCGCGGCCGTCTCGATCGTCGACATGCGCGTCGACTACAACGCCTTCCTCGACACCCTCGGTCGGCTCTGGATCGCCGCGCGCAAGGCGGGCCTCGATCCCAAGCCGCACTTCGAAGCGGTCGCCAAGCTCTCCAACCCTGGCATGGGCGGCGGCGGCGCGTGCGTCGGCGAGCTGCTCGCGAACTTCGCGAGCACGTCGTACTTCCGCGACAACGTCCGGCCGCTCCTGCCGCGCGCTGCGTGACCCGTCCGCGGACGCGCAGAGTGCGCGCATGAGCGCATCATGCGGCGCGCGGACTACTTGACCTTCACGCGCCCCTCGAGCAGCGCCTCGACCGTCCAGTCGCTCAAGCTCGCGGGATTGTCGGCCCAGCGCAGCCGACCCTCGGTGTCGATCAGCGCCACGAACGGGATGTTCGTCGCGCCATAGCTCTGCGCCGTCTGACCCGAGTCCATCATCACGGGGAAGGTGAGCTCCTTCTCGCGCAAGTAGGCGCCCATCGCTTCCGCGGTCTGGCCCTTGTTGTTGTTGGTGACGCCGATGAGCTTGAAGCCGCGCTCGGCGTAACGGCGCTCGAGATCGACGAGGTAGGGCGTTTCCTTCGGACAGTTGGGGCACCAGCTCGCGAAGAAGTACAGCGCGACGACGTGTCCGCCGAGCAGCTCCAGCGGCGCCGGCTCTCCCTGGATCCAACTCTCGGCCTGATAGGTCGGCGCGGGCTTCTCCAGCTTGCGCGTCAGCGCGATCTGCTTGTTCACGGCTGCGAGCGTGTCCTTCGGCTCGCCGAACTCCTTGACCCAACGCTGCATCTCGCTGAGCGCCTCGCGCGGTCGGAGCAGGTGCCGTTGCACGGCGGAGTGGCGCTCGAGCGCCTTGCCGACGTAGCTGCGGTCGACGGAGAACGTTTCGAGCACGGCCGCGTAGCTCTGGCGCGCGGCCTCGAGCTCGCCCATGAACAGGCGCACCGAGCCCTTCATGTACTGCGCGCGCGAGCTGAGCGGCGAGTCCTTGTGCTCCGCGGTGACCTTGTCCAAGCGCGCGAGGCTGAGCTCGAAGCTGGCGCGCGCGCCCGCCGTGACCCGGTGCGCCTCGAGCTTCGAGCGCCCGTCGGAGAACCAGCACACGCCGGCTTCGACCAGGGCCTCGGTCGCGCGCGGAGAGCCGGAGAACTCGACGCTGTAGCGCTCGAACGCCGTCGCCGCGCCGGCGTAGTCGGCCTTGCCCTTGAGCGCCGAGGCGGCGTTCCACGCGGCGCTCGCCGCGTCCGGAGGTGCGGCCTGTGAAATCAGAGCGAGCGTCAGGAGCAGCAGTGTTTTCATGGGGGCAGCGGGGATCGCGCGGAGCGCGCGTTCAAACGGAGTGTAGTGCCGTCGGTCGGGCTCGACATTCTCCGGAGCAGAGCTATAGGCTCGGCCCATGCCCCCGGACGCGCTTTCGTCAGGCGAGGTCGCGCGCACTCGCCACGGGCGCGTCGCACGCGACTGGGCGCTGGTCCTGGCCGCGCTGGGCGTGCCGTGCGAAATCGTCAGCGACAGCGGCGAGCACGTGATCGCGGCCGCGCCGGCCGACGTGGAGCGCGCGCGCGCGGAACTGCGCGAGTACGACGAGGAGAACCGCGGCTGGCGACGCGCCGAGGAACTGCCGCTCGCGCTCGAGAACGGCTGGATCGCGTCGCTGACCTGGATCTTCACGCTGATCGTGATGCACGCGCTCTCGGGCGCGCGCGCGTTGTCGTCGGACTGGTACCGCCAAGGTCGCGGCGACGCCGGCGCGATCCTCGGCGGCGAGCCGTGGCGCGCGCTCACCGCGCTGGGTCTGCACGCCGACGCGGCGCACCTGCTCGGCAACACGTTCCTCGGCGCGCTGATGATCGCGCTCGTGGCCGAGGTGCTCGGCATCGGCGTGGGGCTGCTCGCCGTGATCGTCGCCGGCGCGCTGGCCAACGTGCTCAACTCCGCGATCCAGGAGCCCTACTTCCGCTTCATCGGCGCGTCGACCGCGGTGTTCGCCGCGCTCGGCATCCTCGGCGGTCACCGCTGGCAGCGTCGCAAGAGCGTGCGTCGGCGCAACGCCGCAGCTTGGATCCCGCTGCTCGCCAGCGCGTTCCTGCTCGGCTTCCTGGGCTCGGGCGGCGGCGAAATCGGCAGCGCGCGCGCCGGCCGCGTCGACGTCGTGGGCCACGTGTCGGGCTTCGTCGTCGGCGTGCTGGTGGGAGCGCTCTTCGCGCGAGCGCTCGGCGCCACGCGACTGGGACCGCGCACGCAAGCCTGGTGCGCAGCCGCTGCGACGGCGGCCTGGTGCGGCGCGTGGGCGCTCGCGCTGCGCTGAGTCGGCGAGGCTGGGTCGATGAAGCTCTCCCCCGCGGATCTGGCGGCGCGCATCGCGCAGGGCGAGGGCAAGACGCTCGAGTTCAAGCGTGGCTTGCCGCGCGACGAGAAGGTGGCGCGCTCGCTCGCGGCGTTCGCCAACACCCGCGGGGGGCTGCTGCTGATCGGCGTGGGCGACCGCGGCGAACTGTTCGGCGCGCCGCAGCCGCGCGAGACGCTGGAGCGATTGCGCCAGATCGCTGCGCAGGTGCTGGAGCCGGCGCTGAGCGTCGAGCTGGCCCTGGTGGAGTTGGAAGGCGCGACGATCGTGTGCTGCTCCGTTCCGCTCTCGCCCCGCCGGCCGCACGCCGTTCGACACGAAGACGGTCGCACGGAGGTCGTCACGCGCGCGGGCTCTTCCAATCGCGCGGCCGACGGCGCGACGCTGCGCGCCATCGTCGAGCAGCGCACCTCGAAGCGCAGCCTCGACGAGTTGGAGAAGCGCGCGCTCGCCTGGGTCGACGAGCGCACCCGGCGCGGCGCGGCCGCCGACAGCGACGCCACCGCCGCCGCGTTCAGCGCCGCCGCCAACGTCGGACGCCAGCGCGCTCGACGCGTGTTCACCGAGTTGGAGCGAGCGGGCTTGCTCGTGGGCCACGGCGAGGGCGCCCGGCGCGTCTACAGCCGGCCCGGCTAGGAGCCCGTTGAAGTCGTCATTCGGCGCGCTTCCGCGCCCAAGCGCGCCGCCGCGGCGTCGGAGAATCCGCAGCGAGTCCACTTCGATTCGCCTGTGGTTCTCTTCCTTGCGGCGACGCACCTGGGCCTGAATCGCCCTCGAAGCACTTCTTCAACGGACTCCTGGTCCGGCCTGTTCGAGCGATTCGGACCGCGAGCGTCGGCGCGCGCAGCCCGGCGGAGTGCTCTCGAGCGGGCGCCCCCGCCTCGGTGATCGGCGACCGCGTTGCGAGCCCGCGCGACGATTTGCGCGCCGCGCAGCGGCGTTCGTTCGCATCGACGGACGACAGCGCGACGAGTGAAACGTCCTCCGGCGCGCCCGCCCGAGCCCGAGAACTCTCGGCGACGGCGGTATCGGACTCACGCGTGTCCGACTACTCTCGCTGATTCCCCGTCCCGTCTCACTTCGGCCTCCCCGAGCAACCTCCCCGTGAACTCGATCCAACTTGCCGCGCGTGTGGTCCTGTCGTCCGTCCTGGCGTCGCTCGCATCGGCGCAATTCGTCGTCGACGGAGCGAGCGGAGGCTCGGTGCTCCGCTGGGAGCACGGCGCGACGATCCACAGCACTCCCGCGACCATCGCCGACTTGCGCTGCGGACGCGTCGAGTCGACGGCCTTCGCAGCGTGGTCGGAAGAGCTGCCCGGCGAGCCGCGTCGCTCGTACTTCGCGCTGAGCCTCGACGGGACGTCGATCGCCGCGCTCAAGGAGACCAGCTACGAGCTCGGGCTCCGTCGGCTGACGTTCGATCCCGCGGGCGGCGATCCGAACCTGGGCGATTCCGCGTTGGCGCGCGACGGCGGAGACGTGCACGTCGTCCAGTACCTCACGCAACCGCTGGTCGAGTACAGCGAAGCGATCAGCGCGCTGGGCGGCGAGGTGTTCGACTTCGTCGAGCGCCACGCGCACGTGGTGCGGATGGACGCGACGACGCGCGAGGCCGTGGAGGCGCTGCCGTTCGTGCGCGCGGTCGTGCGCTACCAGAGCGAGTTCCGCGTCGATCCGGAGCTCCTCGCGGCGCTGCGCGAGGGCGCTCTGCGGGGACCCAAGCGCTACAACGTGCAGGTCTTCCGCCGCGGAGTGGCCGAGCAGACGATCGTGGCCGAGCGCATCGTCGAGCTGGGCGGGAGCATCGACCTGATCGTGCCGCAGGGCTTCCGCTTCGAGGCGACGATGACCCCCGAGGTGCTGGCCGCGGTCGCCGCGCTGCCGCAGGTGCGCTTCATCGACGCCTGGAGCGCGCCCGAGGACGACATGGATCTGGTGCGCAACTTCGGCGGCGCCAACTACGTCGAGAGCGTGGCCGGCCTGACGGGCCAGGGCGTGCGCGTCGAAGTGCTCGACAGCGGCTGCGATCTGACCCATCCCAACTTCAACGCTGCGATCGCGCACGGCTCGGTGCCGGTCGGATCCCACGGAACCTGCACGGCGGGCATCGTCGCCGGCAGCGGCACGGACAACGCCGCCGCGCGCGGAATGCTGCCGTCGGCGCAGCTCTACGCGGGCTACTACAGCGCGCTGGTCGGCGGCAATCGCTACGCGCACACGCAGGAGCTCGTCAATCCCGCGCTGAACTTCCAGACCGTGCTGCAGTCGAACTCGTGGGGCTCGGGACTGACCACGAGCTACACGACGATCTCGGCGGAGATGGACGACCTGATCCTCGACACCAACCTGCTGATCCTGCAGTCGCAGTCGAACGCGGGCTCGCAGAGCTCACGTCCGCAGGCGTGGTCGAAGAACATCGTTTCGATCGGCGGCATCCGCCATCAGAACACCGCGACGTATGCGGACGACTCGTGGGGCGGCGGCGCGAGCATCGGCCCCGCGCAAGACGGCCGCATGAAGCCCGACCTGGCTTACTTCTACGACAGCGTGCTGTGCAACGACGTCCAGGGCAGCGGCGGTTACTCGAACGGCAACTACAACTCGAGCTTCGGCGGAACGAGCGCCGCCACTCCGATCGCGGCCGGGCACTTCGGCCTGTTCTTCCAGATGTGGAGCCAGGGCCTGTTCGGCAACCCCACCAGCGGCGGCACGGTGTTCCAGAACCGCCCGAGCTTCTCGCTCGCCAAGGCCGCGATGATCAACACGGCCACGTCCTGGAACTTCTCGGGCTCGGGCGCTGACCTGTCGCGCGCCAAGCAGGGCTTCGGTCACCCCGACGTGCGCTCGCTCTACGACCGACGCACGAAGACGTTCTACGTCGACCAGACCGTGCAGGTCTCGAACCTCGGGCTGGTGAGCTTCGGCCTGAACGTCGCGCCCGGCGAGCCCGACCTGCGCGTCACGCTCGTCTACCGCGACAACCAAGGCGCCGTGAGCGCGTCGCAGCACCGCAAGAACGACCTGACGCTCGTCGTGCGCGCTCCGAACGGAACGACGTACTACGGCAACAACGGACTGAGCGCCGGGCTGTGGTCGACCGCGGGCGGCTCGCCGAACACCAAGGACACCGTCGAGAACGTGTTCGTGCAGAACCCGATCGCGGGCGCCTGGGAAGTCGAAGTGCGCGGGGACAACGTGAACACCGATCCGCTCACGGGCTCGCCCGCGAGTTCGACCGACTTCGCGCTGTGGGCCACGGGCGCCACCTCGGGTCCGGTGTGCGCGCAACCGCAGACCTATTGCACGGCCAAGCTCAATTCGCAGTTCGGCGTGCCCTCGATCGGCTCGACCGGAACGCCGAGCGTCGCCAGCAACGACTTCGTCGTGACGCTGAGCGGCGCGCTGCCGAACAAGAGCGCGATCGTGTTCTACGGCCTCGCGGCGCACTCGGCGCCGTTCCACGGCGGCTACCTGTGCGCGCTCGCGCCGACGGTGCGCTCGCCGCTCTTGTCGACCGACGCCGCCGGCGCAGCGCTGTACTCAGTCCCGGTCACGCCGGCGATGGTCGGCACGACGCGCTACTACCAGTGGTGGCACCGCGACCCCGTCGACATCTTCGGCGACGGGCTCTCGAACGGTCTGCAGGTCGGGTTCTGCGACTGAGACGTTCGGCGCGCCACGCGCGCGCTACTGAACGGCGATGAACAGCTCGCGCGGGAGTTTCTGCTCGATCACCCGCGCGAGCAGTCGTTGCCAGCGCTTCGCGACTGCCTCGCGGCCCATCTGCAGGCGCTCGGCCACTTCGGCTTGCGAGAGCCCCTCGAGCCCGTGGTGCACGAGCAGCATGCGGTCGTCCTCGTCGAGCGACTGCACCCACTTGGCGAACAGTTGCAGCGACTCTTCGCGCGCGACGCGGCGCGTGATCGCGGTGGCGCTGTCCGGCACGTCGGCGAGCTCGAGCGCGCGCGAAGCGGCGGCGTCGCGCGAGCGCGCCTTGAACGTCGGGCTCTCGAGCTTGCGGAAGGCCTCGAGCAAGACGTTCTTCGCGACGCGGAAGACCCAGTAGCGGAAGGTGACCGTCTTGGGATCGAAGCTGTCGAAGATCTTCCAAGCTCGACACCACACCTCCTGCACGACATCGCCCGGGTCGACCCACTGGCGCAGGTCGGGGCGGATGCGGATCTCGGCCCAGGTGTAGAGCGACGGCGCGATCCGCTCGTACAGCTCGCCGAAGCGCTCGGCCTCCCCCGCGTGGGCGCGCGCGGCGAGTTCCTGCGTCTCGACGCGCTCGTCTTCGCGCTCGGGGTCGGGCCGTGCGACGGTCATGGGGCGATGCTACCAAAGGCCCGTCGGAGCGCCGGGAAGCGGTGGTTCGCGTGGCTTGCGCCGACGAAGTCCATACGGCCGTCGAGCAGGCGTTCGTCGCCCTGCGGCGTGCAATCACGCTCGAGTCGCACGCGCAGCAGCCTGGCCGGGACCACGAGCGCGCGCTCGTTCGACTTCATCAGCGCACAGCTTGAGACGATCGCACGTCGTGCGTGAACCGACGCCGCCGCAGCCCGTCCATCATCCCGCGAGCACCCGCGCGCCGCGGGGAATCAGCGCTGGAGCGATCCCTTCGCACCGCGATCGCATCGCAGACAGCCCGCGCAACGCCTGTGGCCAAGTTGCACGGAGTCCGGCCCGCGCGGCATCTACAATCCACGCATGCAGGCGGAGCCCAGCAGCTCGGACGACGGAGCAGCCGAGCTGTTCGACTTCCTCGACGAGTACGCGCGCGACGCCGAGCGCGGTCGCGTGCGCCGGTTGGGCGAGTACCTCGCGCGCTATCCGGGCCACGAGGACGCCATCGCGCGCGAGTACTTGCGTCTGCAGAGCGGCGGCGCGGCGAGCGAGCCGGCGCCGGACTCGACCCCCGCGGCTCAAGCGCAGGACGGCGAGCGCCGCATCGGGCCGTACCGTCTCGTGCGCGAACTCGGCGTCGGCGGCCAGGGCGCCGTCTGGCTGTGCGAGGACACGCGCATCGCGCGCGACGTGGCGCTGAAGTTCATGCCCTCGAGCGTGGCGCTCCTGTCGGCGGACCGACGCCGTCGCATGCAGCGCGAAGCGGAAGTCGTCTCGCGCCTGCAGCACCCGTCCATCTGCCCGGTGTACGAGGCGCAGATCGATCACGATCCGCCGTACATCGCGATGCGGCTGGTCGAGGGCGAGACCCTGGCCAGCGCGATCGCGCGCGCGCGCAACGGCGAGCGCTCGGGTCCGCTTCCGCTGCCGCCGCGCAACGGCGTCGAGCTGCGGCGCGTGCTGCTGTTCGTCGAGCGCGCCGCCCGCGCGCTCCACGCGGCGCACGAGGCGGGCGTGATCCACCGCGACATCAAGCCCGGCAACGTCATGGTCGACCGCGCGGGCGAACCGGTGTTGCTCGACTTCGGCCAGGCGCGCGACGAACACGCCGAGCTCGACCAGCGCACGCTCAGCGGCGAGGTGTTCGGCACGCCGATGTACATGTCGCCCGAGCAGGTCGCGGGCTCGGCCAGCGCCATCGATCGCCGCACCGACGTGTGGTCGCTCGGCGCCTCGCTGTTCGAAGCGCTGACGCTCGCGCGACCGTTCATCGGCGACAGCGTTCCGGCGGTGCTGATGGCGATCCAGAGCGAGCCGCTGCCGCCCGTGCGCCGCATGAACGCGGCCATCGAGGAGGACCTGGCGGTGGTGCTCGAAACGGCGCTCGAGAAGGACCTCGCGCGCCGCTACTCGACCGCGCTCGAGTTCGCCGAGGACCTGCGGCGCGTGCGCGAGTACGAGCCGATCCGCGCGCGCAGCGCAGGTCCGTTGCTGCGGCTGCGGCGTTGGGCGCAACGCCAGCCCGCGCTCGCCGCGAGTTCGGCGCTGATCCTCGGCTCGCTGATCACAGGCCTCGTGTGGACGCTGCACTTGCTCGACCGCGAGAAGTCGGCGCTTCAGCAGACCGCCAACGCGCTGAGCCGCGAGCAGGAGGCCAAGGACGACGCGCTCGAGGCGCTCGAGCACGCGCTGGCGCGCCAGATCGCGTCGCGATCGCTCGAAGTGCTGGACGAGGACCCCGCGCTGGCGCTGGCGCTCGGAGTGTTCGCCGATCAGATCACGCCCGGGCTGTACCCGACGCGCGCGGCGCTGCTGCCGGCGCTGGACGCCTGCCGCCTCGCGCGCCAGCTCGACGGCGGCGTGAACGCGCGTTTGATCGTCGACACCGAGCTGTTCGAGGACTCGCAGCGCGTCGCGGTCGGGCTCGACGACTGCAGCCTGCAGACCTGGGATCTGCGCAGCGGCGCCGAGCTCGCGTTCGTCGAGCACCCGCACTGGCCGCTCGTGGCGCTGCGCGCTCATCCCAGCGGAGCGTGGATCGCGACCGCGGGCGAAGACGGCGTCGTGCGGCGCTTCGAGGCGAGCTACGGACTGCTGCAAGAACAGTTCGAAGTGCTGCGCGAGCCAGCGGCGGCGCTCGAGCTCGATTCGAGCGGCGAGCAGCTCGCAGTCCTGGGCGCACACGGCGCGCTGGCGCTCGTCGATCCGCTCACGGGTGCGCCGCGCTGGCGCGCGAACCTCGAGCGAGCGGATCTGGCGCGGCTGTGCTTCAGCGCGGACGGACGTTGGCTCGCGGTGACGGCGGCGCGCACCATCCGCTCGGCCAGCAGCTCGAGCGCGCTGATCCTCGACGCCGACGACGGTCGCGTGCTCGGCGATCTGCGCGGCTCGGATTCGCTGAACGACTTCGACATCGCCAGCGACTCGCGCGCGGCGCTCACCGCCTCACAGGACGGTCGAGTGCAGCTCTATTCGCTGCCGGACTGCCAGCCGCAAGGCGCGCCGTTCGAACACGCCTCCCCCGTCAGCGCCGCGCGCTTCTCGCGCGACGGCCGCACGTTGCTCGTCGGGCTCGACGACGGCGAGCGCTCGCGCGTCGTGCTGTGGGACATCGCGACGCGGCGCGCACGCGAGCTCGTGGGCGGTCACGACGCGCGCATCGTCTCGATCGACGTGTGCGCCGACGGCCGGCGCTTCGCCTCGACCTCGCGCGACACGCGCGTGCACACCTGGACGCTCGAGGGCGAGCCGCTCGACAGCTTCAACGCCTGGCTGCAGCCGCTCGAGACGCGCTGGACGCGCGACGGACAACGCCTGGTCACGCTCGGCGCCGCGCACTACCTGCAGGTCTGGTGGGGCGAGAATTCGCCCGACGTCTACACCCTCGCCGGCTCGCGCGGCGCTGTGCGGTCGGTTGCGTTCGACTCCACGGGACTGCGTGCGCTGAGTTGCGGCGACGACGGCGTGGCGCGGCTGTGGTCCACGCCGCGCGCCGGCGACCCGCGCGGCGAGCACGCGCCCGGAGCTCTCCTCGCAACGCTCGAGGAGCCCGACGGCGCGATCACGCGCGCGCTGTTCGGACCCCACGACCTGCTCCTCACCGCCGCCGACAACGGGCGCCTGACGTGGTGGAATCACGACGAGCTGCGCGCGAAGTTCGGGATCGCGAGCGCGATCGAGCGCGGCCACACCGAACAGCTCGACTCCGCCGCCGTGTCGATCGCCACGGCGGGCGGCCGTCAGCACGGCGAGAGGACGGTCACGGCCGTGGTCACGCGCCTGGGAAGCGTGCGCGTCTTCTTCTTCGGAACGTGCGTGGGATCGCTCTCCACGACGCTCGACGACGAAGCGCGTTGCTGCGCCCTCGACCCTTCAGGCCGCTACCTAGCGATCGCGCGCCGCGACGCGACGGTGCGCGTCTGGGACCTGCACGACGAGCGCCTCGCTCGCGAGCACACCTGGCCGGCGCGCGGCAGCGGCAGCGGAGCGATCGCGCTCGACATCCGTCCGGATGGCGCGCAGCTCGTGGCCGCCTGCGCCGACGCGCGCGTGCGCTTCTTCGAGCTCCTCGGCGCGCGCCAGGCCGAGCTCGACTTCTCGGCCTTCGCGTTGCGCGACGTGGCCTACAACGCCGACGCGACGCGTTTGCTCGCCACGGGCCCCAACGGCCGCGCGGCGATGCGTCTGATCGACCTGAGTCGACGACAGAGCGACAAGAGCGTGCGCCACGAGGTCTACCACGCGGGCAACATCACCAGCGGCGCGTTCGACAGCACGGGACGCTTCGTGCTGACCACCAGCGAGGACGGCTCGGCGCTCGTGCGCGACGCCGAACGGGGCGAGCGCGTGACGAAGTTCGATCGCCACGGCGCGCCGGTGCTGTGCGGCGCGTTCAGCCGCGACGACGGCGAGTTGCGCGTCATCAGCGGCGCGGCCAATGGCGTGATCCGCGTGTGGCCGGTCGATCCGGCGCCGGCCGCGCGCGCGCGCCAGCCGCGCCAGATCCGCGACTGGGAGCACGCGCGCGAGGAGCGACTCGCCGCGCCTTTGCCGTATCGCCGCGACCTCGCGCAGCCCGCCCGCTGAGTCGCACTCGCGAGCAACCGCGAGCGCTGACGCGCTACGCCGCGCCGCGCAGTCGCCGCGCCATGGCCACTCAGGCGCTGTCGCGAGCAGCGAGCAGCAAGCGCTCGAGACGCTCGCCTTCGATGCGCGTCGCGTGGCGCTCGGCTACCGCGCGCTTGCCGTGCGCCGCCATGCGAGCGAGTTGCTCCGCCGGCGCCTCGAGCGCGGCCTGCAGCGCGTCGGCGAGCAAGTCCGCGCGGCCCGCGGTGACGAGCCAGCCGCTCAAACCGTCTTCGACCAGCTCCGGCACGCCCGCGATGCGCGTCGCGATCACCGGCCGACCCACGGCGAGCGCTTCCATGAACACCATCGGCAGCCCTTCGGCGAAGCTCGCGAGCACCAGCGCGCGCGCGGCGCGGATGCGGGCGCGGATCTGGGCCTCGTCGATCCAGCCGGTGATCTCGATCTGATCGCTCAACCCTGCGGCGGCGATCTCGCGCTCGAGCTCGGCGCGCAACTCGCCGTCGCCGGCGAACACGACGCGCGGGCGCAGACCGCGCTCGCGCAACTTGCGCAGCGCGTCGACGAGCACGAAGTGACCCTTCTGCGCCGACAAGCGGCCCACGCACACGAAACCCTCGCCGGCGTGCTCCGGCGGCGGAAGGCCGAGGAAGTCGTCGCCCACGGTGCAGCGCACGACGTGCAGCTTGTCCCAGTCTTGCGGACGCGCCCAGCGGATGAGCTGCGCCAGCGCGAAGTGGCTGATGCCGACGACGAACTCGGCGCCGGCGATCTTGCGCGGCAGGGCCAGCGCGAGCGGGGCGTCGAACTCGTCCGGGCCGTGCGCCGTGAAGCTGTAGCGCGGGCCGCCCAGCGTCCGGACCAGCAGCGCCACCGCCACCGGATTCGTGCCGAAGTGCACGTGGACGTGCTCGATCGATCGCCGCGCGAAGTGCTCGCGCAGCACCAGGGCCTCGACGAGGTACGCGGCGTGGCGGAACAGGCCGCGGTCAGAGTGGAGCGCGAGATCGACGGTCAGCAGCGCCGCCCGGAACACGGACAGCGGCGCGCGCGCCATTCCGGCTAGCGCCATCGCGAGGAGCTTGCCGCGCGGCTGATCGAGCACGTGGAAGGTGCGCGCGAGTTCAGCGCGGTCGGCCGGGTCGACGAGCACGGACTCCGCGCGTCGGATGGCGACGCGCTCGACGCGATGGCCGCGCCGCTCCAACTCGAGCAGCTCGCGCCGGATGAAGGTGTGGCTGACCGCCGGGTAGCGATTGGTCAGGTAGGCCAGTCGCAAGGGCTCGTGCGGGGCGCTCGGTGCGGGAACCATCGAGGGCGCGGAGTGTACGCAGGACTTCGCGCGCCACCGCGAGCCTGCGACGCCGCCCCCATCGCCGCTGTAGGCTTGGGCGCGACCACGCATGCAGCCTCCGCTCGCCGCCGCCCCCCGCCCGCCGCTGTGGTCCCTCGCCGTGCTGGCCGCGGCGCTGGCGGCGCTGGCCGCGTTCGGCGTGCTCGGACTGGGGCGCGCGGGCGGACTGGCGTCGAGCAACTTCGACATGCGCTACCTGCACCTCGCGGGGCAGATGTGGAGCGCCGGTGACTCGCCGTACGACGGCGCCGCGTTCACCGCTCTGGCCGTCGAACGCTTCGGGCTCGAAGCCGGGGCCTTCGCCTACCCGCCGCAGAGCGCTCCGCTGGCCATGGCGCTCGGCGCGCTCGACTTCCGCGGAGCGCAGTGGCTGATGACCGCCTTGAACCTCGCGGCGCTGGGAGCGCTCGCGTGGCTGGCGCTGAAGCTCGCCCCCGCGCTGGCGCCGCCCTCGCGCGCGCACTCGGCGACTCGCGCGGTCACGCTGGCCATCCTGCTGGGCAACCCGTTCGCGTCGCACGTCGTGTGGATGGGTCAGACCTCGTTGCTCGCCGCCGCCGCGGCGCTCGGCGCATGGCGCTGCGCGCGCGTGAACAGCATGGCCTGGTCGGGCGTGCTGCTCGGACTTGCGACCCTCAAGCCGCAGCTCGCGAGCTTGATGGTCCTGTGGTTCCTGCTCGAACGTCGCTGGCTGGCGCTCGCGATCGGCGCCGCAACGGCCGCGGCTTGCGCGCTCTGGCCGATGCTGAGCGTGGGCTTCGAGGCCACCTGGCTCGGCTGGCGCGGAGCACTGGACCAGTACCAACGCGACAGCGTGGCCGCGACCGGCTTCCGACACGTGTTCGGGTTGCGCAGCACGCTGTACGGCCTGGGCGTCGACACGACGCTGTTCGCCTGGACCGCGCCGCTCGCCGTGTTCGCGCTCCACCGCGTGCGATCACGCCTCGCGCCCGACGATCCCGCGCCGCTCTTGTTCGCGATCGGCGCGCTCGCGCTGTACGCGCACGACTACGACCTCGCCGCGAGCGTCGTGCTGTGCGCGCCCTTGGCCGAGCGCGCCCTCGGTCGCGTCCCGCTCCAGCTCGGCCTGCTGGTCCTGGCCGGCGTGCTGTTCTTCCCGCAGCGCATCTGGCAACGCTTCGAGCTCGGCGAACTGGCCCGCACGCGCGAAGTCGCGCTGCTCGCTCTCGCGGCGACGCACGTGGTGCTCGCGCTGCGCGCGCGCTCGAGCGCGGACCGAAGTTGAGCCGCGCGGAAGGCCCGCGCGCGGCCTGGCGCCCGTCCGTCAACTTGACGCGCTGGCGCGCGCGCGGATGATGCTCCGCCTCGCCATGACCCGCCCGCGCAGCACCGGCAGTTCGCTCTCGCCCGCACCGGTGCTCGCACCGCTTCCGGACGGCTCGCGGGTGATCGCGTGAGCGCCGCAGCGCACTCCAGCCGGCCGCGCCAGCACTGGCGCGAGAACATCGAGGCCTTCACGGTCGCGATTGTGATGGCGGTGATGCTCAAGTACTTCGCGGTCGAGGCCTACCAGATCCCGACCGGCTCGATGCAGCCCACGTTGATGGGCCAGGACTTCGGCCCCGACGGCGCGATCAAGGACCGCATCCTGGTCGACAAGCTCAGCTTCCACGTGCGCGATCCGCAGCGCTGGGAAGTCGTGATCTTCAAGTACCCGCTCAACCGCGCGCAGAACTTCGTCAAGCGACTCGTGGGGATGCCGGGCGAGCAACTGCGCATCCAGCACGGCGACGTGTGGACGCGCGCCACCGACTCGGAGAACTGGCGCATCCCGCGGCGGCCGGCGAACGTGCAGGACACGCACTGGAAGGCCATCGACGTCGGCGCGCCGGTCGGCGGCGCGAGCTGGAAGAACGACGCGAACAGCAAGGCGACGATTCAAGGTCGCGAGGTCTCCGCGAGTGCTCCCGCGCGCGTGGAATTCAGCGCGCACGGTTCGGGCTCGATCCTCGACACCTACACGCACGGCTACCCGGAGGGAATGCGCGCCAAGCTGCAGTCGCTGCCCTCGCACCGCTCGTCCAACCGTCACCCGGTCGGCGACCTGCGCGTGAGCGGGCAGTTGAGCTGCGCCGGCGACAGCGCCGTGGCGATCGTGCTGCGCGAAGGCAAGCGCACGTACCGCTTCGAGCTCGGCGGCGGCAAGGCGCGCATCGCGATCGAGTGGGCGCCGAACGAGGGCTTCGAGCCGCGCGTGGCGGAGACGGCGCTCGCGCTGCCGAGCAACTGCTCGTTCGCGGTCGAGAACCTCGACGACGCGCTGGCGCTCGAGATCGACGGCGACGTGCTGCTGACGCTGCCGGGCGAGCCCGCGGCCGATCAGAACTCGTCGGTGGCGCTGTCGTTCGAGCGCGGCCAGGCGCGCTTCGAAGACCTGCAGGTTCACCGCGACGTCTACTACACGCCGGGCGGGTGGAGCGACTCGTGGACCATCCCCCCGGGGCACTACTTCATGCTCGGGGACAACACCCAGGACTCGAGCGACAGCCGCGAGTGGCGCAGGATCCAGATGAAGTGGGTCGGCTCGCCCGCCGGGGATGCGCCGATCTCAGGCAACCTGCGCGAAGGTCAGCCGGGGCGCTACACCGCCGACACCAACCCGATCGTCGAGGGCTACGGGCCCCAGCAGCGCACCTACTTCCGGGACGAGTTCGGCGAGCTCCACCACTTCGAGAACAGTCAGCGGATCGAGCTCCCGGCCGGGGCCGCCGTCGCCCCCAGCCCGCTGGTCCCCCGCCACCTGATCACCGGGCGCGCGGTGGCCGTGTTCTGGCCGCTGTCCTGGACGTTTTCCACCTACCGACTGAAGTGGGTGCGCTGACAAGCCTGCCCGACGCCCCGCCCCAGGCGGGCATTGCGGGGTGAGCTCACGCCGGGGCGGCGCCCGGTTGTCCACAGCAGTCTGCCGGTCGCTCCAACGGGCTGAGCTGCGCTCCGGCCGCTGAACCAGCGCGTCCAGCGGCCCCTCGGGAGCGTCTCCACCCGTCGCAAGCGCAAGCGGGCGCCGCTTGCCCGTATGCGCGCAAGTGAGCTGGAGCCAGGGTTTTGTGCGCGCGCCGATTCTGCACTGGGGCCTCGGTCGTGAAAATTCGACCAAGCGGCTCTTGACGCCGCGCCGCTCGCGCCGGGAGCGCCAACCCCCTCACTCCACAAGTTATCCACAGGCGCTGGCGGGAGGAATTTGGGCTTGCGAACCAGCGCGGAGGCGTTCCTTCGGAATTGCATTTCTGGGACGCGCGTCGCGCCGGCCCGCGCCGAGGCGCTTCGGCGCGCTGCGCCAGCGAGTCCGACTCCCCCGTGAATGCGCGCGAGCCCGCGGCGAATCCAAGGAGATTGCATTGGAGGCCGCGGCGGCGGCGGCTCCGGCGCTGCCGCGCTCGAGGGACTGCCTGGCGCAAAGCGCTGCGTCGTGATCGCGCGCCGGCCCCCCTACACTCCGCCCCCATGCACGCGCGCCCCGAGCCGACGCCTGGCGAGACCCTGTTGGACGTCCGCGACCTCGTGAAGGCCTTCAAGCGGCGGCGCGTGGTCGACGGAGTCTCGTTCCGCGTGCGCGCCGGCGAGATCGTCGGGTTGCTCGGCGCGAACGGCGCGGGCAAGACGACCAGCTTTCGGATGACGGTCGGCCTGACGCGGCCCGACGCCGGCACGGTCACGTTGCGCGGCCACGACTGCACGCGACTGGCGATGTTCCAGCGCGCGCGGCTGGGCATGGGCTACCTGCCGCAGGACCGCAGCATCTTTCAGCGGCTGAGCGTGCGCGACAACCTGCTCGCGGTGCTCGAGACCATGCCCTACTCGCGCAGCGAACGCGGCGCGCGCGCGCAGGAGCTGCTCGAGGAACTCGAGATCGCGCACCTGCACGCGAGCCAGGCCGACACGCTCTCGGGCGGCGAGCAGCGCCGACTCGAACTGGCGCGCGCGCTCGCGTCGCGGCCCGCGATCCTGCTCCTCGACGAACCCTTCGCCGGCGTCGATCCGATCGCCGTGGGCGAGATCCAGCAGCTCATCGGCCGCATGCGCTCGAAGAACCTGGGGATCCTCATCACCGACCACAACGTGCGCGAGACGCTGCAGTCGACCGATCGCGCCTACGTGATCCACAAGGGCCAGATCCTGCGCGAGGGCACTCCGGCCGAAGTGATCGCCGACGCTCGCGTGCGCGAGGCGTACCTCGGTCACACCTTCGACGCGCCGGTGGCGTGAGCGTGGAAGAGCCTCTCGCTCCGCAGGACGCGATCCGCGCCGGCCAGCTCGACGTGCGCCGTCGCGCGCGCTGGTTCGAGCGCGGCCCGCTAGACGCGAGCGAGCTGTGGTTCGTGCTGCACGGCTACGGCCAGCTCGCGCGAGTGTTCCTCGACTCGTGTGCGGCGCTGGCGCGTCCGAACCGTCGCTTGATCGCGCCCGAGGCGCTGTCGCGCTTCTACTTGCGCGGCGGACGCGGGCCGATCGGAGCGACCTGGATGACGCGGGAAGCGCGCGACGAAGAGATCGCGGACTACGTCGAGTACCTCGATGCGCTCGCGGCGCTCGCGCGCGAGCAGTCGCCGCATGCGACGACGCTGTGCGTGCTGGGCTTCTCGCAGGGCGTGGCGACGGCGTGGCGCTGGGCGCTCGGCGGGCGAACCGACGTGCAACGCCTGATCGCCTGCGGCGGCGGGGCGCCGCCCGAGCTCGATTCCACAGCGCTGGGGACGCGATCGTTCGAACTCATCGTTTCGACCGGCGAGCAGGACGAAGCGTTCGCACCGGACGCCGCGCGCGCCGAACACGAGCGCTGGCGAGCGGCGGGACTGCGCTGTTCGCTCGAGCCCCACGCGCGCGGGCACCTGCTCGACCAGACGCTGCTCGCGCGTTGGTAACTGTCGCGCCGTCGCGCTGGCGTCAGGCGCGGCGGATGCAGACCACGCCGGGCCGCGGCGGATCGCCCGGACTGCGCGAAGGCCAGTTGCTCCCCACCGGCACGCTCCGCTGCTGCAGCACGAGCTCGCCGTTCGGGGCGATGAGTCGCATCTCCCGATCGAGCGACGCGTTCGTGCGCACGCCGTGCTGCTCTCCGGGATGCTGAACGGCGAGGAACATGGTCTGGCCATCGGGGCTGAAACTCACGCCGCACAGCTCGCACTCGGCAGGCCCGATGGCGAAGCAGTGCGCCAGTCCGGCGCGCGCGCCTCGCGTGGGGATCATGTAGAGCGCGGACGATCCGAACACGCCGATGAAGTCGTCGGTTCCCGGCGCGCTGGCGCCCTCGCGCGTCACCGCGGCGTTGAGCGACGCGCCGGGCATGTCGGTGAGCACCCACAGGTTGCCTGCAGGATCGAAGGCGAGGTTGTCGGGGCAAGCCAAACCCAGACCGCCTTCGTGCAACTCGCCGCTCGAGGCCCAGCGCGACCAGCGCAGCGCACGCGCGCTGCCTTCGCCGGGCGCTTCCTCGATGCGCAGGATCAGACCGTAGCGACGCGAATCGTTCGCGCGCGCCGCGGGGAACACGCGCACGTCGGGCGAGCCGTCCTTCGAAGTGCTGACGGCGTCCGAGCAAGCGATGAACACGCTCCCGTCGTGCGGGTGCAGCTCGATGTCCTCGGGTCGTGCGCTGGGCGTGGCGCCGATGGCGTTGGCCATCGCGTACGCGTCGAGGCGCAGCACGTCGAGCTGGTGCGCGCGCAGCGCAGCGGCCGAGAGCTCGCCCGCGTTCGGCGTCGCGACCAGATCGCCGAGCGTGCAGCGCTCGAACGGCTTGCCGCAGAAGCTCGCGACCGAGGCGGCCCATTGCTCGGGGCTCGAGCCTTCGAGCTTGGACTCAGCGGTGCGCACGGCGACGTGCCCGCCGCGCGCACGACCGTCGGGCCCGAGTCGGCGATCCGGCAACCACAGGTGGCCGCCGGCGACGTGTTCGGGCGCCGGGAGCGCGAGCGGAGTCTCGGGCGAGAGCGCCAGCCACTCGCCGCCGCCGTCGACGTCCAAGCGCGCGGCGTAGAGCGTTCCGTCTTCGAGCAGCTCGACGTTGCGAGAGTCGTCGACGCGCGAGGGCGCCGCGCGACTGACGAACTTCCACACGTGCCCGCCGCGGCGGTCGTCGCCCATGTACGCCTCGAGCGGTTGCCCCGCGACGGCGCGGAGCGCCACGTTCTCGTGTCGGAAGCGACCCAGCGCGCGCAGCTTGCGCAGCTCGCCGCTCGCGGGATCGACGTGGCACACCCAGCCGAAGTCGCGCCCGTCGTGCGGCTCACGCAGGCACGCGCCCAGCCCCTCGAACTCGAGCGGCTCGGCGTACGGCGCCTTGGGCCCCACGGCGCGGAACGGTTTGCGCTCGCGCTCGAGCAGCGCGCCGTCCGCGCCGACGAACTCGCGCTCGTAGTCCTGGATGTTCTCCTCGCACGACAGCACGGTGCGCCACGGAGTGATGCCGCCGCTGCAGTTGCTGTGCGTGGGCGTGCGCGGGTCGACGCCGTTGATGCGCCGATGGCGCCGCGATTCGCGCAGCACTTCGAAGCCGCCGTCGGCTCGACGCCGACAGTGCAGCACCGAGACGCCCAGGTCAGCGAGCGCGAGCCGTGAGAGCTCCTCGAGCGCAGCCCGCGCGTGCGCCGGCGCCTGCTCGGGTCTCGCGCGCAACTCGACGCTCAGCTCCGCGCTGCGCCAACCCTCGACGACGAGCGTCGCACTCGCGCCGTGCTCGATCGCAACGCGCGGGAGCGCGCGCCCCTTGACGCGCTCGTAGCACTGCATCCACGGGCGCGCCGAGATGTACTCGTGGTTGACGACGACGAAGAACTCGTCGCGCGCGCCGTCGAGCGGAACGACGCCGACGAAGTCCGAGTTGTAGCCGAACTCGACTGCGCCCTCGCCGCCCTCGAAACGATCGCCCCACAGCGCCAGCGGCTCGGCCACGAAGCCCGCGGGCAGCACGAGTTCGTCGGCGACGTCGTAGTTCCGCGGGCAAAGCGGGGCGCCGCCCGTCGCGCTCGGCGTCGCAAGCGGCAGCCAGTTCGGAGCGCCGTCCGTTGCGACGAACGGCGACGCCAGGACTCCGTCGGATCGCGCGGAGCGACAACCGGGAAGCGCGAGCGCAGCGGCGCTCAAACCGAGGAACTCGAGCAACTCGCGGCGGTCGAGCGTGGAAGGAGAGAACGGCGTTGAAGGGTCGCGTGAGGGAGTCATGGCGAAGGGCAGCAGCAGCGTACGCGCAAGAGCATCGGCGCGAACGGGCGGCGACGAAACCGCGCCGCGTGTGGACGCCCGCGGATGCGCTGCGCCTCGATGGAACGACGGCGTGGCGTGCGTCATGCTCGCGCGCGTCATGTGGCGACGATCCGCTTCGGTATTGGCCTGCGCAGCGCTTCTCGCCGCGGCTTACGAGCCGCAGCGCGATCGCGAGCGCTTCACCACCAATCGCAAGAGCGCGGTGGAACTCGCGCTCCCCGACGAGCGCGACTCGTTCGTGTTCGCGGTGTTCGGCGATCGAACCGGAGGTCCTCCCGAGGGACTCGCCGTTCTCGAGCAGGCGGTTGCGGACGTGAACCTGCTCCACCCCGATCTGGTGATGACCGTCGGCGATCTGATCCAGGGCTACAACGACACGCCGCAGTGGCTCGCGCAGAAGGACGACTACAAGCGGATCATGGCGCGGCTCGCCTGCCCTTGGTTCCCGGTGAGCGGCAACCACGACCTGTACTGGCGCGGCGACGGTCCCAAGCCCGCTGGCGAACACGAAGGCGACTACGAGCAGCACTTCGGCCCGCTGTGGTACGCGTTCGAGCACAAGGACGCGTGGTTCATCGCGCTGCACTCCGACGAGAGCAACCCCGAGACGGGCGAGAAGAACTTCAACAAGCCCGAGTGCCAGCGCATGAGCGCCGAGCAGTTCGACTGGCTCGCAGCGACGCTGCAACGCGCGAAGAGCGCCAAACACGTCTTCGTGTTCCTGCACCACCCGCGCTGGCTCAAGAACAACTACGGCGACGACTGGGATCGCGTGCACGCGCTGTTGAAGAGCGCGGGCAACGTGACCGCAGTGTTCGCCGGCCACATCCACCACATGCGCTGGGATGGCGAGCGCGACGGCATCGAGTACTTCACCCTGGCGACGGTCGGCGGCGAACAGAGCGCGCTCGTGCCCGCCGCCGGCTACCTGCATCAGTACTCGCTCGTGACCGTGCGCGACGGGCGCATCGACGTGGCGGCCTATCCGGTGGGCGGCGCGATCGATCCCCGCGCGCTGCCGGGAGAGTTGGTCGACGAGACCACCAAGCTCGCGCGGGAGTTCGCGCCGCAATTCTCCGGGAAGCTGGCCTTCGAGGCCGACGCCTCGATCAAAGGTGAGCTCGAGCTGCGCTTGACGAATCCGTGCGCGCGCAGGATCGAAGTGCAGGTGACGCCGTCGAGCGCGGACTCGCGCTGGATCGTGACCCCCGATCACGGACACCTCTCCGTCGCGCCGGGCGCCAGCGCAAAGCTGAAGCTGCGGTGCTCGCGCGAGGCGACGGATCTCGATGCGAGCTTCCGCGCGCTCGAGATCGCTCTGAACGTCGACTACCTCGGCGAACGGGTGCGCGTGCCGCTCCCGCGCCGCGTGCTCTCCGCGCCGTTCGAACTCGCGAGCGTGCCTGCGCCTGCTCGTCCAGCGAGCGAACACGTGCTCGCGCTCGACGGCGCGCGCGACTGTCTGTCGCTGGCCAGCGCGATGCTCGACTTGCCGGACGGGCCCTTCACGGTCGAGACCTGGATCTGGGCCGAAGAGTTCCGCGCGCGACAGGGCGTGATCACCAAGACCGAACAGAGCGAGTTCGGCATGTTCGCGGGCAAGGGCGCGCCTGAGTTCATGGTGAACCTGAACGGACGCTACGTGACGGCGAAGTCCAACGAGCCGTTGCGGGCGAAGCGCTGGACGCACCTCGCGGGCGTTTTCGACGGTGAGCGCGTGCTGCTCTTCGTCGACGGAGCGCCGGTCGCCGAGCGCGCTGGCAACGGAACGCGCAAGCGCAACGAGCTGCCGCTGATCATCGGCGGGGACGTGAGTTGGAACGGCGAGGCCAACTCACTCCTCAACGGCGCGCTCGACGAGGTGCGGATCTCTCGCGTGGCGCGCTACAGCGCGGGCAAACGCTTCGAGCCAGCCAGGCGCCACACGCCCGACGACGACACGGTGCTGCTGCTGCACATGGACGGCGACAGCGGCGCGTGGAGCTTCGACGACTCGCCGCGCCGAGCGCATCCAGTGCGCGTGGGCAGCGCCGCGGCGCGCGCGCGTTGAGATCTGCGCGGGCGCAACGCGCCGACGCGAGGCGCGCAACATCAAGCGCGCGCAAAAGTCACTCGCCGGCCGTCGGCATGCGCCCAGACGGGCGCAGCGCGGTGCTTGCGCCAAAAACAATCGCTGCCCGCGTTGCGGTCTGGGAGCGTTGGCTTGACCGCCCGAAAAACGGGCCGGTATCTTCCTCCCCCCTTCGAATTCGCGAAGGACGGCCGCAGCGACTGGCCGCGCGCGAATTGCGCTGAGATCGCCCCACACGCCCGAGCCGAAATGAAAATCATCGCCTGCGTCAAGCGCGTCCCCACGACTGAGGTGCAAGCCAAGGTCGCCGCGGATGGCAAGAGCATCGACACCACCGGGTTCGAGTACATGCTCAGCTTCTACGACGACCTCGCCGTCGAAGAGGCGCTCAAGACCAAGGAGAAGCACGGCGGTGAGGTGATCGTGCTCACGCTCGGCCCCAGCGAGAGCAGCAAGGAGCTGCGCGAGGCGCTGGCGAAGGGCGCGGACAAGGCCGTGATCCTGGTTGACGCCGCGTGGCACACGCGCGACGCGCGCTCGACCGCCAAGGCGCTCGCCGCGAAGATCAAGGAGCTCGGCGCCGACGTGGTCTTCACCGGACGCGTCGCCACCGACCGCGACCAGGCCTCGGTCGGTCCGATGCTCGCCGCGTACCTCGGGATGTCGTGCGTCACCGACGTCGTGAAGCTCGACCTGAGCGCGCAGGGCGGCAATGCGCAGCGCGAGAGCGAAGCCGGCGTCGAGACGGTCGAGTTCCCGCTGCCGGCGGTGATCACCTGCGACAAGGGCCTCAACGAACCGCGCTACGCCGGCCTCAAGGGCATCATGGCGGCGAAGAAGAAGACCATCGAGGAGACGCCGGCGCCCGAGATGCCGAACGCGTCGCGCGTGCTCAAGGTCGAGCTCCCGCCCGCGCGCAAGGAAGGCCGCATCGTCGGTGAAGGCGCCGCAGCCGTGCCCGCGCTGATCGACGCGTTGAAGAACGAAGCGAAGGTCCTCTGATCCCCTCTCCCGAGCCACCACCCATGAGCACCATCGTCGTCTTCGTCGAGCACAAGTCAGGTTCCGCGCGTCGCGCGAGCCTCGAAGCCATTGGCGCCGCGCACGCCACTGGAATGACCGTCGTGGCCGTCGCCACGGGCCCGGGCGCCGCGGATCTCGGAGCGCAGGTCGGCGCAGCGGGCGCGAGCAAGCTGGTCGCGATCACCGGCGCGGACAAGTACAGCCCCGACGGCTGCGCCGCCGATGTCGTCGCGCTCGTTCAAGCGCAAGGCGCCAAGGCGTTCCTGTGCGCGAACACCTCGACCGGCAAGGACCTGCTCGCCCGCGTGGCTGGCGCGCTGGATTGCGTGCCGTTCGCCGACTGCATCGAGCTGCGCAACGAAGGCGGCGCGTTCACCGTGCGGCGGCCGGTGCTGGCGGGCAAGGCCTCGATCACGACGCAGTCCGACAGCGCGGTGCTGTGCGCGTCGTTGCGCCCCAACACGTTCGCCGTCGCGAGCGGCGCCGGCCCCGCCGAGGTGAGCAGCGTCGCCACCAAGGGCGGCAAGGTCGTCGTCGTCTCGATCGCGGCGAAGCCCGACGCGAAGCTGGACGTCAAGGAAGCGCCGATCGTGGTCTCCGGCGGGCGCGGACTCCGCGAGGCGGGCCACTTCAAGCTGGTCGAGGACCTCGCCGCCGCGTTCGGCAACGCCGCCGTGGGCGCGTCTCGCGCCGTGGTGGACGCCGGCTGGCGTCCGCACTCCGAACAGGTCGGACAAACCGGCAAGACCGTTTCGCCGCAGCTCTACTTCGCGGTCGGCATCTCGGGCGCGATTCAGCACCTCGCCGGCATGCGGACGTCGAAGGTGATCGTGGCGATCAACAAGGACGCCGCCGCTCCGATCTTCAAGGTGGCCGACTACGGCATCGTCGGCGATGCATTCGAGGTCATGCCGGCGCTGACGGAAGCCATCAAGCGGGCGCGAGCCTGAAACGATCGACTCGCCCGCGCCACGCGGGATCGTGATCGAGCACAGCGCGCCGACCGCCGTTCGAAGGGACAGCGGCCGGCGCGCTGCGCTTGTGAGCCGGGCCCATCGGGTTCAGTTTTGGGACCACGCGTGAGAGAACTCTCACCGCGAGCACAAGGCCGACCCTCTGCGCCTTTCTCCTCGATCCTGTCGCGGCCTATCATGCGTCGGCCCTGCGCGCGCGCTCGGTTTCGGCTGCGTGCGCCGGGTTGTGGCCCGGTGTCGCGATTCCCGGCGGACACGTGGCCCGCTCGCAAGCTCAGCCCCTCGCCCCGCCGCGTCGATCTACAGCTAGCTTGAGCACACACCAAATCGCCATCTGGTCCGTCCGCGTCGCGTCCCTGTTCGTGCTGGCCCTGCTCGGCGCTGCCTGCGCATCGCCGGCGCCGGCCCTGGGGAAGCTCGTCGGCGACATCAACACGACCTACGAGTGGTCGGATGCCGTAATCGCCCCCGGCGACGAGCTCTCCGTCCGGTTCGCAGAGCACACCGGATACAACCACGAAGTCGTGGTGCGCGAGGACGGCACCGCGTCGTTCGTCGGTGTCGGTCCGCTGCCGGTCGCGGGTCTCGCTCCCCACGAGCTGGAGACCAAGCTCGTCGAGCGCTACACCCCCACCTTCGCCACCGCGCCGCGCATCGATGTCCAGCGCAGCGCTCGCGCGGAGCGCCACGTCGTCGTGATGGGCGAAGTCATGACGCCCGGCCGCGTCGTGTTCGACGGCCGCATGACGTTCCACGAGGCGATCGGCCTGGCGGGCGGCCCGCGCAAGGACACCGCGCTGCTCGAGCAGACGCTCCTCGTTCGCTGGGTCGCGAGCCAGGGCCGCCAACGCGCCTGGAAGTTCGACGCGCGCGACGACCAGTGGGGCGTGGAGCAGCCGCTCTACCTCCAACCGGACGACGTCGTGTTCATCCCCAACACCCCGATCGACGACGTCGACATCTGGGTCGAGCAGTACATCCGGCGCCTGCTGCCGTTCCCGCTGCTGATCCCCATCGGGAGCCCTTGATCCGCGATGAGCGACGGCGATCCGTTCGAGAGCGACGAGACGCAGCCTGAGGGCGGCGGCATCGACGTGATGGAGCTGTGCGTGCGGCCGCTGTGGGCCGCGCGCTACTGGCTGGTTCTGGCCGCCTGCGTCGGCGCGACGGCGGGAGCGGTCCAATCGCTGCTCAAGCCGAACGAGTTCACGTCGCTCGGCAAGTTCCTCGTGCGGCCGGGGACGCGCGAATCGACGACACCGGAAGGCCGCATCATCGGCGACGGCTCCGGCGCGCCGCTCGGCCTGCGCGAGTCCATCCAGAATCAGATCCACCTGCTCCAGAACCCGGAGGTCACGCGACGAGCCGTGGCGGAGCTGGGCGCGCGAACGATCCTCGAGCCGTACGACCCGACGGAGCACGACAACGAGCAGACTCCGCTGCACATGCGCTGGGCGCACCAGCTGCAGCGCGAGTGGTTCCGCCGCGCGGACACGTGCCTCAGCGACCCCGGCCGCGGCATCGATGGCTGCCCGCGCTGCGTCGAGGTGGCGGAGGACGTCATCGCCAAGGGCATCGTGGTGTTCCCCGAGCTCGGCTCGAGCGTGCTGTCGGTGGTCTACACGGCGCACTCGCCGCAGGTCGCGGCCAAGGTGGTCGACGCCTTCATGCGCGCCGCCCTGAGCCACCATCAGCGCGTGTTCGACATCGATTCGACGCTGCAGTTCCTCGACGGCCGGTTGCTCGACGCGCGGGTGAAGGCCGATCTGGCTGACCAGGCGCTGACCAAGTACCGCACGGACTGCGGGCTGTTCGACTACGAGGAGCAGCGGGCCTCGCACCTCGCCCAGATCGACACTCTCGAGAGCGAGCTGGCGCGCAACGAGGCGCGGCTGGCTGAGCTGCGCAGTCAGCAGGAGTTCTACCGGGCCGCGCTGGAGAAGGAGCCCGCGGAGCTCTCATCGCAGACGCCCCAGGCCCCGATGTCGAACCCGGATTACGAGTGGCTGACCGCGGAGGTGCTCAAGACGCGCCTGGAGCTGGCCGCGCTGGACCCGGCCGCGTACACGACACAGGCCCAGCTCGACGCGCGCCGTCGTCAGCTCCAGGAGCAGCTCAGTCAGGCCAACTCCGCGCTGGAGACCACGCCGCGACTGATCGCCATGGATCCGTTGGTCTCGAGCCTGCGGAACCCGCGCTACGACACGCTGCTCCAGCGGCAGCGCGAGGTCGACGCGGAACGGATCGGATTGATCCAAGGGCAGTCGCAGCGCCGCGACCGGATCGCTGAGCTCCGCCGCCAGCTCGAGCACTTCGAGGAGTGCCGCCCCAACCTGGCCGCCAAGGAGCGCGAGGCGAACCAGGCGGAGGACGAGTACAAGCACTTCAAGGCGCGTCGCGAGCAGGCCGCCCTGATGAACCAGCTGGACTCCACCCAGCTCACCAATCTCGCGGTGCTGCAGGCGGCGAACGTGCCGCGCGCGAAGTCCGGCCCCAAGCGCGGCCGAACGGTCGCCATCGCCGGGTTCCTCGGCGCAGCTCTGGCGGTGTCGGTGGCGCTGCTGCGGAGCGTGCTCGCGATGCGGTCCAAGCGCGCGGACGAGGCGCTGGCCAGCGGCGACCTGCGGGCGATAGGCGACCCCGTCAGCCACCGGCGGGCGCAGTTCGGCACGCGCGGCTGAGGCCGGCCCAGGCGTCCCGACGGGCCGATACCCGGCCGTGTGAGCCCGCGGACGCCCCGGGGTTGTGACGCTGGTGTCATGAAGCCGAGTGGCAAGAAGTGCGTCCCTGGCCCCTGAGAACGCGGTTTACACTTTCATTACCGCTCATTGGATTCGGGCGCCGCCGGACCCTCCGTTCTACTCGTGCGTCGCGAACCGCGCCTCGGCGCCCCCCCGACGACCTCCGACAGCTCATCGGAGTAGTTTTCTCAAGCCAGCAGCGCCCTCCGGTCCCCAAAGGACCGGGGTCGGTGACCGCCCTTAACGGATCCGCAAGGGTCCGCGCACGGTCACCGCGAGCGCAGCTTCCAGACTCAGGATCCAACTCAGTGCTTGCCCGTACTCTCGCATGGCTTCGAAGCGCCCTTGCCAGGCCCACGCCGACGGCGCCGC
Organism: uncultured Planctomycetia bacterium; assembly: GCA_938003765.1. GTDB lineage: Bacteria > Planctomycetota > UBA1135 > UBA1135 > WYBT01. Next base: position 27,907 of record CALKYE010000063.1, read on the forward strand.
GCGCCACCGACTCGGTCGTCGGCGCTGACGAGTTCCGTCGCATCGTGCTCCGGGAGCGTGCACGCTCCGACCGCAATGGAGCGTCCCTCTCCATGCTGCTCCTGGATGCGGGCAGCGACCGGTCCCTCGAGGACGAGCTCGAAGCCTGGTCGGTGACGGTCTCCCAGCGGGTCCGCTGCACGGACGCGGTGGGCTGGTACGACGGACGCACGCTCGGGGTGATCCTGCCCGACACCGACCACGAGGGCGCCTTGATCGTCTCGCGCCAACTGAAGGCTGCGTTGCCGACCCAGGCGACCCGCGCGCGCTGGCGCCTGTTCGTGCACCCCGAGCACACCGGCCACAACGAGGGTGGACGCCCTTCCAGTGGCAGCGGCGACGAGCAGAGCCCGCTCGACCTCCTCCGTTCGCCGCAACAGGTTGCGGACCTGCGCCGGGGACGCTCCGGCGCGTCCGGTTCGGGGGGGAACTCCGCGACGGCGGTGGCCGTGCGCAGCGAGCGAGTCGCAGTCACTGCGACCCGGCGCGCGGTCGTTTCCGCGCTCGCCGTCAGCGCGAGCGACACCGTTCAGCTCGAAGCTCAGCCCCTGCAGTCGCTGCTCCTGGTGCGGACTTCCCCCATCAAGCGCTGTGTGGACGTGGTCGGCTCGGCGTCGGCGCTGCTGCTGCTGTCGCCGGTCATGCTGGCCGCAGCCGTAGCGGTGAAGCTCTCGAGTCCTGGCCCGGTGCTGTTCCGGCAGCAGCGCGCGGGGCTCGGCGGTCGACCTTTCACCTTCTACAAGTTCCGCTCGATGAGCGCGGACGCCGAAGCTCGCAAGAAGGAGCTGCTCTCGCGCAACGAGCAGACCGGCCCGGTCTTCAAGATCGCCGCGGACCCGCGCATCACGCGCGTCGGCCGCTTCCTGCGCCGAACCAGCATCGACGAGCTCCCGCAGCTGTGGAACGTCCTGCGCGGCGACATGTCGCTGGTTGGACCCCGTCCGCCGATCCTCGCCGAGGTCAAGGACTACGAGCGCTGGCAGCGCCGCCGCCTCGAGATCGCTGGCGGACTGACCTGCATCTGGCAGGTCAGCGGTCGCAGCTCGATTCTGTTCAACGACTGGGTGCGACTGGACCTGCGCTACGTCGAGCAAGCCAGTCCGCTGACGGACCTGCGACTGCTCGCACGCACGATCCCCGCCGTGTTGACCTGCCGCGGCGCGCACTGAGGCCGCTCGGCGCGTCGAGCGCCAACAAGCGTCCGCCGACGGGCTCGGCAGGAGCCCCTGGACGCCTTTGCGACCTCCTGCACCCGGCCGTGGGTGAAGGAACTTTCATCCACGCCGAGAGCTGCCCCAGCTCAAGTTGAAGCCTCGGCGCGTACGATGCTGGGCTCGAGGGGAACGCATGCACTGCCCGCTCGCGCACGGACATGGGTTCGGTCGCGGTAGCCGGGCTGCGGCGAGCGGATACCCCTCGACCGCTGGAGACTGAGCGCCCCCGCGGGCTCCGATCGCGCAATGCGACTTCGGTCCCGTGAGCAGGCCCGGACAGGAACGGACGCCGTGCGTCGCCAATCAGGGGCGCGCAGCGAACGGCCGGGTTGGGGACGCGAGTTCGCCAGCGGATCCAAACAGCAGCAAGAGGGGTCTGGCATGGCAGGTCTTCAGGGGAGGACCGTTGCGAGTTCGTACGCTCGCGCGGTTGCGCAGGTCGCGTCTGGGAATAGGTCGCTCCAAGTCGAGCGAGCGGGCGCCACGTGGCTCCTTTGGCTGGCGCTCGCGTGGGCGATGCTCGTCAGCGGCGGCCGCGCCTTCGCGCAGAGCGCGCCGACCGTGATCTCCGTGGCCGGCCCGCAGGGCGGACCGTTCCCGACCAGTCCGGTGTCGGTGAACCTGTCCAACCCGCACAGCGCGCCGATCCAGTGGGCTGCCTCGCAGGATCCCGACTGGCTCACCTTCAGTCGTCGTCGCGGCATCCTGCAGCCCGGCGCCGGCGGCCAACTCACGGCCACCGTCGACCAGGCCAGCGCATCGCTGCTGCCCGCGGGCGTCTACGACGCGCGCATCCAGTACCGCCATCCGACGACGCAGCAGCGCGTGACGATGGTGATCTTCCAACTCACGGTGACCTCCGCGAACTTCTCGATGGTCGTCACACCCGGCAACGCCTTCCAGCCGCAAGGGCCGATCGGCGGCCCCTTCACGCCGCAGACCCAGAGCTACACGCTGCTCAACAACGGCAACGTGCCGTTCGACTGGAGCGCGAGCGGCAACGCGCCGTGGATCTACGTGCAGGCGCCCTCGAGCGGAGTGCTCGCCCCCGGCGCCTCGACCTCGGTGGTCGTCGCGCTGAACCAGACGGTTGCTGGCGCGCTGCCCGCGGGAGTCCACACCGGCGCGGTGAGCTTCCGCCGCACGTCCACTTCAACGCTGGTCGACTACCGCACGGTGAAGCTCGACATCCAGGCGCCGAGCACGGGCTGGACGGACTTCACGCCGAGCGCGGACACGCGGATCATCTACGTGAGCACCAGCGGCAACGACGCGAACAGCGGACTGTCGCCGAACTCGCCCAAGCGCACGATCTCGGCCGCGAAGGCCCTGATCCGACACGGATTCCCTGACTGGCTCCTGCTCAAGCGCGGCGATGTGTTCGACAGCCCCATCGGGCAGTGGATCACCAGCGGTCGCTCGGCCACCGAGCCGCAGTTGATCGGCGCTTATGGCTCCGGCACGCAACGTCCGCTGCTCCGCACCGGCAACCAGAGCTGCATCCACATCATGGGCAGCAGTTCCAGCGCGCCGCAGATCAACCACATCGCGATCGTGGGCCTGGAAATGTGGGCTCACACCTACAACGGCTCGGGCTCGCCCTACGGCCTGTTCTGGGTGCTCGAGAGCAACGGCCTGCTGGTCGAGGACTGCTACATCCGCGGCTACCAGATCAACATCTCGATCCCCGGCATGGGCGGCCGCAAGCGCGACGTGAAGATCCGTCGCAACGTCCTGGCTGACTCCTTCGCGACCAGCGGAAGCATCGGTCACGCGATCTACATGGAGAACTGCGACAACCTGCTGATCGAGGAGAACGTCCTCGACCGCAACGGCTGGAACGCCAGCGTGCCCGGCGCAGTGCCGTCCATCTTCCGCCACGGCATCTACATCCAAGCCGGCGCGGGCGCCTGCACGGGCGTCGTCGTGCGGCGCAACATCATCTCCAACAGCTCGTCGCACGGCCTGCAGCTGCGCTCGGGCGGCGTGGCCGAAGACAACCTGTTCCTGCGCAACTCGATCGCGCTCACGCTCGGCGGCGGACACGACCCGAGCGCCGGCGGCGTCAACATCGTCGCCAAGGGCAACGTGGTGCTCGACGGCAAGAACATCGACTCCGCCAATCCGCGCGGATGGGGCATCGACGCCTCGAACGTCTCGTCGGGCACGATCGCCTACAACATCGTCGCGAACCAGGGCACGGGCGCGTTCCCGATCCCGATGGGCATCGGACCGGCGTCGTCGGGATACGGCGTGTTCAACACCGTGATCGAGCGCAACATCATCTCCGGCTGGGGCGGTTCGATGATGGTGAACGGCTCGTCGAGCCAGATCTCGAACGTGCTGCTGCGCAACAACGACTTCAACCAGAACGTCTCGACGGCGCACATCATCGATCACATGCAGGCCTCCAACACCGGCGGCCTCGACTCGATCGGCAATCGCTTCCGCAGCTTGGCGGCGAGCAACGCGTGGATGCGCGTGGGCTCGAACAACCACTCGCTGTCGGGCTGGGGCTCGCTGGTCGGCGACGTCGGCTCGACGACGCTGCCCGCCAACCCGTACCCCGACCCGGGTCGCAGCATCGCGACCTACCACCAGTCGATCGGCGGCGCGCCCTCGCACGACGCCTTCATGGCGCAAGCTCGCTTGCAGTCGCGCGCCAACTGGCGCGTGGAGTACACCGCCTCGGCCGCGATCGACTACATCCGCGCAGGATTCGGCCTGGTCGTGCCCTGATTCGCAGGGCGCCTGATATTGGGTGAGCGCGGGGCCCCTCAGCGGGCCTCGCGCTATTTTCGGCAGACCATGCGAGTCCGAGCAATGCGCGCAACGTGGCGAGCGATCGCCGTGAGCCTGCTGGCGAGCACGTCCCCCAGCCTCCTCGCGCAAACGGCCGACACCAACGACACCGCCGCCGCGCCGAAGTCCGCGCCGACGTCTGCGCCGCCGACGAACGGCGCGCCGCGCCTGTTCGAGGGACCGCGCGGCGGACCCTTCGCTCCGCAGCGTGAGCGCGTCGAATTCGCGCCCACCGGCGCGGGCCCTTGGTCGGCGAGCTGTTCGAGCAAGTGGCTGACGGTGGAGCCCTCGAAGGGCGCTTCCGAAGCCAATCGTCCCTTGGCGCTCGAGCTCGCGCTCGCGCCGAGTGCGAGCGAACTCGCGCCAGGGTGTCACTTCGCCTTCGTCGAGTGGCGCAGCGGCGAGGCGCCGCCGGTCGTGCTGCACGTCGCGCTCGCCGTGCGACAAGACGGCTGGACCACGCTCACGCCGAGCGCCGATTCGCGACAGGTCTTCGTCAGCTCCTCGAGTGGCGACGACTTCAACGACGGCTTCTCCGAACGCACCGCGAAGCGCACGCTCGCCGCGGCGATCCCGCACCTGCGCCACGGCCACCCCGACTGGCTGCTGCTCAAGCGCGGCGACACGTGGAACGAGTCGCTCGGCCACTGGAAGCGCTCGGGTCGCTCGAAGGACGAGCCCATGGTCGTGACCAGCTACGGCGAGAGCGGAGCTCGCCCGCGCCTGCTCACGGGCGCGGACAACGGGCTCATCACGCTCCACGCCGGCGACGCGCCGCCGCGCATCGATCACCTCGCCATCGTCGGCCTCCACATGCACGCCGACGCGTACCGCGGCGGCGCGAGTCCATCCGCCGTGTCGTGGGTCACCGCGACCGACGGACTGTTGATCGAGGACTGCTACTTCGAGGGCTACGAAGTCGACGTGCGCGTGTCGGAAGCCGGCGGCCGCAAGCGCAACGTGCGCATTCGACGCAACGTGATCGTCGACGCGTTCGCCACCGAGGGTGTGATCGGTCACGGGCTGTTCCTGGCGGCCTGCGACGATCTGGTGCTCGAGGAGAATCTCCTCGACCGCAACGGCTTCAACCCGGCGGTCGAAGGAGCGACGCCGTCGATGTACCGGCACGGCGCGTACATCCAGAGCGGCGTCGACGGATGCACGAACGTGCTGCTGCGCGGCAACATCGTGTCGGACAGCGCCTCGCACGGCGTGCAGTTGCGCCCCGGCGGGATCGCGCTCGACAACCTGTTCCTCAACAACCCGATCGCGTTGCTGCTCGGCGGCGGACTCGAACTCCAGGACGGCGGAGTGTTGGCCGTCGCGCACCGCAACGTGTTCCTCGGCGGCCGCGACATCGACACCGAGAACCCGCGCGGCTGGGGCTTGGGCGGCGACAACATCGCGGCCGCGACGCTGAGCGAGAACGTGATCGCCTTCGGCGGCGGCGGACTCCGCGTTCCGCTGGGCCTTGGCGGAGACCCGCAAGGCGTCGGCGTGCGCCACACGTGGCTGCGCGACAACTTGATCCACGACTGGGGCGGGACCGCGATCCTGTCGGGCGCGCCCGGTCGCTGGGGCCCGCTGCGACTCGAACGCAACGTGCTGCGCAACTCGATCTCGGACACGCCGTTGATCGAGTTCCGCGGCGCGGATGCGCTCACTGCGCTCCACGCCCGCGACAACACGTTCGAAGCCCGCGGCCCGGCCATCGTCGTCGCGGGTGAGCCGCTCGCGCTCGACGCGTGGCGCGCGCTGAGCGGAGACGCCGCCAAGAGCGACAGTGGCCCGCGTTCGCCAACTCCAGCGCCGACGATCGAGGCCTACATGGCGAGCCTGGGCGAAGACGCCAGCGCCGCGGCGTTCCTTCGCGCCGCACGCCGTCAGTCCAAAGCGCACTGGGATCCGCGCTTCACCGCCGCTGCGGTGAACGCTTTCGTGCGCGCCGGATTCGGACGCTGAGTTCGAGCGAGGGAGCGTCGCTCGACGGAGCGCTCACTCGGCGTAGCGGCCGAGGAAGTTGAAGCGCACGAAGTCGCTCCACATGCGCGGCGGGTCCGGGTCGGGCTTGCGCTGCAGCACGCGTCGCACGCGCCAGAGTCCGAAGCACACGGCGAAGGCGAGATCCGCCGCGAACGCGTACAGCGCGCCGTGGTTCTTCACGAAGTAGCGGCGGCGCGACTCGAACCAGTAGCGCGGTCGGCGACGCGGCGGCTCCTTGAGGTTGGTGAGCCCCGAACTGCGGCCCACCAGGTGCGCGACACGACTGCTCGGGACGTACCAGCACGGCCAGCCGGCGCGGCGCGCGCGCAGACAGAAGTCGACCTCCTCGAAGTAGAGGAAGTAGTCCGCGTCCATGTATCCGATCGCCTCGAACACCTCGCGCCGCACGATCATGCTCGCGCCGGCCACCCAGTCGATCTCGTGCTCGTGCGAGACCAGCGGCGGCGCAACCATGTGCGCGGCGAGCAGTCGCGAGACGAAACCCAGTCGCAGCCCGCCTTCGACCTCGCCGAGGATCGATGGAAAGCGGTAGCGCGAGTGGTGCTGCTCGCCGTCGGGGTACTCGAGCTGGCTCCCCGCGATGCCGACACGCGGGTGCGCATCCATGAACTCGACCAGCTTCGCGAGCGCGCCTGCGCGCGCGATCGTGTCGGGGTTGAGCAGCAGCACGTAGCGCGGCCGTTCTGCGGCAGGTCCCTCGAGCGCCGGCCGGATCGCCTCGTTGTTGCCGTAGGCGAAGCCGCCATTGCGCTCGAGCCCGCGCACCTGCGCCCAGCGCGACCAGCCGTGCTCGCGCACCGCGGCGCTCAACACTTCAACCGATCCATCGCCGGAGGCGTTGTCCACCACGACGACGCGCGTGTCCGGAACGTCGTCGATCTGCGGCGCGAGCGAGGCCAGGCAGTCGATGGAGAGCTGGGCGCTCTTGTAGTTGACGATGGCGACGAGCAGGTTCATGCAGGACCGAGCGTCAGGCTGCGCAGAGTAGTGCGGCTGTTCGGAAAACCGTTGCTGGGTCCTGACGGAATCGGCGAGTCCCTGCGCGCACTCCGACGCGAGCGAGGAGCGCGCTCGAGCTGGCGCTCGTCGACGATCCGGCCTGCGCAGCGCTCGGGCGCGAAACACTGCCGCGCGCCGCCGCGGATCTCAACGATCTCACGTCCGTCGCGTCCGCACGTCGCGCGCGGTCGATCGAAGCCGGCGCGCGGCTACGATGCCCGCTCCAGGGAACACCACATCGGCGCCGCACTCGCGCGGCTTGTGTCCCACGCGGCCCCGGGCCGATCCCCTTCCCACAGACGCTTCACCGTGCGGATCGAGTTCGTCAACCATTCCTCGTTCGTGATCGACAGCGGCGGCGTGCGCCTGATCAGCGACCCCTGGCTCGGCGGAACGGCCTTCGACGACTCGTGGGGACTGCTCGCGCCCACCGCGATGCGCTACGAGGACTTCGCGGACATCACGCACATCTGGTTCTCGCACGAGCACCCCGACCACTTCCATCCGCCCTCGCTCAAGCGCATCCCGGCGCAACTGCGTTCCAAGATCGAAGTGCTCTACCAGGCCTCGATCGATCGCAAGGTGCTCGACTACTGCGCCGAACTCGGCTTCCGCTCGACCCGCGAGCTGCCGCACGGCGAGTGGCTCCGCCTCGCGCCGGACTTCGAGATCCAGTGCGCGCCCCAGGCCGGCTTCGCCGACTCCTGGCTGGCGGTGCGCACGCCGCAGGGAGTCGCGCTCAACGTCAATGACTGCCCGCTGTTCGAACGCGACCTCGTGCGCAAGGTGCGCGAGCAGGTCGGCCCGATCGACGTGCTCGCGACGCAGTTCTCGATCTCGGCCTGGGACGGCAACGTCGACGCGCTCGAACGGCGCCGCGCGGGCGCGCGCACGATGCTCGAGCGCGCCGTGATGCACGCGCAGGAGTTCGGCCCGCGCTACGTGCTGCCGATCGCGAGCTTCATCTGGTTCTGCCACGCCGAGAACGCCTGGATGAACGACGGCTTCCTCCCGCTGGCGGTGGTCGAGCAGGAGCTGCGCACGCGCACGAGCGCGACTCCGATCCTGATGTACCCCGGCGACGCATGGCGCGTCGGCGAGGCGTGGAGCAACGCCTCGGCGCTCGCGCGGTACGGCGCCGACGCCGCATCGATCCCCGGACGCGCGTTGGCGCAGCCCAAGCTGGTCGAGCCTGCGGAGCTCATGCGCCAGAGTCGCGAGTACTGCCGCCTGCTCGGCGAAGGCTCCGATCCGCTGCGCCTCAAGCTGCGCTGGGCCGCTGCGAGCGCGCGGCGACGACGGCGCGGGAAGTTGGACTCGCTGGTGACGGTCGGCCGCCGCGTGATCGCGCCCGAGCGCGCGCTCGTGTACGTCGAGGACCACGCCCAGGCCTACAGCTTCTCACCCGCGAGCGGCCTGCGCCCCGTGCGCCTCGCGCGCGAAGCGTGTGACATCGCGCTCTCGTCGGCCGCGCTCAGCTACGCGCTGCGCTTCCTGTGGGGCGGCGAGACGTTGCTGTTCAACGGCCGCTTCGTGGAGCTCGGTCCCGATCGACGCGAGCGCCTGTTCGACTACTTCCACATGGCCGGGCACCGCAACGTGGGTCGCACCGCGAACTGGAAGAGCCTGCCGGCCGACCTGGCGCGCCGCGCGCGCAACGCCTTGGGCGGCGCGCCTTGATTCGCGAGAGCTCGCCGTCCCTACGGCAGCCCTTGGAGCAACCTGTGGACGCCGCCGCGCACAGCTCGAACGACTTGGAGCGCAAAGCCGCGCGAGGCGCCGCGTGGTCGATGGTCGGCTTCGGCGGCAGCCAGATGCTGCGCTTCGTCGGCAATTGGGCGCTCGCCGCGCTGCTGCTCGAAGAGCACTTCGGCCTGATGGCGCTGGTCAACGCGCTGCTCATCGGACTGCAACTGTTCAGCGACGTCGGCGTCGGTCCGGCGATCGTGCAGAACGAGCGCGGCGACGAGCGGCGCTTCCTCGACACCGCCTGGACGGTGCAGGTGCTCCGCGGCGCAGCGCTGGCCGGCATCGCGGCGGCGCTCGCCGTCCCGTTCGCGCGGGTCTACGACGACGCGAGGCTCGCGCAGATCGTTCCGCTCGCCGGCGCGAGCGCGCTGATCGCCGGCTTCAACTCCACCAAGCTGTTCAGCGCCAGCCGCAGCCTGCACCTCGAACGCCTCGTCGTGGTCGAGATCGGTTCGCAGCTCGCGTCGCTCGTGACCATGGTGAGCTGGGCGCTGGTCGACAAGAGCGTGTGGGCGCTGGTCGCGGGCGGACTGGTCGGCGCGTTCGTGCGCATGCTGCTGAGCCACCTCGCGCTGCCGGGCGCGACCAATCGCTTCGCCTGGGACTCGGAAGCCGCGCGCGCGATGGTGCGCTTCGGACGCTGGATCTTCCTCAGCACCGTGCTCACGTTCTGCGTGCAGCAATCCGACCGGCTGATCTTCGGCCAGATGATCCCGCTGGACCTGCTCGGCGTGTACAGCATGGGCGTGATGCTCGCGACGATGCCGACGACCGCGCTCGGCAGCCTGGCGAGCGGCGTGTTGTTCCCCTACCTGAGCCGCCTCGAACGCGAAGGCCGCGATCTGCGCGAGGTGTTCGACCGCCGCCGCGAGCCTCTGCTGGCGCTGGTCGGATGGGCGTTGTGCGGACTCGTCGCGGGCGGCCCGGTCATCGTGCGGCTGTTCTACGACGAGCGCTGGAGCGCCGCCGGCTGGATCGTGCAACTGCTCGCCCTCGCGGGTTGGTTCGCGGCGCTCGAGATCACCAACGGCTCGCTGCTGCTCGCGCGCGGCGACTCGCGTCTGGTCGCGGCGAGCGGCGCGGGCAAGCTGCTGGGCATGCTCGCGCTGATTCCGATCGGCTATCGCCTGGCCGGCTTCGAGGGCGCCGTCGCGGGATACGCCGCGGCCGAGCTCGTGCGCTACGCCGTGTCGTTCGCGGCCGTGCGCAGCCGCGGCGTGAACGCTGGAGGGCTCGACTCGCGCTTGTTCCTGAACGGACTCGCGGCCGTCGTCGCAGGCCTGATCGCGGCGCGTTTGTGTTCGACGCAGCCCGCGTGGGTCGCCGCCGCCGCCGTGTTCCTCGCCGTGAGCGCCGCGTGGGCGCCGCGCGCTCTCGGACTGCGCTCGCAGTTGCGCGCCTCGCTGGGGAAGGCCTGATGAGCTCGCCCAAGCACGACACGGCCGGATTGTCGATCGTGATCCTCTCGTGGAACACGCTCGAGCTCACGCGCGCCTGCCTGCGCTCGCTCGAGCGCGACACCACGCGTTTCGCGCGCGAGGTGATCGTGGTCGACAACGGCAGTCACGACGGCTCGCCGCAGATGATCGAGCGCGAGTTCCCTCGCGTGCGGCTGATCGCCAACCCCGACAACCGCTTGTACTCGGAGGGCAACAACCAGGGCGCGCGCGCCGGCGTGCTGTCGCACGTGTGCCTGCTCAACTCGGACACCGAGGTGAAGCCGGGCGCGCTCGACACGCTGGTGGCGTTCCTGCTCGACAACCCGGACTACGGCGCGGTCGCGCCCCGCCTCTTGAACACCGACGGCACGATCCAACCGGCGTGCAAGCGCTTCCCGGGCCTGCTCGAGCCGCTGCTCGAGTACACGCAGCTCGAAAAGCACTGGCCGTTCACGCGCTGGCCGGCGCGCCTGAACATGCACGACTTCGACCACCGCACGAGCCGCGACGTGCCGCAGCCGCCGGGCGCCTGCATGGTGATGGAGCGCGCGGAGTACCTCGCGCTGGGCGGCCTGGATCCCGAGCTGAGCCTGTTCTTCAACGACGTGCGCATCTGCCAGCAGTTGTGGGCCGCGGGCCGGCGCATCCGCTTCCTGATCGACGCCGAGGTGTTCCACCACGGCGGCGCGTCGACGTCCAAGAACTACGCGGGCCACACGCTGCACTACCGCAACCGCCGCACGTACTACCGCAAGCAGTACGGCGCGTTCGGCGAGTGGTGGATGCGCTGCATGCTGCTCGTGGGCTGCGCGCGCATCTGGCTGGGGATCTGGCTGGGGCCGAAGAACGCCGAGCAACGCCGCGTCGCGCTGAACGAGCTCGGCCAGCACTGGCGTCGCTGTCGCGCCGACTGACGCGCGTTGATGGAGGTGCGCGCCTGGCGCGCTCAGCGCGAGGCGACCAGCGGAGCAGGACGCGGCGCCGGCGCCGATCCCGGCGCACGGACGCGCATCGCGCCCAGACCGCCCGCGATCAGCAAGTACAGCGGATTGGGCATGTCGTTGACGAGGTTGTCGATCATGTAGCTCGCCAGAACGACGGCCAGCGCGATCACCGGCGCGAGCTTGGGATGACGCCACAGCGAGCGCGGGCACGAGCGCGCGAACGAAATCACCGGCAGCACGAGCATCCCGATGACCGCCGCCAGTCCGAGCGCGCCCTGTCGTCCGTAGACGAGGATCCACAGCGAGTCGGTGATCACGCGCTGCTCGTTCTCCTCGCCGATGTACACCGCGCTGCGCCCCCAGCCGCCCCAGCCCAGGAGCCACTGCTCTCGCGCGCGGTCGGCGAGCAAGCGCTCGCACTCGAGTCGGAAGCCGAGCGACGCCGCGCGATCAGGCAAGACGAGACCGACCCACTCGACGAGCTCCTCGCCGTGCCACAGCCCGAACGCCCGGATCGGCACGTAGACGATCGGCAGCCAGGCCAGCGCGAGCAGCACCTTCGAGGTCGAGAAGCGCCGCGTCGCCCAGACGGCGGCCAGTCCCATGAACATGAGCAGCGTGGCGCCGCTGGACTTGCACAGCACGGCGGTGACGAGCAGCGCGGGCGCCGCGAAGCGCGCGGGCAGCCGCAGCAGGTAGCGACGTCCGGCCCAGCGCCACCAGGTGACGGCGACGACGCTCGCAGCGCTCATCCACAGGCCGACGGCGAGTCCGTGCTGCATGAACACCATCGGTCGCCAACCGCCGCCGCGCATGGCCTGGTCGAAGGCGTGCTGCGAGTAGCCGTAGACCAGCGCATGGAGCTGCGGGCTCATGCGGATCTCGAACAGGCACAGCGGCACGTACAGGAGCCCGCCGATCGCCACGCCCATCGCGAGTTCGGTCAGGCCCTGTCCGTCGGAGAAGTACGCGCGGCCGACGAGGTACGGCAGGCCCCAGGTGACGACGTGCGCCAGCGAGGACGAGAAGCCGTCGTAGGGGCCGAGACCGTTGGCGAGCGACGACGCGAACGGACTGACGCAGAACACCAGCGCCGCGAGATCGAACCAGCGCCAGCGCAGCGCGCGGACGCGAGCGCTGTCGAAGAGCAGCGCGGCTGCGGCGACGCCGAAGTTCGTCGCGCTCCACTTGCCGTAGTCGGGCAGACCCGGCAGGTCGTAGGTCACCACCGGAAGGAACAGCCAGCCGAGCAGGTAGGCGGCGATCACGGCGCGCCGCGGCGGCAGGACCGTGAAGCTGATGATGACCAGCGGGATCCAACCGAACAGCGTGATCGGAACCAGCGCGTTCACGCCGCGCCTCCGGCCTGCACCGCGTCGAACAGCTCCGCCAGCCGCTGCGCCTGCTCGCGCGCGACGTGGCGCTCGCGCACGAGCTCGCGACCGCGCGAGGCGAGCCGCTCGAGCTCGCTGACGTCGGCGTCCAACACCTCGCACAGCGCGGCGCCCAACGCCTCGGGCGCGCCCGCGGGAACGAGCCAGCCCGTCTCGCGCGAGATCACGAGTTCCGACACCGCGCCCACCGCCGAGGCGACCACGGGTCGGCCCAGCGCGAACGCTTCCATGATCACGACCGGCAGTCCCTCGGCGAGGCTCGGCAGAACGAGCGCCCGCGAGGCGAGGATCTCGCGCTGCACCATGGCGGTGTCGCCCCAGCCCAGCCACTTCACGCACTCTGCGACGCCCAGCCGTCGCGCGAGCGCTTCGAGCGGCGCGCGCTGCTCGCCGTCGCCGACCACGGCTAGTTCGAAGGACCTGCCGCGCGCCTTCGCGACCGTGAGCGCCTGCATCAGCACCGCCAGCCCCTTCTCCGCGCTGAGCCGTGCGACGCACACCACGCGCCGGGCCTGCGGCGGCGCCGAAACCGCTCGCTCGAGAAACTCGCCGTCCAGTCCGCAGCGCACGACGTGCAGCTTGCCCCACACCGAGCGCGGCGACCAGCGCATCAGTTGCGCGCGGCCGAAATCGCTCACCGCCGCCACGAAGCGCGCGGCGAGCACCTTCTCGCGCAGAGAGATCGTCGAAGGCGAGTCGAAGGCCGACGTGCCGTGCACGGTGAAGCTGAAGCCGGGGCCGCCCACGGCGTTCACGAGCAGCGCCACCGCAGCGGAGTTCGACCCGAAGTGGGCGTGGACGTGCGTCAGGCCCAGTCGACGCACCTCGCGTGCGAGCACGCAAGCGACGATGAGCCAACCAAAGGGCCGCAGCCCGATGCTCTCCGAGCGGCGCCACAGCCCCCAGGTCTGCCGCAACGACCGGCCGAACTGGCGCGGCCGCGTGAACAGCGCGCCCGACAGCGCGAGCGCGACGACGTGCCAACCCGTGTCGCGCAGCACACGGGTGCGCCGACGTTCTTCCTCGTCCAGTCGTTCGACCAGCGGCTCCATCACCTCACGGATCGCGAAGCGCTCGACCTGCCAGCCCAGGTCCTCGAGCGCGTGGATCTCGCGGCGCACGAAGCTGTGGCTCGTCTTGGGGTACTGGTTGACCAGGTACGCCACACGACGCGCGCTCATCGCAGCACCTCGTGGAAGCCCGCGAGCTCCGCGCGCAGCGCCAGCGGGTCGAACGCGCCGTCGCGCGAGCTGATCCGAGCCGCGGTGATGTCGATGCGCCCGATCCGCAGCGCCTCCGCGCTCGCGCCACGCGCCGGCGGAGCGGTCGTGCAAGCCCAGCGATAGCCCGCGCGGCGCGCCGCGGCGACCACGCGCTCGTCGTGCGCGCCGTCGGGATACGCCAGGCTCTCGATCGAACGCCCGCACCACGTGGCCAGCTCGGCGCGCGCGTCTTCGAGCTCGCGCGCGAGTTGCTCGTCGTCGCACTGCGGCAGCAGCGCGTGGCTGAGCGAGTGCCCGCCGATCTCGTGGCCGCGCGCGGACAGCTCGCGCACCTGCTCCGGCGTCATGGCGGCGAAGCCCTCGCCTGCGCGCGCGCCCGTGCGCGACTCCCAGCCGGCGATGGCTTGATCACGCGCGCCGCCGTCGAGTCGCTTCAGCGCTTCGACGCACGCCGCGACAGCGTCGCCCGACGAGCGCGGGCTCGAGCCGCAGAGCTGCTGCGCCGCCGAGGCGAGCTGCGCGTCGCCCAACGCTGCGAGCGCGACTGCGGCGCGGTCGTACCACAGCGCCGCGCGGCCGGCGACGAAGTTCGCAGCGACGAAGAACGTCCCGCGCGCGCCGTGGCGCTCGAGGATCGGCGCCGCGAGCGCGTAGTTGTCGTCGTAGCCGTCGTCGAAGGTCAGCGCGACGACCGGGCGGTCGGCGGGCGCGGCGCCGTCGAAGGCCGCGCTCAGCGTGCGCAGCTCGAAGCGCTCGGCGAGCCACGCGACCTGCGCATCGAACAGCTCGGTCGGGAGCGCCAGCGACGCGAACGGGTACGCAGCGCAACGCTCGCGCGGCAGGACGCGGTGGTGCATCAGCACGAGCGGTCCCGCGCCGCGCGTCGCTTCGAGCGCGCGCAGAACACCCGCGGCCTGAGCCACTCCGTCCAACGCGCCGCGCACGCGACGCTTCCAGCTCACGAACGGCCTCCGGCGGGCTCGGCCTGCTTGTACTCGATCAGCTTCGAGCGTTTGCCGCGCAGCACGTCGAGGGCGTAGCGCGCGAGCCCCTGCGTCTCGGGGAACTTGCCGAGCACGCAGAACACTCCGTACAGACTCGCGTGCGACGGCGCGTCGCCGCGTCGCATGCGGTAGGCCCGCGCGCGCCACGCAGGCAGCGTGTACAGCGCGAGCAGCGCCATCACCGCGAGGCCCGCAGCGAGCGGAATCGACACGCCCGACGCGCTCAGCGCGAGCGCACCCGCGACAGCCGCGATCGGCGCGCCGAACGACCAGACCAGCGCGCTGAGCGCGCGCCGCCGCCGCACGCGGCCGAGGTCGGTGTGCTCGCGGCCGCGCCACTGCGCGTAGGTGTAGCCCGCGCGCACCGTGCGGCCCCACCACTGCGCCCAGCGCGTGATCGCCGCGTCGTGCCAGGTCATGTCCGCGTCCACGCGCGCGATGTCGAACCCGGCGGAGCGCAGGCGCTGGCTCAAGTCGGGGTCCTCACCGGCGATCAGCGCGGCGTCGAAACCTCCCACCGCGCGGAACGCTGCGACGCGCATCAGCGAGTCGCCGCCGACGTCCGCGCCGCGACCCGGCTCGGTGTTCCACTCCATGTCGCACAGACGGTTGTAGGGCGAGCGATCGGGGAACATCTCGCGCCGGCGACCGCAGACCGCGCCTAGACGCGGATCGGCGCGCAACTCCGCGAGCCCGCGCGCGAGCCACTCGCTCACGAGCACGCAGTCGCCGTCGAGGAACTGCACGTACGCGAGCGCGGGGTCGAGCTCGAGCAGTCGCGCGACACCGGCGTTGCGCCCGCGAGCGGCGGTGAACGGCGCGGAGCGGTCGAGCTCGACGACCTCGACGCGGCGCGAGTGCGCCAGCGCGACACTTCCATCGCTCGATCCCGAGTCGACGTACACCACGCGCGCGTCGAGCCCGTCGAGCGCGTCGAGGCAGCGCCGCAGCCGTTCGCCTTCGTTGCGCCCGACCACCACCACGCCGACTCGCTCGCTCGCGGCGACAGGGGCAGTGGGGCGCGAACTCATCGGACAACTCGCAGGGAGACAGTCGGTGGGGCGGCGGCTCAGGCGCCGGCGCTCTGCGTCGAGCGCGAGCGCGCCGTCGAGCGATCGGCTTGCGCCAGACGCTCGCGCATGCGCTGCGCCAGCACGCGAACGTTGGGCTCGAGCACCATGCTGTCATGGTTGCCCGGCGTCGTGTGCACTTCCACTCCCGCGCTGCAGTAGGGCCCCCAACCGTTGAGCGCTTCGACCCAACTGCCCTTGGAGTTCACCACGTGATCGGGCCCGAGGCGGTAGACCTCCTCGAGCGGCGGGCGGAAGAGCGCCACGGTTCCGCCGTAGGGCCGGATCGTGTACAGCTCCAGCGCGCGGTAGAAGGCCGCTTCGATGTTCTCGGTGCGGAAGTCGAACGGGCGCAGCTTGGCGAGCGGTCGATTGAGCGCCTTGCGCCACTGCGCGGCCTTGCCCGACCACTTGCGCTTGATCGCCTCGGTGAAGTAGCCCACGCCCTGGCGCGCGATGCGCTGGCGCGCGAGTTCGAGGCGCTTGGAGTACGTCAGCTCCGGCTCGCGCGTCGTCGGCGTGTCGAGGAACACGAGCAGCGCGACCTCTTCGCCCGCGGCGGTGAGCTGCTGCGCCATCTCGTACGCGGTGATGCCGCCGCCCGAGTAGCCGCCGATCAGGTACGGCCCGTGCGGCTGCGCCTGGCGCACTTCGCGCAGGTAGTCGGCCGCCATCGCCTCGAACGTGTCGTGCGGCTGCGACTTGCCGTCGAGCCCGCGCGCCTGGATGCCGAACACCGGCCGGTCGACGCCCAGGTGCCCCGCGAGGTGCCGCAGGTTCATGATGTTCCCGTACATCCCCGCGACGAGGAAGAACGGCGTCGCGGCCGGCGGCTGGCCCGCGTGCAGCGGAACGAGCAGCTCGAAGCGCGGCTTGGCCGGTAGCGCGGCGGCGGTCCCATCGCCCGCGTCCTGCGGCGCGCTCTCGCCGAGGTCCGCGCGCAGCTTCGCCGCGAGCGACTCGATCGTCGGCGCCTCGAACAGCACCGAGATCGGGTACTCGAGCTTGTAGAGCTTCTTCACGCGCGCGAACAGGCGCACGGCGACCAGCGAGTAGCCGCCGAGTTCGAAGAAGTTGTCCTGCGCCCCGACGCGTTCGGCGCCGAGCAGCTCCTGCCAGATCGCCGCGAGGCTGCGTTCGAGTTCGTCGCGGGGCGCGACGAAGTTCGGCGCCGCGTGCGTCGTCGCGCTCGGGCTGGCGACCGGGCGCGCGGCGTTGCGCTCGATCTCGCTCGCGAGGGTGTCGAAGGCGATCGACGAGACCAACACGCGCGAGCCTTGGTTCGCCAGCGCATGCCTCAGCGCCCGCGCGCCCTCGTCGGGGTTGATCCCGTGCGCGATCAACCGCGCGAGCGGGCCTTCCTCGTCGGGCAGCGTCGCCACGCGCCGCTCGTCGTCGCCCGCCAGCGCTGAGGTGTCCGTCAGCCGGCGCAGCGCGAACTCCTCGACCTCGACGAGCACGCGCCCGCCCTCGTCGGCGATGGCGACGTCGACCAGCGCGATGTCGGCGTTGGCCGGCTTGCGCGCCGAGAGCCGCGCGCGGACGACGAGTCGCGGCGCGAGCGGAGCATGGACGAGCACGCGCTTGTAGGCGAGCGGCGCGTAGAACTCGCCGCGCTCGACGCGGCCTTCGATCAGCTCGAGCCCCATGCCGGTCGCCATGTCGAGCAGCGCGGGATGCAGCGTGAACTGCGCGAGGTCCGCGGAGTACGCGCTCGGCAACTCGAGCGTCGCCAGCACGTGGTCGCGCGCGCGCGACAGGCGGTCGACGTTGGCCCAGCGCGGACCGAAGCGCAGGTGCGAGCCCTGCGAGGCCAGCGCGCGGCTCTGTCCGGAGAACGTCGCGCCCTCGAGCGGCAGCGTCTGCGGCGCGGGCGCGGCGTTCACCAGGTGCGCCTGCGCGTGCAACTGCCAGGCTTCGTCGCCGTCCTCGACGCCGCGGCTGGAGATCGAGCCGTTCCAGCCGTCGCCGCTGCGCTCCAGACGCACGCGCACTTCGCGGATCTCGTCGTCGCGCAAGCGCAGCGGCGAGAGGAAGCTCACGTCGCGCAACTCGAGCGCCTCGGACCAGCCCAGTCCTTCGCGCGCGGCGCTGTGGAGCAGCTGCAAGTGCGCGACACCCGGCGCGAGCGCGGCGCCGTTCGCGAGCCGGTGCTCGCCGTACACCCACTGCCCGGCGACCGAGTGCTCGGACAGGAACACGATCTCGTCGGGGCCGGCGTCGAAGCGTCGCCCCAGGAGCGCGTGCGCCGCGCCGGACGCCGCCGTCAACTCGCGCGCGGGCTCGCCGGCGCTGCGCGCAGTCATGCCGACCTGATTCCACACACCCCACGCGATCGAGAGCGTGCGCCCGGCGCCGCGCGCGGTGCGGTGCTCGGCGAAGGCGTCGAGGAAGGCGTTGGCCGCGGCGTAGTCGACCTGGCCCGCCGGTCCGAGCGCGGCGCTGGTCGAAGAGCACACCGCGAAGAAGTCGAGCTCGTCGTGCGGCAGCAACTCGTCGAGCAGGATCGCGCCGTGCACCTTGGGCGTGAACACGCGGTCGACGCCGGCGGGCGTCTTGATCTGCAGCGGTCCGTCGTCGAGCGCGCCGGCCGCGTGGAACACGGCGTGGATTGCGCCGAAGCGCTGCTCGACCTCGGCCACCACGCGCCGCATGTCCTCGATGTTGGCGACGTCGCCGCGCTCGACGAGCACTTCGCTGCCCAGCGCTTCGAGCGCGAGCAGCTTGCGGATCTGTCGCGACGTCGCGTCGCGCGCTGAGTGCTCGGTGAGCCAGCGCTCCCACTCGCCTCGCGCGGGGAAGCGCCGGCGCGAGAGCAGCACCAGGCGCGCCTTCGAGCTGCGCGCGAACTCCTCGGCGGCGACCATCGCGACGCCGCCCAGGCCGCCGGTGATCAGGCACACGCCGCGTTCGCGCAGCGCGGGGCGCGCGCCGGGTTGCGGAGCGGGCACGGGTTCGAAGTCGAGTTCGTGGAGCACGCCCTCGCGCAGCGCGAACACGCCGTTCCCGGCGAGCCTCGTGATCTGGTCGACCAGTCGCAGCGTCGCTTCGTCGGCCGCGCCCTTCGCGCGACGCCGCGGGCTCTCGGGCAGCACGATGTCGATGCTCGCGCAGCTCACGCCGGGCAACTCGCGCGGCAACACGCGGCACGGGCCGAGCGCGGTGGCCTTGGCGGGGTTGCTCAACGGCTCGTCGTCGACGCGCTGCATGCCGCTGGAGACGACGTCGATGTGCACCGGGTGCTCGAGCGTGAGCGCGCCCAGCGCCTGGCCGAGGAACAGCAGGCTGTAGAAGCCGTGCTCGAGGCACCAGTGGAAGAAGGTCGTGGTGACCGCGGTGCTCTCGTCGCCCGTCACGAGCCAGGTGTGCGCGATGTGCGTCGGGAGCCGTTCCTCGCGCGCGAGCTCTTCGAGCAGTTGCGCGTAGTGCTCGCGCTCCTGCGGAACGAGCGTGTAGTGGTCGGGCGCGAGGCGCTCGTACTGATCGCTGGGGTGGACGATCACGACGCTCGCGCCGCGTTCGACCAGGCGATGGGCGAGCATGTCCCCCACGCCTTCGACCTGCGCGAACACCAGCCAGCGCTCGCCCACCGCCGTCGCGGCCGCGTCGCCGGGCTCGTCCACCCGTCGCCAGCGCGGTTCGTAGAACCAGCGCGAGACGTCGGGTTCCTTCACCAGGCTCGCGCTCGTCGCAACGCGCTGCGCGGGAGTGGCCTCGATCCAGTGGCGCTGGCGTTCGAACGGATACGTCGGCAACGACACGCGTCGGCCGCCCGCGTCGCCCGCGAGCGCGCGCCAGTCGATCGCGAGCCCGGCGCACCACAGCCGGCCGAGCACGCCGAGCGCGAACTCGACGTCGGACACGGCTTCGTCGCGGTGGCGCAGCGACGAGAAGACGTTCTTCGCCGCCGCGGGCGAGCACTGCAGCCGCACGAGCGAGCTGAGCGTGTTGCCCGGCCCGACTTCCAGCAGCACGCGCTCACCTCCGGCCAGCACCGTCTCGACGCCCTTGGCGAACTGCACGGTGTTGCGCAGGTGGCGCGCCCAGTACTCGGGGCTCGTGGCCTCCTCGTCGCTCAGCCAGTTGCCGGTGAGGTTGGAGACGATCGGGATCTTGGGCGGCGAGAGCTGGATGCGCCGCAGGTAGGCGGTGAACTCCGGCAGCACGCCCTCGACGAGCGTCGAGTGGGCTGCGATCGAGATGTGGATGCGCCGGAACTCGACGCCGCGCCGCTCGAGTTCGACCGCGAGCGCGTCGAGCGCGTGCGTCGGCCCCGACGCGACGCACAGCTTGGGCGCGTTGACGACGCCGAGCGACAGCTCGGAGCCCAGCAGCGGCTGCAACTCGGCGGGAGCGAGCTCGACGCTCAACATTCCTCCCTCGGGCGCGCGTTCGAACAGCTCGCCGCGCAGCGCGACCAGTCCCAGCGCGTCGCGCGGGCTCATCACGCCGGCGATGCACGCCGCGGTGTTCTCGCCCATGCTGTGGCCGAGCAACGCCGTGGGCGTGAGGCCCCAGCTCATCCACAACTTCGCGAGCGCGTACTCGGTGATGAACAGCGCCGGCAGTTGCAGCGCGGGTCGCGCGAACAGCTTGGCCGCTTCCTCGAGCTCGCCCGCCGCGGGATCCAGCAGGCGTCGGATCGGTTCGCGCACGGTCGGAGCGAGCCACGCGAGGCAGCGCTCGACTTCCTCGCGGTACACGCGCTCGTTGCGGTGCAGCTCGCGGCCCATGGCGGGGTACTGCGCGCCGCCGCCGGGCAGCAGGAACACGAGCGAGCCCGGCGCGGCGGGCGCGAGCGTCGACGACCCCGCGGCGGTGAGCTTCTCGAGCGCGTCGGCGCGGTCGCGCGCGACGATCGCGCGGCGTCGCGCGAAGCCCTTGCGGCCGACCTGCAACGTCCAGGCGACGTCGGCGAGCGCGAGCTCCGGCTCGGACTCCAAGTGCGCGGCGAGGTTCTGCGCCGCTTGCGCGAGCGCGGTCTCCGTGCGCGCGGAGAGCACCAGCAGTTGCGGCTCGCGCGCGGGTTGGCTCGGCGCGCGCGCCGGCGCTTCCTCGAGGATCGCGAACGCGTTGGTGCCGCCCACGCCCAGCGAGTTCACCGCCGCGCGCCGCGGCTCGGCGTCGACGCGCTCCCACTCGCGCAGCGCGCCGGCGACGAAGAACGGGGAGCTCTCGAACTCGATGTTCGGGTTGGGGCGCTCGTAGTGCAGCGTCGCCGGGATCTTCCCGTGCTTCAGCGCGAGCGCGACCTTGATGAGGCTGGCCACGCCGGCGGCCGTGTCGAGGTGCCCGATGTTGCTCTTGACCGAGCCCAGCGCGCAGAACTGCCGCGCGTCGGTCGAAGTGCGGAACGCGCGCGTCAGCGCCGCGACCTCGATCGGATCCCCCACCGCCGTCGCCGTGCCGTGCGCCTCGACGTACCGAATCGAGCGCGCATCGACGCCGCTGAGGCGAAGCGCTTCGGCCACCGCCGCGGCCTGGCCGTCGACGCTCGGCGCGAGGTAGCCGACCTTGCGCGCGCCGTCGTTGTTGATCGCCGTGCCGCGGATCACCGCGTAGATGTGATCGCCGTCCTCGAGCGCATCGCTCATGCGCCGCAGGACGACCACTCCGGCGCCGCTGCCGAAGATCGTGCCCTTCGAGCGCGCCTCGAACGGCCGGCAGCGACCGTCCGGCGTGAGGATCTCGTTCTCGTGGTAGAGGTAGCCGATGCGGTGCGGCAACTGGATCGTCACGCCGCCCGCGAGCGCCATGTCGCACTCGCCGCTGAGCAGGCTCTGGCAAGCGACGTGCGTCGCCACCAGCGAAGTCGAGCAGGCCGTCTGAACGTTCACGCTCGGCCCGCGCAGGTCGAAGTTGTACGAGACGCGCGTGGTGAGGAAGTCCTTGTCGTTGCCGGTGTGGCGCAGCAGGAACAGGCCGACGCTCTCGAGCAACTCGCGGTTCGAGAGCACGTTGAAGGCCATGTAGGCCGCCATCCCCGAACCCGCGAACACTCCGATCGGGCCGCGGAAGTTCTCGGGCGTGTGACCGGCGTCTTCGAGCGCTTCCCAGCAGCACTCGAGGAAGTGCCGGTGCTGCGGATCGAGGATCGAGGCGTCTTTGGGCGAGAAGCCGAAGAAGGGCGCGTCGAAGTGCTCCATCCCGTCGAGCACCACGCCCGAGCGCACGTAGTTCGCGCGCCGCAGCAGCGCGGCGTCGACTCCGCGCTCGCGCAGCTCTTCTTCGGTGAAGTTGCGCACCGACTCGAGGCCCTCGCACAGGTTGCGCCAGAAGGCGCGCGGCTGAGGTGCGTCGGGCAGGTGGCAAGCCATCCCGACGATCGCGATGTCGGTCGGGGAGGGCTCGTAGGCGTGGGGAACGGTCATGGAGAGGGGGGCGAAACGGAGGCGCGAATCCGCCGCGCTCGGGGGAAGCGGCGCAACGGTCCTTCATCGGCTCGCGGCGCGGGCTCGGGCGAGCGTCACGGCGCGCGCGGAGGCGTGCGGCGCGCGCTGCAAGTTCGCGCGCAACAGGCAGCACGATAGCCCGCCCAGGGAGCGCTCCCCATAGGCCCGCGCCACGCTCACCGGCTCGCCGGCGGAGAAGCGGCTCGCGCGGGCGGAGCGGAAGGACTTTCTGACGGTTCGGTCATAGGAGCTCCGTCCACGCTCGAACGCCGAGCCCCAAAGCGCTCCACTATTCGCCCGCGCGCGGATCGACGCCTGCGGAATCCGAAAACGTCTCGCCCCCCATGCCCGCGTCCGCCCTACAGCTCGCGCCGCGCCGTCCCGCGGTCGCTTGAGCGCCCCACCACCATGTGCGGCATCGCAGGAGTCGTCGGCGTGTTCGGCGCGAGCGTGATCGACGCGCTCGGCGCCGCAGCACGCGCCCAGGCCCACCGCGGGCCCGACGGCGCCGGCGCCTGGACTTCGGGCCCGGACGAGGCGCTCCCTCGCGCGCACTTCGAGCACCGCCGCCTCTCGATCATCGACCTGTCGAGCGCGGCTGCGCAGCCGATGCGCCACGCCGCGAGCGGCGTCGTCGTGTGCTTCAACGGCGAGATCTACAACTTCCGCGAGTTGCGCTCGCGGCTCGAGCGCGAAGGCGCCGTGTTCCACACGCGCTCGGACACCGAGGTGCTGCTCGAGGGCTACGTGCGTTGGGGCGAGGCCTGCCTCCAGCGCCTGCGCGGCATGTTCGCGCTCGCCGTGTTCGACCCCGCGCGGCGCTGCGTGTTGCTCGCGCGCGATCGACTCGGCGAGAAGCCGTTGTACTGGTCGCATGTGCGCGGACCGGGAGGCGCCCCGCTCGTCGTGTTCGCCTCCGAGGTGCGCGCGCTGCTCGCCTCGGGCCTCGTGGAGCGCAAGCTCTCCGCCGACGCGCTCGCCACCTACCTGTGGAACGGCTTCGTGTACGGACCGCAGTCGATCGTCGAGGGCGTCCACGAGCTCCCGGCGGGTTCGTTCGCACGCATCGAGCTCGCCTCGCCGCGCGTCGAACCGCAGCGCTTCTGGCGCTTGCCGCAGGCCAGCGCGCGCCCGCTCGAACGCGCGGAACTGGCGGCGAAACTGCAGGAATCCGTGCGACTGCAGCTCGAGAGCGACGTGCCGCTCGGCGTGTTCCTCTCGGGCGGAGTCGACTCGAGCGCGGTCGCCAACCTCGCCGTGCGCGCCGGCCAGGGACAGGTGCGCACCTTCAACATCGCCTTCGACGTCGCGCAGTTCGACGAGTCGCCGCACGCGCGCGCGGTCGCCAGCGCGCTGGGCACGCAGCACACCGAGCTGCGCATCAGCGGCGAGAAGTTCCTCGGCTCGATCGAAGCCGCGTTGCGCGCGCTCGACCAGCCGACCTTCGACGGCGTGAACAGCTACGTGGTCAGCCGCGCCGTGCGCGATGCGGGCGTGGTCGTCGCGCTGGCCGGCACGGGAGGCGACGAGCTGTTCGGCGGCTACGCGAGCTTCCGACAGGTTCCGCGCGGTCGACGACTCGGTCGCAAGCTGGCGCACATGCCTCGCGCTCTCCGCAGCGGCGCAGTACGCGCGCTCGAGGCCGTGCGCGGCGGTGCGAGCGGCGGGTTCAAGCCGCAGACGCGCTGGGGCAAGCTCGGCGACGCGCTGGACGCCGACGGCGACGCGGTGGCGCTCTACCAAGTCGCGTACGCGCTGTTCTCGCGCGAGTTCCAACAGGAGCTGCGGCCGCAGCTCGGAGAGAGCGCGCCGTGGGGATTGCCCGCTGCGCGACGACGCGAGCTCGAAGAGCTGTGCGCGGGCCAGAGCGAGCTGCACGCCGTCAGCCTGCTCGAGCTGAGCGGCTTCCTCGGCGAGCGGCTCTTGCGCGACACCGACGCGGCCGGCATGGCCGCCTCGATCGAGGTGCGCCTGCCGCTGGTGGACTTCGAACTCGTCGAACTGGTCGCGGGCTACGAGTCGAGCGCGCGCTTCGAGCCGCTGGGCCGCAAGCAAGCGCTGCGCGACGCCGGACTCGCGGGACTCGATCCGGCGCTGTTCGAGCGCCCCAAGTCGGGCTTCGAGATGCCCTTCGACCGCTGGTGCCGCCAGGAGCTGGCCGCGACGATCGAATCCGTGCTCACGGACACGCAAGCCGTCGCCGCGGCCGGACTCGAGCCGCGCGCCGTCGCAAAGTTGTGGCGCGCGTTCCAAAGCGGCGCGCCCGGCCTCTACTGGACGCGCGTGTGGTCGCTCTTCGCTCTGGTGTGGTGGTGCCGCGAGCACCAGGTGCGCGCATGAGCTCCGCCCCGACGCTCTTGATCGTCACGCCCTGCCGCGACGAGGCCGCGTACGCGCGCCGCACGCTCGACAGCATGGTCGCGCAGACGCTGCGCCCGACGCGCTGGGTGATCGTCGACGACGGCTCGAGCGACGAGACGCCGCAGATCCTGGCCGAGTACGCGCGCAAGCACCCGTGGATCGAGGTCGTGCGCCGCGAGGACCGCGGCGGCCGCAGCGTGGGTCCGGGCGTGATCGACGCGTTCTACGCGGGCTACGAACGCTCGCAGCCCGAGCGCTACGAGTTCGTGTGCAAGCTCGACCTCGACCTCGAGTTGCCGCCGCGCTACTTCGAGCTGCTGATCGCGCGCATGCGCGCCGAGCCGCGACTGGGCACGTGCAGCGGCAAGCCGTACTTCACCGCGCGCGGCAAGCTCGTCAGCGAAGGCTGCGGCGACGAGATGAGCGTGGGGATGACCAAGCTCTACCGCCGCGAGTGCTTCGACGAGATCGGCGGCTTCCACCGCGAGGTGATGTGGGACGGCATCGACTGCCACCGCTGCCGACAGCTCGGCTGGATCGCGTGCAGTTGGGACGAGCCCGAGCTGCGCTTCGAACACCTGCGGCCGATGGGTTCGAGCCACAAGGGCATCCTCACCGGCCGCATGCGCCACGGCGCGGGCCAGTACTTCATGGGCACCGGCCCGCTGTTCATGGCGGCGAGCGCCGCGTACCGCATGGCGCACCGCCCGTTCGTCGTCGGCGGCCTGACGATGTTGTGGGGCTGGCTCGACGCGGCGCTGCGCGGCGCGAAGCGGCTCGAGGATCCGGCGCTCGTGAGCTTCATCCGCCGCTTCCAGGTGCGCAGCCTGCTCGTCGGCAAGCGCCGCGCGACGCGCGAGCTCGACGAGGAGCAACTCGCGCTCTGGCGCCTGCGACGCGCGGAGCGCCAGCGATGAACGCGGCCGTCGTGGACGCGCCGCCGACGATCGCGCTCCTGGGTGTCGAGGTGCACGTGCTGACCGAGCGCGGCTGCGTTGCGCACATCGTGCGCGCCCTCGACGAGGGTCGCGGAGGCTGGGTCGTGACGCCCAACCTCGACCACCTGCGGCGCCTGGTGAACGAGCGCGAGTTCCGCGAGCTGTGCGCGCGCGCCGACCTGCGCGTCGCCGACGGCATGCCGCTCCTGTGGGCCTCGCGCCTGCAGCGCACGCCGCTGCCCGAGCGCGTCGCGGGGTCGAACCTGATCTGGAGCGTGTCGCAGGCCGCGGCGGAGCACGGTCGCTCGCTCTACCTCTTGGGCGGCGACGAAGGCGCGGCCGAGCGCGCCGCGCAGGAGCTCGTGCGACGCTTTCCGACGCTGCGCATCGCCGGCCTGCACCGTCCGCCGCTGGGCTTCGAGCGCGACGCCGCGCAACTGCAACGCATCGTGGACGAGCTCGAGCGCACGCAGCCGGACATCGTGCTGGTGGCGCTGGGCTCGCCCAAACAGGAACGGCTGATCGACGAACTGCGCAGCCGCTTCCCGCGCACCTGGTGGCTCGGCATCGGCATCAGCTTCAGCTTCGTCGCCGGCATGGTGAAGCGCGCGCCGCTGTGGGTGCAGCGCCTGGGCCTCGAGTGGCTCCACCGCCTCGCCCAAGAGCCGCGGCGCCTCTTCCGTCGCTACGTCGTCGACGGCCTGCCCTTCGCGGCGCGCTTGCTCGTCGCCAGCGCATGGCGCGGCTTGCGCGGCCCGAACGCGTAGCGCGCGGTCAGAGGCCCTCGTCGGCGTAAACTCGCACGGTTGAAGCGCGCCGTTCCCGCGGCCCGATAGAGAGCCTTCCGATGGATCCCCACGCCACCGAAACGACCGGATATCCGCTCACCTCGCTCCAGCAGGGGATGCTGTTCCACCAGCTCACCCACTCCTCGAGCGGCGTCGACGTGGAGCAGATCGTCTGCCGCCTCGAGCACGCGCTCGACGCGCAGCAGTTCGCCGCGGCGTGGAAGCGTGTGCTGGCGCGGCACGAGTCGCTGCGCATCGCCTTCCGTTGGGAGGGTCTCGAAGAGCCGCTGCAAGTTCCGGCGAGCGAGGTCGAGGTCGCGCTGCTCGAGGTCGACTGCCGCGGGCTCGACGCCGACGCCGAGCTGCGCAAGTGGCTCGCGGTCGACCGCGCCGAGCGCTTCGATCTCGCGCGCGCCCCGCTGATGCGCTGGCGCGTGCTGCGCACCGGCGATTCGAGCGCGATCGTCGTGTGGACCTTCCACCACCTCGTGCTCGACGGCCGCTCGTTCCCGCAGGTGTTGGCGGAGCTGTTCCAGCACTACGACGCCCTGCGCGAAGGGCGCTCGCTCGAGCTGCCCGCGCCCGCGCAGTTCCGCGAGCACATCGCCGCGCTCCGCAAGCGCGAACGCCTCGCCGAAGAGCCCTTCTGGCGCGCCTACCTCGACGGCTTCAGCGGGCCGGCGTCGCTGCCGCTCGCCAAACCCTCGCGCGCGGCGCTCGAAGGCGGGCCTGCGCGCGGCGAGAAGCGCGTGAAGTTGAGCGAGAGCTCGACCGCCGCGCTCCGCGGCCTCGCCGAAGCGCAGCGAGTGTCGCTCAACACGCTCGTGCAAGGCGCGTGGGCGCTGGTGCTGGCCCGCTTCACGCAGGAACACGACATCGTGTTCGGCTGCGTGCGCGCCTGCCGCCGCTCGACGGTCCAAGGCGCCGACGAGATCGTCGGCACGTTCATCAACACGCTGCCGTTCCGCGCGAAGGTCGACGAGGACACGCAGCTCGTCGAGTGGCTCGCGCAACTGCGCGCGTCGCAGCGCTCGATCGCGCAGAGCGAACACGCCGCGCTGGCCGACATCCAGCGCTGGAGCCGCGTCGCGGTCGGCGCGCAGATGTTCGAGAGCATCCTGGTGTTCGACAACGCGCTGCTCGACACGCATGTCAAGTCACTGCCGGGGAACTGGCAGGGCCGCCATTTCGAGCTGTTCGAGCAGACCATCTACCCGCTCACGCTGTACGCCTACGGCGAGAGCGGCCTCGACCTCAAGCTCGCCTACGAACGCGCGCAGATCAGCGACACGAGCGCCGCGCGACTCGTCGCGTGCCTCGCGACGTTGCTCGAGGAGTTCGGCGCGAACCCGCAGCGCACGCTCGCGCAGATTCCGATGCTGCCCGCGGTCGAAGCGCGCGAGGCGCTCGAGGGCTGGAAGCGCGCGCGCACGCCCTACGCCAAGGACGCGGTGATCGCGGACCTCTTCACGGCGCAGGTCGAACGCACGCCCGACGAAGTCGCGCTGGTGTTCGAGCACCGCGAGCTCAGCTACCGCGAGCTCGACGCGCTCTCCAACCGCCTCGCGCACCGGCTGCGCAAGCTGGGCGTCGGACCCGACGTGCTCGTCGGCGTCTACACCAAGCGTTCGCTCGAGATGGTCGTCGCCGTGCTCGGCGTGCTCAAAGCGGGCGGCGCCTACGTGCCGCTCGATCCGACCTATCCCGCCGATCGCGTCTCGTACCAGATCGCCGACTCGAAGCTGGGCGTGCTCGTGACCCTGCCGGGTCTCGCCGACGCGCTCGAGGCGCCGAACGTCGTCAAGCTGGAGCTCGACGAGCGCTTCGCAACGCTCGAAAACGAACCTGCTCACGAGCTCGAGCGCGCGAGCGGCGCGAGCGATCTCGCCTATGTGATCTACACCTCGGGCTCCACCGGCCGGCCCAAGGGCGTGATGATCGAGCAGCGCAACGTGCTCAACTTCTTCGCCGGCATGGACGGGCGCGTCGGCTTCGAGGGCGGCGGCGTGTGGCTGGCCGTCACGAGCCTGTCGTTCGACATCTCGGTGCTCGAGCTCTTGTGGACGCTGACGCGCGGCTTCAAGGTCGTCGTGCAGCCGACTCCGCGCGCCGCGGGCAGCGCTGCGGCGAGCACGGCCGCTCCGCGCAAGAGCGACGTGTCGTTCAGCCTGTTCTACTTCCCGGCGGAAGACGGCGGCGAGCGTTCGGCCAAGTACGAGCTGCTCTTCGACGGCGCGCGCTTCGCCGACAAGAACGGCTTCGAAGCGGTTTGGACGCCGGAGCGGCACTTCCACGCCTTCGGCGGCATGTACCCCAATCCCTCGGTGACCAGCGCCGCGCTGGCGACGATCACCGAGCACGTCGCGCTGCGCGCGGGATCGATCGTGCTCCCGCTGCACGATCCGATCCGCGTCGCGGAGGAGTGGTCGCTGGTCGACAACCTCTCGAAGGGCCGCGTCGGCGTCGCCATCGCGTCGGGCTGGCAGC
>CALKYE010000064.1 GCA_938003765.1 uncultured Planctomycetia bacterium
ACGAGGATCAGGAACAGGCTGGGGAACGACTGCAGCGTCTGCACGACCACCAGGAACAGCGCGTCGAACGCGCCGCGCGAAACGCCCGCCGCCAATCCCGCGGCGACGCCCAGCGCCAGCAGCAGCGCCACCGAGCCGAGGGCGACCGAGAGGCTCACGCGGCCGCCCCAGAGCACGCGCGTCAGCACGTCGCGGCCGAGCGAGTCGGCGCCCATCAGATGTCGATTCCACGCGTCGGGCTCGGGTTCGCCCGGACGCACTTCGACTCCAACCGAGGGGAACGGCCCCGCACCCGTCGGTCCGGCGCGCGCGTGGCTGGGGTGGTAATGTCCCTCAGGTTCGGGAAGCCAGGTCGGCGCCCGCAGCGCCTCGCTCAGCCGCGTCTCGGCGTAACCGTAAGGCACGGGCGCGAACACGGCGCGCCCTGGGGGGTACAGCTCCTTGCGCGCGAGCGCCTGCTTGAGGTCGCGCGTGTGGAGCGCGTGCGGCGGATCGAAGGCGGCGGCGAGTGCGACGCTGGCGGCGCTCGCCAGCAACACCGCGGCGACGGCACGTCGACGCGCGACCAACTTGCCCAGCGCAACGGCCGCCGCCACGGGCGCGAGGAGCGCCAGCCACCAATCGAACCAGCTCAAGCGCTCGAACAGCGGCCAGCGCGTCGCGGCTCGCCAGCGTGCGTTCTCGGGCGCGCTCACGGGCGCATTCGCCGCGGGGAGCGCCGCGCTCAGCCGCGGGGCAAGCGCCTCGAGATCCGCCGTCGTCGTGCGAACGCGCTCCCACACTTGGTGGGAGAACTGCTGCGAACTCTCGTGCGCCGCCTGCAGCGCCGCGCGCGCCCGCCGCACGTCCGCGAGCAACTCATCACCCGCTTCGAGATGACGCTCGAAGGCCGCGAGGCGCCGGTCGAGCCCATCGAAGGCCTCGGCGCCGCCCGGCTCGTAGCCACTGTCGCCGATCCGTTCGCGCCACTCGAGCTCCAGCGGCGCCAGCGTGCTGGCCGCCGAACGCAGCGCGCGAAAGTCGACCCCGCGCCAGTAGTAGGGCTCGTCGTTGGCGAGGAAGGGCGCGTAGATCGCGCTCGCCACGAGCAGCAGCAAGCTCCACAGCGCGCAGCGCGAACCGCGCGAGGCGAGCCAACTCACCGACGTGGCGCGCGACTCAGCCAAGTCGCACCCGCGGGTCGAGCCAGGCCTGCGCGAGGTCGCTGAGCAGATGCCCGAGCGCCGTGAAGAGCGCCGACAGCAGCACGCAAGCCGACACGACGCCGAACTCGCGCCGCATCAAGCCGTCGTACGCGTACTTGCCCATGCCCGGCAGCTCGAACACGGTCTCGATCACGACCCAGCCGCCCACCAGCCACGGCAGCGTCTGCCCCGCGAGCGTCACCAGCGGCGTGAGCGCATTGGGCAGCACGTGACGCACGAGCAGCGCGCCTTCGCTGAGCCCGCGCGCGCGAGCGGCGAGCACGAAGTCGCTGTCGAGCACGCCCAGCACGCTCGAACGCATCTGCCGCGCGACGTAGGCGAGCGAGGGCGCGATCACCGACGCCAGCGGGAGCACGGCGTGCGCCGCCGTGTCGAGCGCGTACTCGAGCCCGCGCTCGGGGTCGGCGTCGCGTCCGTGAAGCCCCACGACGCCGAACCAGCCCAGACCACCGGCGCCGAAGGTGGCCTGGAGCACGAGCGCGAGCCAGAAGCCCGGCACGGCGTAGAACGCGAACAGCACGCCGTCGAGCACGCGCGCGGCCCAGCTCGCGCGCCGGAGCGCGAGGAACGCTCCGATCGGCAACGCGAGGCCGTAGATGACGAGCGCGGCGACGAGCGAGAGCGGCAACGTGATCTTCAGGCGCTCGACGAGCTCGTCTGCGATCGACACCGAGGGCCGCAAGAGTTCGTGTCCCAGATCGCCGGCGAGCACGCCGCCGAAGGTGCTCTCCCCCTTGCCGCCGAGCCACGTCGGACCTTGCGGCGAGAGGTCGAACGGCCCGAGGAAGTGCAGGTAGCGCTTCCACAGCGGCTGGTCGAGCAGGTGCTCGGCGCGAAAGCGCGCCAGCGCCGATTCGTCGACCGTGGCGGGACTCGCGCCCTCGCCTTCGAAGCGCAGGCTCGCCGGGTCGCCGGGCAGCACCTCGAGCAGCGCGAAGCACACCAGCGTGATGCCCAGCAGCGTCGGCGGGATCAACGCCAGTCGTCGCAGGAGCGCGCGCGCCACTCCGTTCACTCCGTCAGGCGCCACTCGCGCACCGCGTACCCCGGATCGAGCACCGACGTGCGGAAGTTGCGGATGCGCTTGGAGATCGCGAAGCGCTTGGCCACCGAAACGCCGTACAGGTAGGGCTGCAGCTCGTACACGCGCGCCTGGATGGCGTGCATCAGGCGCGTGCGCTCGGCGCGGTCGAGCGTGCTCTGGACCTGATCGATCCACGCGTCGACCTGCGCGTCGGCGAACGAGGCGTAGTTGCCCGTTCCAGTCCCCACCTCGCGCGAATGCCAGCGCTGGGCCGGATCGCTGTCGACCGGCATGACCCAGGCCAGCGCGGCCGCGTCGAACTCGCGCTGCTCGACCTTGCGGCTCAGGCTCGGCCAGTCGAGCGACTCGATCGACATCGACACGCCCAGCGCGCGCAAGCTCTCCTGCAAGCGCTGCGAGAGCGCTTCGCCCGACTTGTTGCCCGCCTGGACCAGCAGCGCGAACTCGAAGGCCTTGCCGTCCTTGTCGAGGCGTCCGTCGCCGTCGCGATCGATCCACCCCGACTGCGCCAGCAGCTTCGCCGCGAGCGCGGGATCGTGCGCCAGCGGCGCGAGCGTCTCGTCGTAGTCGGGGCCGGTGTCGACCCACTCGGCCGTCACGCGCCGCGCGAGCCCGCCGTAGAAGCTCGCGATCAGCTCGTCCCAGTCGAAGGCGTGCGCCAGCGCGCGCCGCACGCGCACGTCGTCGAAGGGCGCGCGCCGCAGGTTCCAGCCGATGTAGCTCGCGATCGGCGTGTAGAAGTAGCCCGTGTAGAAGCGCTCGCGGAACTCGTCGCTGCGCGTGGCGGGGCCGAAGTAGTCCTCGGACAGGAGGCGCGGCGTGAAGTCGATCTCGCCGGCGAGCAGGGCCGCGAGCGCCGCGCGGTCGTCGGCGATCGGTCGGAAGCGGATGCGCTCGAGCCAGCCCGCGTTCGCCGCGTTGTAGTAGCGCTCGAAGCGCTGGAGCTCGAGGAACTCGTTCGTGAACTGAGTCACGCGGTACGGGCCCAGTCCGATCCACTCGCGGTTGCAGCGGTGCGAGTTGACGTGGCGCGCGAGGGCCTCGTCGCTGGCCTGGGGGTCGTGCTCGGGATGGCGCGGGTCGCGCAGGTCGTAGAGGTGGCGCGGGAGCGGCGTGAGCGCCTCGAACACGGCCAGCGAAGCGTAGTACGTCTCGTCGAACTCGAAGCGCAGCGTGCGCGGCCCGAGCTTGCGCGCGGAGCTGATGCGCGCGTACTGGAAGCGCTTGGAGTCGCAGGCGACCGCCGGGTTGCGCGTGAGCTCCCAGGTGAACATCACATCGTCGGCGCCGAACGGCTGGCCGTCGTGCCACAGCACGTCGTCGCGCAGCTCGAAGGTGTACGCCGCGCCGCGGATCACGCGCTCGACCGAGTCGCGGGGCGCCTTGAACGGCTCGCCCGCGCCCGCCTCGCTCGAGCGCACCAGCCAGTGTTCGGCGTGTTCTTCCAGCGCGCCGTAGCGCCGCTGTCCATCGCGCAGCACGAGCGCGTCCTCGCGAAGCCAGCTCACGCACAGCGACGGACGCAGCTCGAGCGTCCACGGGTCGCGCTCGACCAGCGCCGCGTGCACTTCGCGCTGCAGCCGCCGGCACATCGACGAGTTGTCGATCAGGTAGTTGAGCGACTGGGGCAGCGCGTCGGCGTGGAGCACGATCGAGCCGCCGCGGCGCTCGGGCGGATGGGCGCGCGCGGACGCGTCGAGATCGGGGTGGAAGCGATCGGGCGACGAATCGCCGCGGACCTGCGCGGGAGCGAGCGAACCCTGCGCCCGCGCCAGTCCGGCCGCGAGGTGCGTCAACGCGCACAGGCCGAACGCGAGCAGGGTCGGGAGGCGGGGCATGCGACGGGGATCGGGCGCGAGGCGCTCGAAGAGGAATTACACCATCGCGGAGCGACGAGCTACAGCCGCAGGACGGGCTCGCGGAGGAGCCGCGGGACTGCAGGCCTCGCGACGCGAACACTACGATGCGCGGCGATGCCCTCCAGCGCTCCCGCGCTCCGCCTGCGCCGCTTCGTGGCCGCCGTCCTGGCGGCGCTGGTCGTCGCGCTGATCGTGGCGCTGGCGCTGCGCGCGCGCCGCACGCGAGCGGACTTCGTGTTCACGGCCGGCGGCGAGGTGAAGTCCCTCGATCCGCACGCGGCGACCGGCGTACCCGAAGGCCGCGTGCTGCGCGCGCTGTTCGAGGGCCTCGTGGTGCGCGATCCCGTGACGCTCGAACCGGCGCCGGGCTGCGCCGAGAGCTGGACGGTCAGCGCAGACTTCAAGACCTACACCTTCACGCTGCGCGACGCCGCGCGCTGGTCCAACGGCGAACGCGTGAGCGCGCAGGACTTCGTGTGGAGCTGGACGCGGCTGCTCGCCCCGCAGACCGGCGCGGAGTACGCGGCGCAACTGTGGTGCGTCGAAGGCGCGCGCGAGTTCTCGCAAGGGCTCGCGGGCCCCGAGGCGCTGGGCCTCACCGCGCTCGACGAGCGCACGCTCGAGGTGCGCCTGAGCGAGCCGCAACCGCGCCTGCTCGAGGTGCTGTGCTTCTACGCCTTCGCGCCGCTGCACCGCGCGAGCTACGAGGCCGTGCGACAGCGCTATCCGGCGACCTGGCCGACGCAGTGGACGCGTCCCGAGCACCTGGTGACCAACGGCCCGTTCGCGCTGCGCGAGCGGCGCATCAACGAGCGCGTGCGCCTCGAGCGCTCGCCGCACTACTGGGACGCCGACGGCGTGGCTCTGCGCACGGTCGACATGCTCTCGATCGAGAGCTGGTCGAGCGCGCTGAACCTGTACCTCACCGGCGAGGTCGACTGGGTCGACGGAGCGATTCCGACCAACCTCGTGCCGCGCCTGGCCAAGCGCGAGGACTTCCGCGCGACGCCGTACCTCGGCGTGTACTTCTACCGACTCAACACCACGCGCCCACCGCTCGACGACCCGCGCGTGCGGCGCGCACTGAGCCGCGCCGTGCAACGCGCGGAGATCACCGCGAAGGTGCTCAAGGCCGGACAGTCGCCCGCGCTCTCGTTCACGCCCTGGGGCGCCATCGGCGACTACAAGGCGCCGAGCCTGATCCAGGTCACCGAAGCTGGCGCGCAGGCCGAGTTCCAGGCCGCCAACTACTCGACGCCCAAGCGCAACGCGCGCGAGTTCCCCGCGATCGAGATCCACTTCAACACCTCCGAGACGCATCGCGCCATCGCCGAGGTCGTGGCGCACCACTGGAAGCAGACGCTCGGCGTGAAGGCGCGTCTGCGCAATCAGGAGTGGAAGGCCTTCCTCGACGCGCAGTCGCGCCTGGAGTACGACGTGTCGCGCTCGTCGTGGATCGCCGACTACGCCGACCCGGGCAACTTCCTCGAGATCTGGACCTCGGACAACCCCAACAACCGCACCGGTTGGAAGAACGCGCGCTACGACGCGCTGATCGCGAGCGCGCGACGCGAGCGCGATCCGGCGCGTCGCTGGCCGCTGTACGCGCAAGCCGAGAAGCTCCTGCTCGACGAGTCGCCCTGCATCCCGATCTACTCGTACGTCAGCCAGAACCTCGTCGATCCCGGCCTCGGCGGCTTCGACGACAACGCGCTCAACGAGCCCTCGCTGGCCAAGCTCTACTGGCGCGATCCGCTCGAGCTCGACGCCGCGCGCAAGCAGGGGGCCGCGGGCAAGCAACGCGTGGCGTCGCACGGTCCGCGCGCGGGGCTGCGCTCGCCGCGATCGGCAGCGCAACTTCTCGACGCTTCGGGCGGCGCGCACGGCGCGAACGTCGGAGGCGAACGCTGATGGCGCGCTTCCTCTTGCGACGCGCGCTGTGGTTCGTGGTCACGTCCTGGGCGGTGATCACGATCGCGTTCTTCGTGCTGCGCGCGGCGCCGGGCGGACCGTTCTCCGGCGAGCGCAAGCTGCACCCCACGGTCGAAGCCGCGCTGCGCGCGCAGTACCACCTCGACTGGCCGCTGTGGAAGCAGTACCTGCACACGCTCGGGCCGCTCAACCTCGACGAGCGCGGCTTGTTCGGCGACGCGAGCGACGTCTTCGGCGGCGTGCTGGCGCTCGACTTCGGCCCCTCGATGCAGCACCGCGACGTGTCGGTGAACGACGCGCTGGCGCAGTCGCTGCCGATCTCGATCGCGCTGGGCGGGCTGGCGCTCGCGATCGCCCTGGTGCTCGGTCTGAGCGCGGCTCTGATCTCGGCCCACGCGCCGAACTCGCGCTTCGATCGCCTGGTGCGGATCCTGTCCGCCAGCGGACTGGTGCTGCCCAACTTCGTGATCGCGAGCCTGCTCGTGCTCGTGTTCGCGTTCTGGATCCCGATCGCGCCGGTGGCCGGCTGGGGCGCGCCGCGGCACATGCTGCTGCCCGCGGTGTCGCTGGCGCTGCCGTTCGCCGCGTACATCGCCCGCCTCGCGCGCGCGGGACTGCTCGAGACGCTCTCGAAGGACTACATCCGCACCGCGCGCGCGAAGGGCGCGTCGGAGGCGCGGATCCTGTGGCGCCACGCGTTGCGCGGCGCGCTCACGCCCGTCGTGTCGTACCTCGGTCCCGCGGCGGCTGGCGTGCTCACCGGCAGCCTGGTGATCGAGCGCATCTTCGCCATCCCCGGCGCAGGCACGCACTTCGTCGCGAGCGCGCTCAACCGCGACTACACGATGGCCATGGGCGTCACCGTGGTCTACGCGGTGATGGTGTTCGGCTTCAACACGGCGGTCGACGTGGCCTACACGCTGCTCGACCCGCGGCTCGATTTGGAGCGCGAAGCGTGAGCGCCGAAGAGCAGCAGAAGCAGCAGCGCCGCGCATGGTTCGCCGACGGCGAGTTCGAGCTCGCCCTCGTGCAGATCGAGCGCGAGCGTCCGCAGAGCCTGTGGCGCGCCGCACGCGAGCGCTTGAAGCGGCGTGCTTCGGTGCGCTGGAGCCTGCGCTTCCTGCTCGTGCTGTGCAGCTTGAGTTTCCTGGCGCCGCTGCTGCCGCTGCCCTCCCCCGCCGCGATCGAACTCGCCAGCGAACCCCAGCCGCCTCAACTGCCCTGGATCGCGCCCGGCGACTTCGACTTCGAGCCGGAGTACTGGGAACTCAACGCGCTCGACGCGCAGATGGTCTCGCTGCGCACGCGCCTGTTCGGCAAGTGGCGCACCGGGCCCTGGCTGGGGACCGACGCGCTCGGGCGCGACGTGCTCGCGCGCGTCGTGTGGGGCAGCCGCACGTCGTTGCTCGTCGCGCTGTGCGCCGCGCTCACGAGCCTGGTGATCGGCGCGAGCTGGGGCGCCGTCGCGGGCCTCTCCGGCGGCCGCGTGGACAACCTGCTGATGCGCATCGTCGACGTGCTGTTCGCCGTGCCGACGATCTTCCTGGTGATCTTCCTCTTGAGCGTGCTCGACGCACCGGGCGGCGGCGAGCCGCGCCTCTCGCGCGAGCAGATCTTCTTCCTGGTCGTCGGCGCCGTGTCGTGGCTCTCGATGGCCCGCGTGGTGCGCGGGCAGGTGCTCGAGCTCGAGCGCTCGGCCTTCGTCGAAGCCGCGCGCGCCGCCGGCGCTTCCACGCCCTGGATCCTCGCGCGCCACATCCTCCCCAACGTGCTCGGCCTCGTCGTGGTGAACCTGACGCTCACGCTGCCGTCGGTGATCCTGTACGAGGCGTTCCTGTCGTTCCTCGGGCTGGGCGTGGAGCCCCCGCGCGTGAGCTGGGGCCTGCTCGCGGCCGAGGGCGCCGAAGCGCTCAACCCGCTCGAGAGCTACGCCTGGCTCGTGCTGGCCCCCGGCGGCGCGATGGCGGCGACGCTGCTGGCGCTCTCGACGCTCGGAGACGGCCTGCGCGACGCCTTGAGCGTCACGGAGCCGCGCTAGCGATGAGCCTGATCGATGTGCGCCACCTGCGCGTGCGCTTCGAGACCGAGCGCGGACCGCTGCAGGCCATCGAGCACGTCTCGCTGCGCATCGAGCGCGGCGAGATGCTCGCGCTGGTCGGCGAGTCGGGCTCGGGCAAGTCGGTCTGCGCGCAGGCGCTGCTGTCGCTCCTGCCGCGCGGCCGCGCCGTGGTCGAGACCGGCGAGGTGTGGTTCGAGGGACGCGACCTGCTCACGCTGAGCGAACGCGAGCTGCGCTCCGTGCGCGGCGCGCGCATCGCGCTCGTGCCGCAGGATCCCGGCGCGTCGCTGCACCCGCTGTTCACGATCGGCGAGCAGATCGTCGAAGCGCTGCGGCTGCACCAGCCGATCTCGCGCGACGAGGCGCGCGCGCTGGCCGAGCAGGCGCTGGTCGAGGTGGGCGTGCCCGCCGCGCGCGAGCGGCTCGACGCGTACCCGCACGAGCTCTCGGGCGGGCTGCGCCAGCGCGCGCTGATCGCGATGGCGATCGCGCCGCGCCCGCAGCTGCTGCTGGCCGACGAGCCGACGACCGCGCTCGACGTGACGGTGCAGGCGCAGATCATGGAGCTCTTGGCCGAGCTGCGCCGCACCCGCGAACTGGGCGTGCTGTTCATCACGCACGATCTTGGCCTCGTGGCGAACTACGCCGACCGCGTGTCGGTGATGTACGCCGGTTCGATCGTCGAGAGCGGTCCGACGCGCGACGTGTTCCGCGCGCCGGCCCATCCCTACACGCTCGGTCTTCTCGCGAGCGCGGCGAGCCTGGAGCTCGACGCCGCGGCGCGCCTGGAGTCGATCGGCGGTCTGCCGCCCGATCCGCTCGCGCTCCCGCCCGGTTGCGCGTTCGCGGCGCGCTGCGCCCTCGCCGAGCCTTCGTGCTCTCGCGCGCGCCCGCCGCTGCTTCCGCCGCTGGGCTTGCGCCAGGCGCGCGAGCGCGGCGTCGAGCTCGATCTCACTGCGGAACGCCGCGTGGCCTGCTTCGAGAGCGAGCGCGTCGTCGCGCGCGCGGGAGCGAGCTCGTGAACGCGCCGCTGTGCGAGGTGCGCGACCTGGAGGTTCGCTTCGCCGCGCGCCGGCGAGCGCTGTTCGAGCAGCGCCGCTGGCTGCAGGCCGTGCGCGGCGTGAACCTGCGCATCGAGCGCGGCGCGGGCTTGGGGCTGGTCGGCGAATCGGGCTGCGGCAAGAGCACGCTCGCGCGAGCCGTGGTCGGCCTGCAGCGCCCCACCAGCGGTTCGATCCTGATCGACGGCGTCGATCGCGCCGGCGCGCGCGGCCGGGCGCTGCGCGAGTTGCGTCAGCGCGTCGGGATCGTGTTCCAGGACCCGTACTCGTCGCTCGACCCGCGCCAGCCGATCCGCGAAGCGGTGCTCGAGCCGCTCGCGATCGCCGGGCTGCTCAAACCGCGCGTGCGCCGCATGCGCGTGCTCGCCGTGTTCGACGCTGTCGGACTCGCAGCGAACCTCTACCACCGCTATCCGCACGAGCTGTCCGGCGGGCAACGTCAGCGCGTCGCCATCGCGCGCGCGTTGGTGCTCGAGCCGGAGCTCTTGGTGTGCGACGAGCCGACCAGCGCGCTCGACCTGTCGGTGCGCGCGCAGATCGTGAACCTGCTCGCCGACTTGCGACAGCGCTTCGGATTGGCGCTCCTGTTCATCTCCCACGATCTGGCGGTCGTGCGCAAGCTCGTCGACGAGGTCGCGGTGATGTACGCGGGCCGCGTGGTCGAGCAGGCGTCGCGCGACGCGCTGTTCAGGGCTCCACGCCATCCGTACACGCGCGCGCTGCTGTCGGGCGTCGTCACGCCGCACGAAGGCGAGCGGCGCGAGCGCATCGTGCTCGCGGGCGAACCGCCCTCGCCGCTCGACCCGCCGAGCGGCTGCGCCTTCCATCCGCGCTGCCCCGCGCGCGCCGACGCGCCCGGCGAGCTGTGCGAACGCGACCAACCCGCGCTGCTCGCGCTCGAGCCAGGCCGCTTGCGCGC
>CALKYE010000065.1 GCA_938003765.1 uncultured Planctomycetia bacterium
GTGCTGTCGGAGCTCAAGCCGATGCTCGAGACGCTCGAGCAGAAGCTCAAGGAAACCGACGAGCCCGGCGCGGCGCTGCCCAACCGCAACCCGGCGCAGAGCCAGACTCCGGCGCAGAACACCTGAGCGCGTCGCGCTCGATCAGGAGTTCGCGTCAGCGAGCTCGAGCGCCCACTACGCGCGCCGCGGACGAGCAGTCCTCGGCGCGCGTTTGTTCTTCGGCGCGAGCACGGCCCCGATCGACTCCGGCGAGCAGTCCACGCCGTGCAACACCTTGCCCGCGCGCTCGGGCAGCACGAAGCGCGGTTCCGCCGCGAGGGCCTTCTTGTCGTGGCGCATGGCGTCGAGCAATTTGCGCGGCGGCAGCGCGAGCGCGAACTCTTCGCGCAGCGCATCGATCGACTGCGGCAAGCTGAGCCGCATCGCGAGACGTCGCACTCGCGCGGGCAACTGCGCATCGCGCAGCACGCCGGCCGACCGCGACAGCTCGAGCGCAGCGCCCAGTCCGGCGGCTACGGCGACGCCGTGGGGCACGCGGCCGAAGCCCGCGACGCGCTCGATCGCGTGCGCGAACGTGTGGCCGAGATTGAGCGCGCGGCGCGCCCCGCGCTCGAGGGGATCGCGCGCGACGATGCGCGCCTTGAGTCGCACGCAGCGGACGATGGTGCGTTCGAG
The DNA here is from genome assembly GCA_938003765.1 of uncultured Planctomycetia bacterium. Classification (GTDB taxonomy): domain Bacteria; phylum Planctomycetota; class UBA1135; order UBA1135; genus WYBT01. The sequence continues at coordinate 676 of CALKYE010000065.1, forward strand.
CGCCGCCGGATCGCGCTTCGAGAGCGCCGTCGCATCGCGCTCGAGCTCCGCAAGCGAGCGCTCACCGCCGAGGACGGCGCACTTGAGCACCTCGCCCAGTCCCGAGCGGAACTCCTGCTCGCTCTGGCTGGCGCACAAGCGCGTGTCGGCGAACACCGCGCGCGGTTGACGCACCACGCCGACGAGGTTCTTGCCCTCGGGCAGGTTGATCGCCGTCTTGCCGCCCACCGACGCGTCGACCATCGCGAGCAACGTCGTCGGGCAGTACACGACCTCGATCCCGCGCAGGTACAGCGCCGCAGCGAGGCCGCCGACATCGAGCGCCGCGCCTCCGCCGACCACGCACATCTTCGTCGAGCGATCGAGGGCTTCGTGAGCCAGGGCGCCGAGCAATGCGCCGAGCGTCTCCCAGTCCTTGGCCTCCTCGCCGGGCGGCAGCGCGATCGACACGCGCGCGGCGAGCAAGCCGAGTTGATCGGGGAGCCCGCTGTCGCGCAACAGCACGTCGAGCGGTGCGACGAACTCGCTTGCGCGCTCGAGAGCGCCCGCTCCCACGACGACTTCGTAGCGAGGGTCGGTGGCGACGGCGATGCGCGTCGACATCGCTGCTGCTATTGCGCGCCTGCGCCCTGCTTCGCCTTGGCGCGACGCTGGCGCCGGCGCTCGACGAGCTGGCGCGTCAACACCGCGGCCTTCTTCTCGTCGCGCCGCATCAGCACCAGGAACAGCACGAGCACCGCCACGAAGGTCGTGCCCAGCACGGCCAACACCAGGCCCAGCGTGCGGTCCTTCTGCGGAGCGAACGGCGCCATCGAGTGCAGCACGAACAGCGGCGCGAGCTGCGTTCCGCGGCCGGCCGATTCGTAGGCGTGCACGCGCAGGAAGAATCCCTGTGCGGTCATCTGGCCGCTCTTCACGATGCCCGGGTTGGGCATCGGCGAGTCGAAGCGCACCACTCGGTGAAGGGTGCTCAACCACTCGAACGAGCCGAGCCAACCTTCGGTCAGGTGCGTGAGCCGCGCCGGGTTCTCGCGCTTGGCCTGACGCCAGATGTCCTGCACGACGCAACCGGGGATGCGCATGGGCATGCCGCGGAAGCGCGCGGGGTCAGCGGCGAGTTGCTGCATCGTCGCTGCGTCGAGCAGCGGCGCCTTGGACCAGTCGATCGAGTTCGGCTCGAGATCGCGCGCGTACGCCAGCAGCTTCCAATACACCGCGGGCGTCGGCCGCATTCCCTCCGTGAGGCTGTCGTCCTCCACGTCGAGGAAATCGTCCGGCGAGAGCGAGGTGACTCGCCCCAGCGACGGATACGAGCGCTGCGCGCGCGGTCCGACGATCAGCGGTCCTTCGACCCATCCGCTCTCGGGCGTGTTCTGCGCCTGGTTCTTGAGGAAGAACCCCTCGAGCATGATGAAGTCGCCGGCGCCGAGCTCGATCTCGCCGCTGCTGACGAACGACACGAACGCCGGCGCGCCGTCCTCGAGGGTGGCGCGGCCGCGGTAGTGCCCGACCACACCCGGTGCGGACTCGTACTCGATCAGCTCGTCGAGCAAGCCGCGCAGTCGCACGACCTTGCCGCGCAATTCGCTCGAGCGCTCCGCGAACTCGGCGCACAGCGCGCGATCGAGTTCGACACCGTTCATGGGCTCGAAGTGCTGCGGGCTGTACAGGCGCGCGTCGGCGAGCGCGATGTCGAGCGCTTGCGTCTCGATGAGCGAGCGCTCCGCCTGCGTCGAGTCCTTGGCCTCGGCGCGGTACTCCTCGATGCGCAGCGCCGGCAGCGCGATCTGCGAGCGCAGTTGTTCGACTTCCGCCTCGGCCTGCGCGCGCTCGGAACCCTTTCCGAGGTTCATGTACGTTGCGGCGAACCCACCGCAGATGCCCAGCAGGCCGAACAGGTAGAGGAACAGGCGCTTGCGCTCGCCGTCGGTGAACATTCCGGACGCGGGCGCTGACGGACGCTTGTTGGGCTGGATCTGGAACATGCGTGAGAGCGGGGCTCAGCGACTCGCGCCGGCCACAGGAACTAGCCCCGCCGCAGAGCGCGGGTACCGAAGCTGCGCCGAACGCACGCCGGCGGCGAACACGAACGCGCGGAAGAGTCGGTCGTTCGCGCTGCCCTCGGGCGAGAGCTCGGGGTGCCACTGGACGCCGAAAGCGAACGGATGCTCGGCGCGCTCGACGGCCTCGATCAGGCCCTCGGAGTCGCGCGCGGCCACCTTCCACATCGGACCGACGGCGCTGACGGCCTGGTGGTGGCGGGAAACGACGTCGAGCGCTTGGCACTCGAGGAGGCCGCGCAGTCGGCTGCCGACGTCGAGTTCGACCGGGTGGACCACTCCGCCCGCGTGCGGCGCTCGGCCGGGGCGGTCCTCGGGCAGGTGCTGATGCAGCGCGCCGCCCTCGACGAGCGCGAGCAACTGCATGCCGTAGCAGATGCCGAGGATCGGGAGCCCGGCCTCGATCGCGGCGCGCGCCAGCTCGACGTCGAAGTCCTGCTTGGCGGTGGGCACGGGCTTGGCGGCCGGATGCGTGGGGCCCAGACCCAGCCGTGCGGTGTCGAAGTCGTCGCCGCCGGACAGCAGCAGGCCATCCACGCGCTCGAGCACGCGCCGCACGTCGGCCGGGCCGCCCACCGGCGCGAGCACCAGCGGTATGCCGCCGGCCTTGAGCACGGCGTCGGCGTAGCGGTTCTTCAGGCTGACGGACGGGCTGTCGCCGGAGGTCATCTCTCCGTTGATGGCGATGAGTGGGCGCTGGCCGTGGAGCATCGGGCCGATTCTAGGCCCGTCGGGGCGCCGCCGGGCCCGCGAGCTCGAAACGCGCGCGCGGGCCGACCTGCGCTCGGCAGGCCGACCCGCGCTGTCTCGACGCGTTTTCTGCGCCTCAGCCGACGATGCGCAGGATGTACGGATAGCGCCAGCGATCGCCGCGGCTGGCGCGATAGGCGCCGTAGAGCAGCAGGCCGATCTTCAAGAACGGCGAGATGATCAGCATCGGCAGGCCCACCAGGCAGCACAGGATCAGCGGGACCGCCGCCACCTGCCAGAACAGGAGGTTGAGCTGGAAGTTGAGCGACTCAGCGCCGTGGAAGTCGGCGAAGGGGTCGTCGCCGCGGCGCAGGAGCCACAACGCGGCCGTGAAGATCAGTCCGGCGAACAGGAAGCTCACGCCGAAGTCGGCGAGGCCGAGCAGGTGGCACGCGACGGCCCAGCCCACCGCGGGGGCGCCGGCCTTGGCGGAAGCGCTCGACGTGGGCTCGTTCGGCGGTGTCGAACCGCCGCCGCCGCCGCCGCCAAACGGGTTCGGCGGGGGATCGCGATGGAACGGCGGCGCGTCGTAGACCCGGCCCGCATCGGTCGTCCCTCGCACCGGCTCCGCGCGCACCTCGACCTTCGGCGGAGCGTTCGGCTCCGGGCGCGGAGGCTGCGGGTCAGACGGGCTCGGGGGGACTTGATCGGGCTGTTCGTTCGACATGGCGGGGGCGCCCTACAGGCCGCTCGATGGAAGCGTTACCGCACCGTTCGTCTCGTCGCCCGTGCTTCGAGCGATTGAGCCCCGTTTGCGCACGCTCATCCTGATGGGCGCCCGCGAAACGCCGCAGCCGAGTTCTTCCAGCCAGTCCGCCGCGACGTCGGCGCAGGTGTCGCCGAACCAGTAGCTGCGGTCCGAGGGCGCGAACGACATGTCGTAGGCCTCGATGCGCACGCTGCGCGCCGCCCGCGCCGCGAACTCGCGTTCGAGCCGCTCGAGCAGGGCCTCGGCTCGCGCGCGCGACACGGTGAGCTCCTCGAGCTCCGTCCAATGGGCCGCCGCGCGCAGCTCCCGCTCCGAGCGCGCGGGGTGCTCCCGCCGACACAGCGCGCCCGTCGTCGGCCAGAGCACGGTGGCGAACACGTCGTACCAGGCGTCGCGCTCGAGCGCGTACCAGGCCCAGTCGCCGAAGCCGAACTCGACGTAGCGCTCGACGCGCCCATCGACGTGCGCCGGGAGCACCACGCCGACGTGGCGAGCCTCGCGCAGCAGGAACACGCTCGTGGGGTCGCGCGGCGCGCGCGGCGGCGTGACGAGCGAGGTGCAGCTCGCGCAGGCGAGCGCGAGTCCGAGCATCGCCCCGGTGCGGCCGAGCGCGCGAGGTGCTCCCGCCGACACGGCGCGCCTCAGCTCAGCGTCCGAGCCGCCCCGGCGGTGTCGACCATCTGCTGGAAGCGCGCGACCTTGCCATCGCGCAGCCACCAGGTGTGTGCGAACTGCACGTCCAGCCGCTTGCCCGTTGCGGTGCTCACGCCCGAGTAGCGACCGAAGGCCGTCACGACCTCGGGCCCGCCGACGATCTCGACCGGCTGCGCCTTGAAGTCGCTCCACAGCTCCATCACGCGCACGAACACGCCCTCGACGATCGCCTGCGGCCCGACGTACGGGTTGCGGTCGGACACGGGGAAGCCCTCGGCCTCGTTCCACACGATGTCCTCGCGCAGCATGGCGAGGAATCCGGGCAGGTCGCCGGCGGCGAAGCAGTCGTAGAGCTTGCGGACGAGTTGTTGGCTGGTGTTCATGGCGTCGGGTTCTCGCTGAATCGTGAGAGCCTACGCTGACGCCGCGCAGCGCGCCGCCTTACACGCTTCACTCCGGCAGCGCGAAGCGATGCAGCGCGGGCGGGGCCTGCGTCGCGCACCACAGCTCACGGCCGTCGGGTGAGAGCGTGAAGGCCTTCGTCGAACTCGGCGCGCCTTCCGTGACTCGGACGAGCGCGGGCCGGCCGGATGGCAGCGCGACCACGATCGCGGCGTCCGACCAGGTGCTCACGAGCACCAGGTCGTCGCGGTAGTCGATGCTCTTCCACCAGTCGCGCGGCGCGCCGTGCAGCGCGATGTTCCGCTGCGGAGCTCCGGTTGCGTCGAACAGGTCGAGTTCGAGGCCTTCGCCGCCGCTCAGCACGGCCAGCTCGCCGCTCGGTCGACAGCCGATGGCCGCGATGTCGACGAAGAACTGGCCGTCGGGTCTTCGCGTGATCTGCGCGCGCTCCTCGCCGTCGGCCGAGAGCTTGCGCACCATCTCGATCTCTTGCACCGCCCAGCGTGCGGCCCAGCGTTCGCCGCTGGCGAGGAACGCGACGCGCTGACCGCCCAGCTCGACCTGACCGAGGAGTTCACCGCTCGCAGCGAGCGCTACGTGGCGGTCGAACAATGGGTCTGTGCTGAGGTACATGCGACCGTCGGGAGCGCTGGCGATGCTCCCGAGCGCGATCAGGTCCCAGCCGACCTCGCCGAGCTCCGACGCCAGCACGCCCACGCGCTGACCCGTGGACGAGAACAAGTGCAGTGCGCTGCTGAGCCGGTCTTGGAGGACGACGTGTCCGCGTCCGTCGAACAGTACGCCCTCGACCTCCGCGAGCACCGGCGCGCCGGATGAAGCGCCGTGCTTGAAGGCTGTCGACGCGACTTTGTGCAGCTCGAGCGTCGCGAGGTCCGCCGGCTGGGTTCGCAACTCGACGTGCTGAACGCGCTCGAGTTCGCGAACCCTCCAACCGCTCGGCGCTGCGGCGCTCTCGCTGACCTCGAATGCGATGCGCTCGTTCCGCGCAACGCAGAGCAGCTCGAAGCGCTTCGGCGAGACCGCCAGGATGCCGCTCTTCGAGCGCCGCTCGCTCGACGCCAGCAGCTCCGCGTCCCGATCGGCCAGCCGGAAGTCCTTGGGCAGCGCCAGTGTCCAAACGGGTTCGTGATCTGCGTCCACGAGCATGTAGCTCGTTCCCAGATCGCGTGTCCCACCCGGGCGATCTCCGAACACGTACCACTGCACGAGAGTGAGCGGCGTTCCGGCGACTGGACGCACATCCATGGACCGTCGCAAGCACTCTCGATCTTCGAGCTTTTCCTTGGGCCGTACCGGCTCGAGCTTCTCGCCGGTGGACGTGCGGAAGCGCCACCACACCTCGTCCTGACGGTTAACGTCCTCGTCGTCGATGCGAACGACGGTGCGGTCGAGCTCGGGGTGCGCGAAGATCCCGAGCGGAGCGGGGTCGTGGCGCATGTGGAGGAAGCGACTGCTCGTGCGCGCGACACGCTCCTCGCGAAGCACGCCGCCCTCGGGATCGAAGAGCGCGATCACGAAGTCGCCCTCGGCGAAGGCGATCGACCAGCCGCTCGTGCAGCCGTAGCCCGCACAGTGGCCGCTGTCCGTGATGCACACTTCCTTGAGCGTGTAGGCCAGCTCGCACGACCACGCCCGCGTTCCAGCGCGCTCGACGACGACCTGCGAGGGCCCCGAGCCGTGGATCGAACTCGGGTCGACGTGGCATGTCCACTCGCCCGACGGCGACGAGTATGTGCGCGGCTGGAGCCTCGGCGCGTTGGACTGCGCCAGCGACGCGAGGAGCAGGAGTACGGCGAGCACGGGGACCTCCGCCGCGAATGACGGCCCTCGAGCTAGCGCGCTACTCAGCGCCCAGTGACACGCGGCTCGCGCCCGTCGCGAGCTCTTCCGGCGCCGGTGAGCCAGCGCAGGACCGCGGATCCCACCGTGACCAACACCACGACGTAGATCCAGGTCCCGAAGAACCCCATGCGCACATCGGCGAGCAGCAGCGCGGCGGGCAGGACGGACAGCAGAGCGACAGCGACCGCGACAGCCTGGACGATGCGTGCGATCGCAGGATTCGGGGCGCGTTTGCGCCACACGCCGCCGAGGAACGTGAGTGACAGGATCGCCGCCGTGAGGCTGAGTGGGAACTCCATCGGCGGGCCGCTCGATCCATCGAAGTTCGCGCGCAGTTCGGCCGCGTCGCGCTGAACTTCCACAGCCTGCGCCAACAAGCCCGTGCCCACCTTGCCCGCGGCGAACAGTCCCATCACGTCGTAGCCGAGCGCGAGTCCACCCGCGGCCCAACCGCCCAGGGCGAGCGCGCCGATGCTGAGCGGGCCGATCGAGATTCCGCCCAGCGCAAGCACGCCGATCGCCAGCTTGCCGCCGGCGTAGCCACCGATCGCGAAGTCGCCCATCGCGATCACTCCGCGCGCCCACTTGGGCTTTCGGGTGATCGGATCGCGCACGCCGCGCACCACGTGCAGCAACGGGAGACCGAAGATGTGGGCGCGGCTCCTGTACTCGAACGGCGCGCCTTCCACGGCCGAGTCGAAATGGCGCTGCATCACGGCGCTCAACCCGCGCGTGGGCGCCGCGCTCGTCTGCGCGCCGCTCAACGCGAGCTCGAGGTCGGTGAGGAACTCGTGCGCGCTCGCGTAGCGCTGCGCGGGGTCCTTGCTCAGCGCCTTGAGCACCACATCGCCCACGCGCTCGTCGACGTCCGCGGCGACCTCGTGCGGGTTGGGCGCCTCAAAGGTCGCGATGCGCGCGAGGAGCTGTTGCATCGTGTCGCCTTCGAAGGGCCGCGCGAGCGTGAGCAGCTCGTAGAGCGTCACGCCGAGCGAATACACGTCCGTGCGCTCGTCGACGCGGCTCGCCAGCGCGCCGGCTTGCTCGGGCGACATGTAGTGCGGCGTGCCCAGCGTCTCGCCGGTGATAGACAGCGACGCTTCGCCCATGTCCTTCGCCAGACCGAAGTCGGCCACCAGCGGCTTGCCCTTGGCGTCGATCAGGATGTTCGAAGGCTTGAGGTCGCGGTGGATCACGCCGCGTTCGTGCGCGAAGTCGATCGCTTCGAACACGCCGCGCATGACGCGCACGCAGGCGTGGGCGTAGGTGGGGTAGGAGCTCAGCTCGCTCGCACCAGTGGCGCGCGCGAGGTCGGTCGCTGTGGGTCGCGAGCGCTTTCCGCGCAGCGCTGCGATCACGCCCGCCAGCGTCGAACCGCGCACGAGCTCGAAGGCGATCCAGGCGTGGCCGCCGTCGGCGCCGACGGCGTGGATCGGAACGACGTTGGGGTGCGCGAGCTTGGCCGCCGCGCGCGCTTCGCGCTGGAAGCGCTCGACGTGCCGCGGCTCGAGCGTGAGGTGGTTGCGCAGCACCTTCAGCGCCACCGGTCGGCGCAGCGAGAGTTGCTCGGCCTCGTAGACCACCGCCATGCCGCCTCGGCCGAGTTCGCGCACGATGCGGTAGTCGCCCAGCTCCAGCTCACCCGCCAGCACAGCGCTCCCGGCGGAGGGCGCGCCGTCGATCATGTGGAAGCAGCGCAGCAGCTCGGCGCGGTGCTGCGGCGCGCGGGCGATCAGCTCCTCGGCGCGCGAGGGCTCGCCGCGCGCCACGCGCTCGGCGTACAGCGCTACGAGTTCGTCGACGAGGTCGGCCGTGTCGTTCTTGGTCATCGGTGCGCTCCTGGCGAGTCTAGTTGCCCCGCCGGAGCGTCGTTGGCCGCTCGATTCGACACGCAAAAACGAAAATGCGCCGCCTCAGCCGCTCGGCGCGCCTCCCAGGCGCTCGAGTTCTTCGCCCCAGCGGCTCAGCGCGCGTCGAAACATCGCGTGGACCGCTTGCTCGGTCGCGCCAACGCGCTGCGCCGTCTCGCGCGCGGACAGGCCCTCGAACTGGCGCAGCGCGATCACGCGCCGGTGCTCTGGAGAGAGCGCGCGCCACGCTTGTCGCATCCGCCCGCGAGCTTCACCCAGCGCGGCGCGCGTGTACGGGCCGGCGCTCGAATCCGGCGGTGACGCCGCCCCGGCCGTGCTCCAGTCCGAGCGCGCCAGCGACAGCACCTTCGCGCCGCCCCCGCGCCGTTGTCGCCGCGCCGCGCGCGCGACGTCGGCGATCACGTTGCGCGCGATCCGGCACACCATGGCGAGGAACGGTCCTTCGCCGCTCAGCTCCGCGCGCCCCAACGCACCCCACGTCCGCAGCAGCGTCTCCTGCACGACGTCCTGCACTTCGACGCGCCGCGCGAGCGCGCGACCGAGCCTGTGCTCGACGTACACCTCGAGCCGCTCCGCAACGCGCGCGAACAGCTCTTCCTGCGCGACCTTCTCGCCGCTCGCCGCGCGCTGCAGGATCGACGTGAACTCCATGGAGGCCGCGCGCGTTCAGTTTCGTGCGGCGCGTGCGGATGATGGTCTTTGGGCGACGTGGTCACAACGGCGTCGCGGCGTGCTCACGGCCGGCGCGCTAGACCTCGATCGGAGCGTTCTCGACATGTGCTGACTCAACGTGTCGCGCAGGCGCGCGCCAACGTCTCTGCCAGCGGCCTCACGCGGTACCCGAGCTCTCGCTCGGCCTTCGCAGAGCTGACCCACACGTACCAACCCCAAGTCGCGAAGCGCTCGGGGGCCCACGGAGGTCGCGAGAGGCCGATGAGGTCGAGCGCGGATGCGCCCCAACGCAGCGGTGCTAGCACCGCGCGCGGTGTTCGGAGCGTGCGGGTCGTTGCGCCCGCGGTTTGCGCCAGTCCGCGCTGGAGCTGCTCCCAAGTCAGGTTGTGGCCGCCGAGGATGTAGCGCTCGCCCACGCCCCCGTGCGCGAGCGCCGCCAGACAGCCCTGCGCGACGTCTTCCACGTCGCAGAACGATGCGCCGCCCGGCGGCGCCCAGCGCCAACCGCCGCGGCGCGCGCGCGCGACGGTCGACGACTCGCCGCCGAACAGGCGCGGTCCGAGCAACGCGCCGGGGTTGACGATGACCACGGGCATGCCGCCCCACGCGGCGCTGAGCGCGCGCTGTTCGGCTTCGTGTTTGGTTGCGACGTACGACACGCGCGCTTCGTACAGACCCCAGCGCGAGCGTTCGTCCAACGTCTCGGGCTCGCGCGAGCCGCCGATCGCTCCCGTGGTCGACACGTGCACGATGCGCTTCAAGTCGCAGTGGTGCGCAGCGCGCAGGATCGCGGCTGTGCCCTCGACGTTCACGCGCCGTTGCTCGAGCGCGACGCGCGACCACAGGCCCTTGTGCGCGGCGCAGTGGACCAGAGCGTCGGCGCCGGCGCAGGCCGCGCGCAGGCTGCGCTCGTCGAGCAGATTCGCCTCGACGAGTTCGACGCCATCGCGCTCGAGATCCTCGCGGCCGGCGCGACGCCGCACCATTGCGCGCACCACGGCGCCTCGCGCACGCAGCGCGCGGACGACGTGCGCGCCGAGGAAGCCGGACGCTCCGCTGACGAGCACGGTGGCGCGCTCGAGCTCGAGCGGCGGCGCGCGCGAGAGCGCTTCGTTCATCGCGCTGCTCCTTGCGCTCGCGTGCGAATCGGGCCTAGGATCCAGCGGGCGGGCGAGCGTGGGAGCGAACCATGAATCCTCGCAGTGGGTCGATGTCGCGTCTCCTTGGACCGGTTCGCGACTGGGTGCGGCGCACGAACTACGTGCGCTTCGCCAGAGAGCATTTCGCCGCCTTGAGGTTGCGTCGCGAGCATCCCAGCGGCCTCGTACCTCCGACACCCAAACGGATCGTCGTAGAGCCGACCAACGCCTGCAATCTCGCCTGCCAGTACTGCGGCAACAAGGACATGGTGCGGCCGGCGAAGTACCTCTCGCTCGAGATGTACGAGCAGCTGCTCGACCAGATGGTCGACCTGGGGATTCCGCGCCTCACGCTGCACACCATCGGCGAGCCGACGCTGCACCCGCGCATCGGAGAACTCGTGCGCATGGCTGCGGAGCGCGAACGGGTCGCGGTGTTGTCGACCAACGGCACGCTGCTGCGGCGCGAGGCGCTCGCTCGTTCGCTGGTCGAGGGCGGCCCCGAGTTGCTCAACGTCTCGGTCGACGCCGCGGACGCGGATGTGCTCGCCAAGACACGCGATGGCTTGAAGCCCGAAGTCGTGATCGAAGGGCTGGCTACGCTGCGGCGTTTGCGCGACGAGATCGGACCCGTGCGCGACAGCCCCTGGGGCCGCGTGCGGCTGCCGACGATCACGGTCACCTGCGTCGTCACCCCGCTTTTCACGCGCGAGGTCGAGCGGCGCTTCTTCGCGGCCTACGCGCCCTACGCCGACGACTTCCTGTTCCAGTACGTGCACAACCACGCCGACTACGTCGAGGACGGCGAGTTCCACCAGCGCAGCCTGCTGCCCAAGCGGATCCACGACCGGCTGTACAAGGCGATCCGCTTCCCGTGCCATTACCCGTGGGACACGCTGTACCTGCTCGCCGACGGCACGATCTCCGTCTGCCGCTACGACTTCGATGCGCGCGTGCGCATCGGGCGCTTCCCAGAGCAGTCGCTGCGCGAGCTGTGGACGAACGAGGCCATGCAGAGCCTGCGACGAGCCCACATGGAGTTCGACTTCCGCGACTGGTCTTCGTGCGAGGACTGCTCGGCGATGTGGGTCGAGAACCGTGCGGAGCACCATCACCTGACGCGCATGCTGCAGCGTCGCAACGGCTTCACGCCGTCGCGCGATGCGTGGTTGCCCGAGCGGCCGGCGAAGCGCGCCCGCGCGAATTGAGCGCAAGCGCTTCATCCCATCGGTGACGACGCGCTGCGTCGCGGCATGCGGCTGGTCTGGATCCCGGCGTGGATGTCGCGGCGCGCGAGGCGCTCGAGGCCGAGCGCGCTCGCCGCTCGGTGGCACAGCGTGAACAGGCGCGCCTCGGCGCGCGCGAAGCGGAAGTCGCCCGAACGCACGCGCGCGAGCGCCCGTCGCTCCCATCCGCCGATCCGGCCGCGCACAAGCCCCAGCGAGAGCGAGACGTAGTGCTCCAGCGTCTGGCGCGCTACCTGCACGGAGCGCGGGATCTGGTTCGGCCAGCACTCCTTCTCCCACAGGTGGTACTCGCCCACGCGGCCCCAACCCTCGAGCGTGCGCGGCGGCTGGAAACCGAGCTCGAGCGCGCGGGCGTAGAACTCCGTGCCCGGGATCGGGCGGTAGGGCCAGGGCATCGCGCGCGCGAGCGAGCAGGTCGCCGCGATGCGCCGGCACTCGTCGAGCGTGCGCATCATCGAGGCCTCGTCCTCGTCCGGGTAGCCGACGATGTAGGTGAACAGCGACGCGATGCCCAGGCGCTCGAGCAGCTCGGCGGTGCGCAGGTTGTCGCCCTCTTGCGAGTGTTTGCCGATCGCGTCGCGCATGCCGGCGTCGCCGGTCTCTGCGCCGACCAGCGCGTGGTACAGGCCTCCGTCGCGCAGCACCGAGAGCGTCTGCGGCTTCCAGCGCAGCAGCGAGAAGGTCTGCATCATCGCGTGCCACTCGAATGGCGTGCCGCGCGCGGCGAGCCCCTCGCAGAACTCGCGCACGCGCGGCTCGTGCACGCCGAAGTTGGCGTCGTAGAAGCGCACGCAGTCGAAGCCCCAGCGTTCGTGCAGCCCGAGCAGATCGTCGAGCATTCGAGCGGCCGGCATCGATTGCCAACGCATGCCGCTGACCAGCGGCGAGCAGCAGAACGCGCAGGGCTCGGGGCAGCCGAAGCTCGAGCAGTAGGTGATGCCCCACACGGCGCGCCCGTTGAATCCCGGCGGTGTGATCATGCGCGCGGCCTCGCGCGCGCTGCGCCCGCTCAGCTGTGCGTCGCGGTACTGCGCGAAGTCGATCAGATGCCAGGGCGGATTCAGCAGCTTGTCCCAGCCCTCGACGCGCCGCGGCGCCGTGCGCACGAGCGCGCCATCGCGCCACAGCGCGAGCCCGGGGACCTCCTCGAGCGGCGCGCCGCACTCGACGGCGTGCACCAGGTCGAGGAACGTGAGTTCGCCCTGGCCCAGGCTCACGGCGTCGTAGAGTCCGGTCGCGAGCTGGAGTTCCGGCACGACCGAGGCCCACCAGCCGCCGATGAAGCTCGGCAGCCGCGGGTGGGCGGCGCGCACCGCGCGTGAGCAGGCGAGCCCGTCCGCGACCTGACCGCCGAGGATGCCGGTCGTCGCGTACAGCAGCGCGCCCTCACAAGCTTCCACCACGCGGCGCTTGCTCAGCCCCGGATCGCCGAGGTTGGCGTCGACGATCACGACCTCATAGCCCTCGCGGTCCGGCCACGCGCCGATCGACATCAGCGAGAGTGGGAGCTGGTCCCGCGAAACGGGGAAGCCCCCGCGCCCCTCGGCGAGGCTCGGGTTGTAGAGCACGATTCGCTTGCGGGCCGTCATGCCAGCGCCTTCTTCCGAGGCGCTGGATGCCGTCGACTCTCGAGGCGGTTCACGAAACTCCGCGGGCCGCGCCGCTTAGCTCATCGCCGCGTCATCAAGGCCACGCCGATCATGCGGTAGAGCAGCCGCGCGCCCACCATCGCGTCCCAGCTGTCGCCGTCGCTCTGGTCGCCGGGGTTGACCTCGTTGAGGTCGAGGCCGACGACGCGCTTGCCGCTGAGGGCGAGCTCTTCGAGCCACAGCATCGAGTCGGCCCACGACAGACCGCCGGGCACGGGCGTGCCGGTGTTCGGGCACAGCGCAGGCTCGAGGCCGTCGATGTCGAAGGAGACGTACACGTGCTCGGGGAGCGCGCTGAGTTGCTCGCGCACGATCCGCAGGATCTCGTCGCCGCCGGCGAGCCGCGCGCGCTGCCACTCGCGGTCGTAGAGCGTGATGATGCGGCCGCGGGAGTTGCGCGAGAGCTCGTACTCGTCCTCGGAGAAGTCGCGGATGCCGACCTGCGCGAGGCGCGCGACGTCCGGCAGGCGTCGCGTCACGTTCTCCATGATCGACGCGTGCGACCACTCGAAGCCTTCGTAGGCGACGCGCAGGTCCGCGTGCGCGTCGAAGTGCAGCACGCCCAGCCCCGGGAAGCGCTCGGCGCAGGCCTGGATCGCGCCGAAGGGGGTCGAGTGATCGCCCCCGAGCAGCACGGGCAGCTTGTCGGCATCGAGGACCTCCCGAGTCGCAGCGCGCACGAGGCCGTTGAGCTCGTCGCCGATCGCGTTCACGCGGGCGAGGTCCGCGCGCAAGTGCGGGGCGGCGTCCAGGTCGCCGCCAGCGACGATGATCCCGTCGGCCAGGCGCGAGGCCTCGCGGTTCAGCTCGAGCGCGCCCGCCGGCGCGTCCGCCAGCCAGATCCCGGCCTCGTACGGCCGCCCGGTGAAGGCGTCGAACAGATCCACCTGTCGGCTCGCCGCCGCCACCGCGTCGGGACCCATCCAGGCGCCCTTGCGGTACGAGGCCGTCGCGTCGAAGGGGACCGGGAGGACGTGGACGCCGGCCTCGTCGCGGGTGCTGGGGAGGCCGTAGATGCCGCTGCCGGGGAGCGCGGCGGCCGAGGGATCGAAGTGGGGCATCGACGGATGATCCGCCCCGCCGGCGCGCCGAACAACCGCGCTGCGGCCTCTTGATCCGCGCGCAACTCGCCCACGGCGCGCGACGGGGGCCCGCCCGAGCCCTCCGAGTCGCGCCGAGCGTGTTTCCAAAGTGCGTCAAAGCAAGGAGTTGCGCGCGCGGAGAAGATCGTCGTCGCGGCGCCTTGAGCGGGTCTGCCCCAAACGTAAGCTCCGCGACCCACCACGAGATCTAGGGGCTGTTCGGTCGCTCGACCACTATTAGGACGGTCTCACCTGCTCCCGTGGCGCGGCTCGAGGGGATGTCGTGCCGTTCACGCGGACCACCCGCCTCGTCCCCGCTCCAGGCTCCGGTTGCGCCGCTGGCCCTGCGCCCGCGCCCGCTTCCGCCCACCGTCGTTCCGTCCCCCGCCCGCCGCCCCCGTTCGCCGCCGAACCCGACCAGGAGAAGGTCGCATGGATTCCGCGTCCCCCGTCCAACCGCGCTCGACCGAGCGCGAGGTCGTTCTGACCCCCCAACCCCGCGACGTGCAGCCGCGCCCCGATGGCGGCGCTGCGCGCGAGTCTCAGCTCGTGCCCGAGACGCGCATGCGCGTGCGCAAACGCGCCGGCGACTTCGAGCCGGTCGACGTCAACAAGATCGTGCGCGCGGTGTCGCGCTGCTGCGCCGGGCTCGCCGAGCTCGACCCGATGCGCGTCGCGATGCGCACCATCAGCGGCCTGTACGACGGCGCGACCACGCGCGAGCTCGACCAGCTCTCGATCCAGACCGCCGCGTCGCTGATCGCCGAAGAGCCGCAGTACTCGCGCCTCGCCGCGCGCCTGTTGTGCGCCTTCATCGACAAGGAAGTGCGCAACCAGAACATCATGAGCTTCTCGCAGTCGGTGCGCGCCGCCTTCGAGAACGGCCTGATCTCGCAGCAGCTCGCCGACTTCGTCGCGGCGCACCACCGCAAGCTCGACCAGGCGATCAACCCGGAGCGCAACGACCTGTTCGAGTACTTCGGCATCCGCACGGTCTACGACCGCTACCTGCTGGTGAACCCCTCGACGCGCGACGCGCTCGAGACGCCGCAGTACTTCTTCATGCGCGTGGCCTGCGGCCTGTCGCAGTCGCCCAAGGAGGCGATCGAGTTCTACGAGCTGATGAGCACGCTCGAGTACCTGCCGAGCTCGCCCACGCTGTTCAACTCCGGCTCGACGCGCTCGCAGCTCAGCTCGTGCTACCTGCTGGACTCGCCCGAGGACGACCTGGGCTCGATCTACGACCGCTACGCCGACGTCGCGAAGCTGTCGAAGTTCGCCGGCGGCATCGGCCTGTCGTACACGCGCGTGCGCGCCAAGGGCTCGCTCATCCGCGGCACGAACGGCCACTCCAACGGCATCGTGCCGTGGCTCAAGACGCTCGACAGTTCGGTGGCCGCCGTGAACCAGGGCGGTCGGCGCAAGGGCGCAGCGTGCGTGTACCTCGAGAGCTGGCACGCCGACATCGAGGAGTTCCTCGAGCTGCGCGACAACACCGGCGACGAGGCGCGCCGCACGCACAACCTCAACCTCGCCAACTGGATCCCCGACCTGTTCATGCGGCGCGTCGAGGCCGACGCGACCTGGTCGCTGTTCGATCCCAAGGTCGTGCCGCACTTCACCGACCTGTTCGGGGCGGAGTTCGAGCGCGCGTACCTCGAGGCCGAGGAAAAGAAGCAGTACGTGCGCCAGGTGAAGGCGCGCGATCTGTACGCGCGGATGATGCGCACGCTGGCGCAGACCGGGAACGGTTGGATGACGTTCAAGGACGCCTCCAACGAGAAGTGCAACCAGACCGGCGGCGCCGGCCGCACGGTGCACCTCTCGAACCTGTGCACGGAGATCATCGAGGTCACGTCGAAGGACGAGACCGCGGTGTGCAACCTGGGCTCGATCAACCTCGGCAAGCTGGTCGTCGACGGCAAGTTCGACTACGAGCGGCTGGGTGAGATCGTGCGCGTCGCCGTGCGTCGGCTCGACCGCGTCATCGACATCAACTACTACCCCACGGAAGCGGCGCGCGTGTCGAACCTCGCGTGGCGCCCGGTGGGGCTGGGCGTGATGGGGCTGCAGGACGTGTTCTTCAAGCTGCGCCTGCCGTTCGACAGCAAGGAAGCGCTCGAGATCAGCGCGCGCGTGTCGGAGGAGATCTACTTCCACTCGCTCGCGACGAGCTGCGAACTCGCGCAGGAGCACGGCTTCCACCCCAACTTCCCGCAGACGCGGGCGGCGCAGGGCAAGCTGCAGTTCGACCTGTGGGGCGCGAAGCCCACGGACGAGAAGCGCTGGGAGGACTTGAAGGCGCGCATCGCGGTGCACGGCCTGCGCAACTCGCTGATGATCGCCATCGCGCCCACGGCGACGATCGCGTCGATCGCGGGCTGCTACGAGTGCATCGAGCCGCAGGTCTCGAACCTGTTCAAGCGCGAGACGCTCTCGGGCGACTTCCTGCAGATCAATCGCTACCTCGTGCAGGACTTGAAGGAGCGCGGCATGTGGAACGAGGCCGTGCGCAACTCGATCAAGGCCGCCGAGGGTTCGATCCAGGACCTCGAGTTCATCCCGGCCGACCTGCGCGCGGTCTACCGCACGGCGTGGGAGCTCCCGCAGAAGGCGCTGATCGATCTCGCCGCGGCGCGCGGGCCGTGGATCGACCAGTCGCAGTCCCTCAACCTGTTCATCGAGAACCCGGTCATCGGCAAGCTCTCGTCGATGTACATGTACGCCTGGAAGACCGGGCTCAAGACGACCTACTACTTGCGCTCGCGACCGGCCACGCGCATCCGGCAAACGACGGTCAGCAGCCCCGCTGCGGCGGCCGTGCCCGACAGCGCCGCGGTGGCCTGCTCGCTCGAGAACCCCGAGTCGTGCGAAGCCTGCCAGTAGCCGTTCCGTCCCGTTTCCCCCGCCAGAACCGACTCCAGGAGCACCTCCCGACATGTCCGTGGCCGTCGCGCAACGTCCGATGATCCTCAATCCCGGGTTCGAGCTCACGCTCCGCCCGATGCGCTATCCCGTCTTCTACGAGATGTACAAGTCGGCGATCCGCAACACGTGGACGGTCGAGGAAGTGGACTTCTCGAGCGACCTGGTCGACCTGCGCAGCCGCTTGCTCCCGGCCGAGCGCCACCTCGTGCACCGCCTCGTGGCGTTCTTCGCGACCGGCGACTCGATCGTCGCCAACAACGTCGCGCTGAACCTCTACAAGCACATCAACTCGCCCGAGGCGCGCATGTACCTGTCGCGCCAGATCTACGAGGAGGCGCTGCACGTCCAGTTCTACTTGACGCTGCTCGACAACTACGTGCCCGACATCAAGGAGCGCGAGCTGGCCTTCGCGGCCATCCACAACATCCCCTCGATCGCGCGCAAGGGCGAGTTCTGCTTCAAGTGGATGGAGTCGGGACTGGTCGTCGACAAGCTCCTCACGCGCGAGGATCGCCGGCGCTTCCTGCTGAACCTCATCTGCTACGCCTGCTGCGTCGAGGGCCTGTTCTTCTACGCGGCCTTCGCCTACGTCTACTTCATGCGCAGCAAGGGGCTGCTCAACGGCCTGGCCTCGGGCACCAACTGGGTGTTCCGCGACGAGAGCATGCACATGAGCTTCGCGCTCGAAGTGGCCGAGACCGTGCGGCGCGAGGAGCCCGAACTGTTCGACGCCGAACTCGAGCGCCACATCGTGGCCATGATCGAGGACGCCGTGAACTGCGAGACCCAGTTCGCCGAGGACCTGCTCGGCGGCGGCGTGCCGGGCCTCTCGGTGCGCGACATGCGCCAGTACCTCGAGTACGTCGCCGACCAGCGCCTCCAGAACCTCAGCCTCAAGCCGCGCTTCGGCGCCAAGAACCCCTTCGGGTTCATGGAGCTGCAGGACGTGCAGGAGCTCTCGAACTTCTTCGAGCGCCGCGTGAGCGCCTACCAGGTCGGCGTGACCGGCGAAGTCGCGTTCAACGAGTCGTTCTGACCAGCAGTAAGGCGCCAGAGCAATTTTTCACGATAGCTGCACGGCCCCGCGACCTTCGCGCGGCGCGGCGACCAACGCGGAAGCTCTGCCCGGGCGCGGGACCATCTGACGGCCCGTCGTAAAACGGTCCGGACCAATTTACGACGCTACGTAAAACGGTCCGGCCCAGACGCGGTCGTGTCGCTTCGCTGTTGGTGACTCGCGCGCCCTAGTCGAGCTCGTCGGGCATGCGCCACGCGACGGCGTCGGCGCCCAGGTGGCGCTCGAGTTCGCCGGCGAGCGCGGTGGCCTGCTGCTCGAGCTCGCGCTTGCGGCGCGCGTCGCGAAACACGAGACCGTGCTCGGGATCCTGATCGATGGCCTCGAGCACGGCGTTCTCGTAGGCCTGCACGCGCGCGACGAGTTCGTCCGGCAGCGCGAGGAGACTGGGGTCGACGTTGGCGCCGCTGTCGCGGTCCCACAGCGGCCAGGCGCCCGGATAAGGCCGCAGCTCGACGTGCGCAGGTCGCGCGGAAGCGTGCGAAGGAAGCGTTTGCGCATCCGACGGAGCGGAGCGCGCCGCGCGCAAGCGACCGCGGCCGAGGAGCCACGCTTGCCAGGTGACCAGAACCGTGCACAGCACCGCGATCAGCGCGTCCATGCGGCTGGAGTTCGACAACGCCACGCGCTCGCTCACGTCGGTCCAGATCACGAGCGCGAACGCGAGCGCGTACACGATCGTTGCGCTCGCTGTCTGGCTGCGACCCTTGTGGTCTTCCGCGTCTTCGGGCGGGAAGTACGCCGCGGCGTAGGCCAGCCAGGCGAACTGCACGAGCGTGTTGAGCCCCATGAGCCAGTGCGTGCGCGCGCTGAGCCCGGCCAGCGCGACTCCGCCCACGCAAGTGAGCACGCCGCCGAGCGTGAGCAGCGCCGCGCGCACGTGATGGCGCGCGCGTTCGCCGCCGTGGAGCGCCGCGTAGACCTGGTCCAGGAGGCGCGCCTGCTCGAGTCGGATCAGCACCAGCACGCCGCCGAAGGCGTAGAAGACGCCGATCGCGCGGAGCAGCTTCTCGATCATCGATCGCGGAGACTAGCAAGCGAGCTTCGCGCATACAGCGGCGCCGCTCGCTCCTCGCTGCGCGCTGCCGGCGCCGTGGGGGACGCGCCAGCGCTAACGTAGAGCGACGTGAAGGAGCACGACAGCTCGACCGCGCACATCCAGGACGTCGAGTCCTGGCTCACGTCGCCGTGGAAGCGCGTGGTGCTCGCCGTGGCGGTCACGCTGGCCGCGGCCGGCTCCACCACCGTGCAGGTCGCCGACTGGTTGGACGCCCGCGATCGCCCCTTCGATCTCCTGCAGCTCTTCCTGCAGCAGTTGTGCGTGTGGGCGCCGTGGGGACTCGTCGGCGCGCCGCTCGTCTACCTCGCGCGGGAGATCTTCCGTTGGCGCCGCTCGTGGGTGGTGGCGGCGCTGGTGCAGATCCCGCTCTCGCTCGTGGTCTCCAAGCTGTTCCACTACTACGAGGACGCGCTCGCGAACGTCGTGTTCCAGGACGAGTGGCTGGCGCCCAAGCGCGCCGGCGTGCACGCCTGGTTCCGCATCACGCGCGAGCTGCTCGTGTACTGGCTCGTGCTCTCGCTCGGCGGCGCGGTCTACGCCTTCCTGCGCTCGCAGCGCGAGGCGCGTCGCGCGGCGGACCTGGCGCTGCGCGAGGCCGAACTGCGCGGCGAGGTCGCGCAGGCGCGCCTGGACACGCTCAAGAGCCAGCTCCAGCCGCACTTCCTCTTCAACGCGCTCAACTCGGTCGGCGGGCTCGTGCGCGAGGGCGAGACCAAACGCGCGCTGTCGATGCTCTCGTCGATCGCGAGCTTGCTGCGCGGCGCGCTCGATCAGAGCGAAGTGCGCGAGGTGCGCCTCGCCGACGAGCTGTCGCTGGTCGAGCGCTACCTCGAGATCGAGCGCGTGCGCTTCGGCGAGCGACTGCAGTACTCGTTCGACGTCGAGCCCGCGACGCGCGAGGCGCGCTTGCCGACCCAGGCGGTGCTGACGCTGGTCGAGAACGCGGTCCGCCACGGCGTCTCGCCGCGCGAGAGCGGCGGACGCATCCAGGTGCGCGCGAGCCAGACTGGCGACAGGCTGCGCGTCGAAGTCGAAGACGACGGCCCCGGCTTCGCGCCGCACGTGCTCGAAAGCTCGTCCACCGCGCTCGACGACGACGGCCGCGTGCACATCGGCCTCGCGAACACGCGCCACCGCCTCGAACTCATGTACGGCGAGCGCCAGTCGATGCGCCTCGCCAATGCGCCCAGCGGGGGCGCGCTTGTGACGATCGAGATCGAGCGCTAGCGCACCGTCTCGCTCACCACGACGCCGTCGATCACCGTGCCGATGCAGTGCGAGGTGTACTCGAACGGATCGCCGTCGTAGAGCGCGAGGTCGCCGTCCTTGCCCACTTCGAGGCTGCCCAGGCGCGTCTCGAGGCCGAGCACGCGCGCGGCGTCGAGCGTCACTGCTCGCAGCGCTGCTTGCGGGCCCAGTCCGTGCGCCGCGGCGACGGCGGCCTCGAAGAGCACGACGCGCGTCTTGGGCACGTACTCCTCGTAGCCACTCTGGAAGGCGAACAAGACGCCGGCGTCGAGCAGTTGCTTGGGCGTCGCGCGGCTCGCGTTCTCGAGTTCGCCCGCGAAGCGCGCGAGCGGCGGGTGCAGGATCACGGGGAAGCCCGAGGCCTTGATGGGCTCGATCATCTGGTAGGCCTCGGCCGCGCCGTCGATCACCAGGCGCAGGTCGAACTCCTTCGCCAGTCGCAGCGCCGAGGCGATGTCCTGGTGGCGTTGAGCGGTGATCATCAGCGGCACGCGCCGCTCGAGCAGCGCTAGCAGCGCTTCCTTGCGCAGGTCGCGGTCGGGCCGCTTGCTCGCGTCGTCGCCGGCGTTCGCGAGCTTGCGTTGATATTCGCGCGCGCCGATCAGCGCCTCGCGCAGCATCGCCGACTGCTTGCCCGCGGTTCCGGGCGACTTGTCCCCGCTCGCGCGCGAATCGTCGCCGAGCGTCGCTGCGATCATCGCGAAGGGCGTGATCACGGCCTCGTCGACCGTCTCGCCGCGCGTTTTGACGACCATCGTCTGGCCCGAGATCAACGCCGCCGGCGCGTGGCCGGTGTGCACGGTGGTGACGCCGTGCTCGCGCAGCCAAGCGATCAGGCGCTCGCGAGCGTTGTACGCATCGATCGCGCGCAGTTCGGGCTGGATCGGCGCGCTGGGATCGAGCTGATCCTGGTCTTGCGGCTGATTGAGGTAGCCCGCGAGGCCGACGACCGAGTGCGCGTCGACCAGACCGGGCGTGACGACCTTGGCCTCGAGCACGCGCACTCCGCTGGGGATGGCGGTGCTCGCCGCCGCGCCGACGGCTGCGATCTTGCCGTTGCGCACGATCACGACACCGTCGCGAATCGGCGCGCCGCTCACGGTGTGCACGAGCTCCGCGCGCACGGCCACGTCCTGCGCGACGAGCGGCGCGGAGCACGAAAGGACAGCGATGCAGATCGAGAGCAGCTTCACTTGGGATCCTCCTCGTCGCCCAGGCAGCACGTCGCGAGCATGCGCGGCATGCCCGCGCCCCAACCTCCGTCGGCCCACTTGCGATCGCCGGGGTCTGAAAGGTCGAAGACCTTCACGCCCTCGACCCAGGTCTGCTCGACGCGCGTGTAGACCGACAGCGGATCGCCCGAGAGCACGATCAGGTCGGCGTCCTTGCCGACTTCGAGGCTGCCGACGCGCTCGCCCAGATCGAGCATGCGCGCAGCGTTGATCGTCAGGCCCGCGAGCGCGGTTTCGCGCGTCACTCCCGCGCGCACGGCGAGTGCAGCGCTGCGCAGGAACACGCGCGAGTCGGTGATCCAGTCGTCGGTGTGGAAACCCACGAGCTGCGGCGCGCCGCGGCGTTCGAGCTCAGCGGCCGAGCGCGCGTCGAACTCCGAGGCCTCGAGCTTGCCGCCCGGCGTGTCGATCACGATCAGCGAGCACGGCGCATTGGCCGCGACGATCTCGTCCGCGACCTTGTAGGCCTCGCTGACGTGGTGGAGCACGACGCGGAAGCCGAACTCCTTCGACAGGCGCAGCACGGTCACGATGTCGTCGTGGCGGTGCGTGTGGTGGTGGACGATGCGCTTGCCGTCGACCAGCTCGAGCAGCGCCTCGTGCCCCAGTTCGCGCGCCGGCAGCTTGCTCGCGTCATCGCCAGCCGCTTGCACCTTCCGGCGATACTCCAGCGCGGCGACGAACGCTTCGCGCACGAGCGCCGCGGACTTGCCGCGAGTCTCGGGGAACGGCGGATTGCGCTGGCTGTTCGTGCCGTTCGCCATCTTCATGCCGCCCATCGGCTCGCCGTCCGCGAAGCGGTAGCACAGCTCCTCGATGGTGTTCGCGTCGCGGTTCTTGACGTAGATCGTCTGCCCGCTCATCAGGTGTCCGCTGCCCGACATGATGTTGAGCGTCGTGATTCCGCCGGCCTGCGCGCGCTGCAAGCCCGAATCGCGGCAGTTGACCGCGTCGAGCATGCGCACGCTCGGTTGGATCGGCGCGCTCGAGTCCGCGCCCCAGCCGCCGCCGACGTGACTGTGCGTGTCGACCAGGCCCGGCATGAGCTGCTTGCCGCTGACGTCGACCACGCGCGCGCCGGGAGGCACGGAAATGTCACTCCGCGCGCCGAGGGCGACGATTTTTCCGTCGCGCACGATGAGCACGCCGGCGTCGAGCGGAGCGCCGGTCATGGGGAGCAAACGGCCACCCACGAAGGCCACCGTCTCGCTTTGCGCGGCGGCGGGGGAGATCGAGGCGCCGGCGCAAGCGACGGCGAAGAGCAGGCGATTCATCGCGACAAGGTAGCAAGCTCCCACGCGCCAAAAGCTCGCGTAGGCTCGGGAGTGTGAACACCACTCAAACTCGCCTGCGTGTTGTGATCGTCGACGACGAACCCCTCGCCCGCTCGAGCGTGCGTCGACTGTTGGAGAACGAGCCCGACGCCGAAATCGTCGCCGAGTGCGCCAACGGTCGCGAGGCCGTGGCCGCCGTGAAGGCGCACTCGCCCGACCTGCTCTTCGTCGACGTGCAGATGCCGGGCATGGACGGCTTCGAGCTGGTCGAACAGATCGCCGGTCCGAAGATGCCGATGGTGATCTTCGCCACCGCCTTCGATCGCTTCGCGCTCAAGGCCTTCGACGCGCACGCGGTCGACTACCTGCTCAAGCCGCTCGACGACGAGCGCTTCAAGCAAGCCCTGGAGCGCGCGCGGCAGCGCCGCAAGCTCCAACAGGTCGCCGACGCGACGCGCAAGCTCACCGAGATGCTCGACTCGATGCGCCTGGTGCTCGAAGCCGCGCCCGCGGCGCCCGGCAAGCCGGCCAGCGCGTACCCCGAGCGCATCTCGATCCACCAGTCCGGCCGCGTCGAGATCGTCGAGCTCGCGAGCGTGGTGTGGATCGAGGCCGCCGATCAGTACGTGCTGTTCCACACCGACAAGTCCGAGCACCTGATGCGCGAGCCGATGGCCGAACTCGAGAAGAAGCTCGACCCGGCGCGTTTCGTGCGCATCCACCGCTCGGCGATGGTGGCGCTCGCGCACGTGCGGCGCTTCGAGCGCGACAGCTCGGGCACGGGCAAGGTGTTGGTCGGCAAGGAGCTGTGGCTGCCGGTCAGCCGCTCGCGCACGGCGCTGTTGCGCGATCGCTTGGGCTGAACGCGGACTGACCCGAGTCGCTCGAACGAGGCGCGGTTCACACGATTGTGAGTCGACACCTCGGAGCACTCCACCTAGGGTTTGTGTGGATCCCGGGCGGGCGATCCATTCCCACTTCCTCGGCTGGAGCACTCCCTTGCGACACCGATCGACTTTGTCTCGCGCCCTCACCTCGCTCGCTTGCGTGGCGGCCGTTCAGGCCACTTGCGCCGCGAACTCCGTGCTGGAGCACAACGCACCGTTCCTCGGGGGGACGCTCGAGCTCACGCTTCGCGGCGCCGCGCCCGGCGCGCTGATCTCGCTGTATCAGAGCCCCGACTTCGGAAACACCTCGACCCCGTGGGGGACGTTCGAACTCGACCGCGGACTCGCCACCATCGTGGCGACCGGGGTTGCGAACGCAGCGGGCGAGTGGACCTACACCGCGCCGATCCCGAGCAATCCGGCGTTCGCAGAGACCTCGCAGCATTTCCAGGCGTTCGTTCGACCCCTCAACGCACCGCGCGAGTTGTCGAGCGCCGCGCACCTGCGCTGGCTCGGATCGCGGGCCTACGCCACGTGCCGGGGAGGCGAGTTCCCGCTCGGCCAGCCCAACAACGGCGAGCTCTCGATCGTGTCCCTCGCGACGAACTCGGTTGTGAGCGCCGTCGACTTCGGCGCGCAGGTGCAGTCGGGCCAGCGCAACCAACCGGTCTTCAACTCGAACTTCAGCCGCGGCGCCGTCGTCGTCGACTCGCGCATCGTCGTGTTCGATCCCTACTTCGGCGGCGTGATCGGATCGCAGTCCTTCCACCTCGTCGATCCGTTGCTGCACGTCGGGTCGGACGAGACGACGCTTTACGCGCTCGTGGTTCCTGCGCTCGGTCAACCGGTGCAGCTCCACGCGATCGACCTGACCACCGCGCAGTCGACCAGCAGCCTCGACTTGCCGGCGGGCCTGTGGCTCGAGTGGGCGGTCAACGCCTCGCGCACGATCGCCTACGTCGGAAGCGGCGAGGACCCCAATCTGCCGCAGTCGTACGTGCAGCGCATCGACCTGGCGACGATGCAGGACCTCGGCCCCACGCTCGTCGGGGGCGCGGGCGAGGGCTTCCTCACCGCGATCGCGGCGCAGGGCGATCGGATCCTCGTCGCTACGCAAGGCCCGCCTTGGATCTCGGGCGCTCCGACGAGCACGACCCGCCTGATCGAGACGGTCGGCGGTCCTGTTCAGACCGTCGCGCCCGGCATGAGCCTCACGCAGCGCTTCGAACCGCTCCCCGCGTTCAACGCATTCGCCGCGCTGAACTACAACCTCGGAGCGACGGGCCTGCGCCTCGAACGCGCGAGCAACCCGGCGCCGGCGTTGCCGATCTGGCTCCCGGGCACGTTCAACACGATCGATCTCGCTCCCAGCACGACCGGCCTGTGGATCGTGGGCGATTCGATCCTGGGGCTCTCCGGCGGTTGGAACGCGTCGCACTACGAGATCGCGACGGGCACGTGGACTTGGTTCCCGTTCCCCGCGTGGCCCAACGTGCCGCCCTCCGCGATTCGCGAGATCGATGACGCGCAGGGTCGCCGCGCGTGTGTGCTGATCGACGGCGTCGACCACTTGCCGGTGAGCTTGACTCCGCCGCAGATCTACGTGCACTCGCCGGCCGGCGCTCTCCTGACGAGCATTCCGGTCGGAGTCTGGCCGACGTCCCTGACGGTTGTCGCCGCGCCCTGACTCGCTGTCGCCGAGACGTCGCGCGCCTTTCCAACGCGCGCGACGTTTCGCACACTCCCGCGCGTGTCGAACCAACGCACGCGCACGGCTCGCAAGGCGGCTCTCAGCTCGCCGCGCGCGTTGGACTTCTTCGCGGGCAGCGGCCTCGCCACGCTCGGATTGAGCGCTGCGTTCGACGTCGTGTGGGCCAACGACGTCAGCGAGAAGAAGGCCTCGATCTACCGCGCGAACCACCCCGCCCACGCCTTCCACTTGGGAGGCATCGAGCAGGTCCGCGGCGCCGAGCTTCCGGCGGCGGAGCTCTCCTGGGCGAGCTTTCCGTGCCAGGACCTGTCGCTGGCGGGCGCGCAGGCAGGCCTTTCGAGCGGCCGGAGCGGCTTGGTCTGGCAGTGGCTGCGCGTGCTCGACGAGATGCCGCGCAAGCCGGCCGTCGTAGCGCTCGAGAACGTCGTCGGGCTCGTGTCGGCCGCTGGCGGCGCCAACTACCGCGCGTTGCACGCGGCGCTCGTCAAACGGGGCTACCGAGTCGGCGCGCTGCTGCTCGACGCGGTTCGCTGGCTGCCGCAGTCGCGGCCGCGCATCTTCGTCGTCGGCGTCCGCCGCGACGCGCGCACGGCGGAGTTCGAGTGCGACGGACCGACCTGGTGCCACCCCACTCCGGTTCGTCGCGCGGCCGAACGCTGCGACGACTTCGTGTGGTGGCGCGTGCCCGAGCCCTCGGCCGAGCGCAGCACGCTCACCGAGCTGATCGACTTCGACGCGCCGACCGACGAGCCCGCGCGCGCGCGCCACAACCTCGCGCTGATCGCGCCTCGGCACCGCGAGCGACTCGCGGAGCGCCTCAACGGACGTCGAGCGGTGTTCCCCGGCTACAAGCGCACTCGCGAGGGTCGACAGGTGCTCGAGCTGCGCTTCGACGACGTCGCTGGATGCCTGCGCACGCCCGAAGGCGGCAGCTCGCGCCAACTGCTGGTCATCCACCGCGGCGGACGCACGACGACGCGCCTGCTCACGGTGCGCGAAGCGGCGCGGCTGATGGGCGCGGGCGACGACTACCTGCTGCCCGGCTCGTACAACGACGGCTACAAGGCCATGGGGGACGCGGTCGCAGCGCCGGCGGTCGCGCACCTCGCGCAGACGCTGCTCGCGCCGTTGGCGCAGCGCGCACGACGATGAGCACCGCCGCGCTCAGCGCGCTCGAAGCCCGGCTCGAGCAGTTCGCTCGCGACGAACAGATGCTCGGCAAGGGCGGGTTGTGCGTGGCGCTGGTGGTCACGCGGCACGCGCGCGAGAAGCACTTGCCGCTCGAGGCGCGCGAGCTGCTGACCGAGAGCGGCGGTCAGGTGCTCGGCCTGGGCAAGGACGCCGTGCAGCAGATCCTGCGCGACCACGGGCTCGAGCGCGAACTCGCGCGCGAAGGCGGTCGCACCAGCCGCGGCAGCATCCAGCGCATGGGCGCGTACGTGGCGCTGCTCAACGAACTCCACGAGCACCGCCTGGTCGACTTCGGCCGCATCGAGGACTGGTGGGTGGCGCGCGTGCGCGAGTTCTTCGCGGGCAAGCCGCTCATGCTGCGCATCGACCGCGCGCAATCGCTGCGGGCCGCCTGGCTCGACCTGTTCGAGCAGGCGCAGCAACGCCAACGCGACGCGAGCGGACTCAAGTACGTCGGAGTCATGCTCCAGCACCTGGTCGGCGCGCGGCTCGAGCTCGAGTTCGGCGATGCGGTCGAGCACTTCGGCTCGTGCGCGAAGGACGACGGGCTCGGCCGCGCCAGCGACTACTCGATCGGAGAGCTGGCGATCCACGTCACGACGGCGCCGGGCGAAGCGCTCGCGCGCAAGTGCGCCGCGAACCTCGACGCGGGCTTGAAGCCGGTCATCGTCACCAGCAACGGCGAGCGCGTCGCGGTCGCGCGCTACCACCTGGGAGAGCTGCGGCTCGCTCAGCGCGTCGACGTGCTCGACGCCGAGCAATACCTGACCGAGGCGTTGGTCCTGCGCTCCGCTGGGACGCACGAAGGCGCTTGCGCGGCCGCGCGCGAGTTGGTCGAGCGCTACAACGCGATCGTGGGCGAGCACGAGACCGACCCCGGCCTGCGCATCGAGCTGGCGCAATGACCGACGTGTACTCGCGCGCCAAGCGCAGCGAGGTCATGCGTCGCGTGCGCGCCACGGGCGGCGGACTCGAGCAGCGCGTGTTCGAGCTCGCGCGCGCGGCCGGCGCACGGCTGCGCCGCAACGCCAAGGAACTCCCCGGCGAGCCTGACCTCGTCGCGCCCGCGCCGCGGGTGGCGGTCTTCGTCCACGGCTGCTTCTGGCACCAGCACGCGTGCCCCCGCGGCGCGCGGCGGCCGAGCTCCAACGTCGACTACTGGCGGGCCAAGCTCGAACGCAACGTGCGCCGCGACCGGCGCGTCGCTCGCGAGCTGCGGGCGCAGAGCTGGACCGTCGTCACGGTCTGGGAGTGCCAGTTGGCGCACCCCGAGCGCGTGCGCCGCCGCTTGCTGCGCTACCTCGCGCCGGCGGTGGACAGAACGGCGCGCTGAGCGCTCGCCGAGGGTGGCGCGCGCGGCGGCCGAGACCGCAGCACCGCGCGGGCGAGAAATCTCCGCGAATCAGCCACGGCCCGAGGCGCTCAGCGCATGCTTTCACGGTCCTCACTCCCGGGAGCTCGCTATGCACCTCGCCCTCTGTCGTCGCGCGACGTCCATCGCGCTGACGGCGCTGTCTGTGTCCTCATGGGTCGTCGCCCAGTGCCCCCAGTACACCCAACGCTTCCACGGCGACGGGATCGTCGGCAGGACCTTGGCGCTGTGCGCCTTCGACGACGGCGCGGGGCCGCGGCTGTTCGCTGGCGGGTCCATCCTCGCGGCGGGAGCGGAGTCGGCGCGCGGCATCGCAGTCTGGGACGGCGAGCACTGGGCTGCGGCCGGGACGCTGCCGGTCTCGACGGGCATCGTCGAGTGTCGAGCGTTGGCGAGCTACGACTCGGGGACGGGCGCGCGTCTCTACAGCGGTGGTCTGGGCTTCGCGGCGGTCTGGGATGGCGCCGACTGGACCTCGATCGGCACGCCCACCAATGGCGGAATCAGCCTCGGCGCCGTCCACGCGTTCGCGACCTTCGATGTCGGATCCGGACCGGAGCTGATCGCCGCCGGCGCCTTCCAGGCGATCGGCGGCGTGCCCGCTACACGGGTTGCATGCTGGGACGGAACAACTTGGCGCGCGCTCGGAAACAACGCGCCCGGCGCCGTGCGCGCGCTCGCAGTTCACGACGACGGGACCGGCTCCAAGCTCTACGGCGGGGGCCACTTCGACGGCGCGGTCGTGGTCTGGCACGGCGCGAGCTGGTTGACGATCGGCCAGCCGTTGGGTGACGAGGCGCGGATCGACTCGATGGCTTCGATCCGCGGCCCGGCGGGCGCGCACTGGCTCCTGGTAGGCGGCCAGGACATGTTCTCGAACAACACCGTCTTCGCGCGCTGGGACGGCGTGCAGTGGTACTCGCTGGCAGCGCCTCAACTCGGCCTCGTGGAGGAAATGATCGTCCACGAGGACGCGCTCGGCCCGATCGCCTACCTCACGGGCATTCAGTTCGGCGATGGGTTCGTCTGGTCCTGGAGGCCCACCCCGGCGCTGCTGCCGATCGCCTCGATGCCGGCGCGCGGCTATTCGCTGTGTCGCTACACGCCGCCGGGCGCGACGGAAGAGCGCCTCTTCGTCGGCGGCGACTTCACGTGGATCAACGGCACGCCGGCGCAGTGCATCGCGCAGCGCTCGGGCTCGCAGTGGAGCGCGCTCGGTGTCGGGAACCACAGCTTCATTCCTCCCAATGGCGACTTCCGTCTGCTCGACACTGCCGCAGCCTGGACCGATGAGCGCGACGGTCGGCGCAAGCTGGTGGTCGGCGGCAGTTTCGCGGGCAACAGCGATGACCCCAGCCTTCGCAACCTCGCTGTCTGGGATGGCGAGCGCTGGTCGGCGTTCCCAGCGCCCGTCACTGGTGCGGTCAAGATCCTCACGACGTGGAACGACCCAGGGCTCGGCCGGGAAGTGCTCGTCGGCTATCCGATCACGGTCGGGGCGCCGGGCAGCAGCGTGCGCAAGTTCGACGGCGTGTCTTGGACTCCCATCGGCGCGCAAACTCCGTTCACGATCGATCGAATCACCGCGTTCCGCGAAAACGGCGGTCCGGACGAGACGCTGTTCATTCTCGGACCGTTCATCGACCTGACGCTGGGGCTGAGCCGCATCGGCCGCTTCGACGGCGTCGCGTGGTCGCCGGTGGGCGAGGGCCTCGACGGCGGCGCGAGTTCGCTCGTCGTTCACGATCCTCCCGGGCCGCTCGGACCGGGCCTGTACGTCGACACCCGCTACTTTCAGGGCGGCGCGCCCTCGTCGACGCTGCTGTCGCGTTGGGATGGAACGAGTTGGAGCGCAGTTCCGCACCCGTCGGTCTCACCCGACGCCATGGCTGTCTTTGACGACGGCGCCGGCGAGAACCTGTTCGCCGTCAGCAGCTTCAAGCTCCATCGTTTCGATGGCGCGTCGTGGAGCGAGTACTCGCTGGCCCAGAACTCCGCGCGCACGTCCCTCGCCGCGTTCGACGACGGGTCGGGGCCCGCGCTCTACTTGCCCGACGGCTATCGCTATCGCGGCGGACAGGTCGAGTACTTCGAGCCCAGCCAGAACGGCTATACGGCGAAAGCGCTGGTCCCGTTCGAAGACGAGAACGGACAGTCGAACGCGCTGTGGTTCGTCGGCGACTTCACCCTCTTCGGCGGCCGTCCGTCGCGCGGAGTTGCGCGCTGGTCGGATCCGTGCCGCGCGCTGGAGACGTACTGCACCGCGCAGACGAGCAGCCTGGGCTGTGTCGCCCAAGCTGAGTGGACCGGTGAGCCGAGCGTCGCTGCCAGCACTTCGACGCCGTTCGAGCTCGCCGCGAGTGAGATGCCCAACAACAAGTCAGGCCTGTGCTTCTACGGTCGGCGCGGGCCCGTCTCGGCGCCGCTCGGCGGCGGCACGTTGTGCGTGCGCTCACCGACTCGACGCACACCGCTCGTGTCGAGCGGAGGCTCGCCTAGCGGCGACGACTGCACCGGCCGGCTCGCGCTCGACTTCTCAGCCTGGATCCGCGGCGAGGTCGACCCGACCCTCGAAATCGGCGCGCAGGTGTGGTGCCAGTGGTGGTATCGCGACCCGCTGGCCTCCTCGGGCTCAGCGCTCTCGGACGGACTCTCGTTCGAGATCCGCCCCTGATCGAGCTTCGAATCGCGCGGCGGTGAAGCGCCGCTCGCGACACTCCGCGCCCGGCTCGCTCCAGGGCCGAAATCAGGCCTTTTCGCGCTGCCCCACACAGGTTCGGATCAACCTGGGAAGCGGCGCGCAAAGAAGTCATTCAACGAAAGGAATGCCTGGGGGTGCGCGCCGCGGGAAGCCGGAGAGCGTGAGCGAGTTGGATCCTGACCGACTCGACTCGCTCTCCGGCGCCTTTTTCACCAAGCGCTAGTCTGCGCGCTCGTTCGGGAGATTCCTCCAAGAACGGCTCGGCCCGCGTCGTTCAGGCGCCCCACGTGCAGACCATGAATGCAAGAAGCGACGGCGCGCTGCTGGCAGCGCTGCAACGCGGGGATCGACACGCCCTCGCCGAGCTGGTGGAGCGGCACCAAAGCGTGCTGCTCGGACATGCGCGGGCGCTGCTGGGCGATCGCGGCCGTCACGAGGATGTGGTCCAGGAGGTCTACCTCCGGCTCCTCGAGCGCCCGCCGCAGGTTCCGCCGGACAAGTACGGCGACGCCGACGCGGAGCGCGCGCACCTTCTGGCCTGGCTGCACACGGTCACGAGGAACTGTTGCATGGACTCGTTGCGCTCCGAATCGAGGCGCCGCGCCCGCGAGGGCTCGGCCGCATCCCAGGACATCGCGCGGCCGTCGCATTCGGGCGGCGCGCACGTCGTCGAACAACGCGACACACGCGAGGCGGTCGAGCGGGGGCTCGCCAAGTTGCCGCAGGACCAGCGCGAGGTGCTGGTCCTGCGGCTCTTGGGTGAGCGCTCCTACAAGGACATCGCCCAGATCACGGGCAAGAAGATCGGCACGGTGGGGTGGCTGATCAGCGAGGGGCTGAAGGCGCTGGCGGGCGAGTTGGCGCCGCTGGCGGACGGCATGGGGGACTCGGGGGCCAAGGCTTGAGGCGCGGGAGGGACACGAACATGAATTCGAATCACGACGAGCGGGACGACGGTTTGGAGTTGAGCGCTGAGCAGCAGATGCAGTCGCTCTTGTGCGCGTACGTGCTGGGCGAGGTGGATGAGGCCGAGCGCGCTCAGGTCGAGGCGGCGCTGGCGAACTCGCCCGAGCTGCGCGCGGAGAAGGCGCGCCTCGAACACGCGGCGAAGGCGGTCAGCGGCGTGCTCAAGGAGCGTGCGGGCGAAGCGCTCTCCACGCACAGTCGAGGTGAACTCGACGCCGCGGCGGCGCGTCGCGCGCGGCCGACGTTCTTCAACCAGCCGCTGGTGCGGCTCGCAGCGGGACTCGCGGTCGTCGCGAGCGGCTACGCGCTGTACCAGACGGGTCTCTCGCCGGCGCCGGAGCACGCGGTCCACTTGGCGCAGGGCGAGCCGAGCGCAGATCGACCGGCGTCCAAGTTGAGCCCGAAGGGAGTCCCCAGCGGGTCCAAGGGGATTCCGCCGACGAGCGCCGCTGACGCCGACGAAGTCGTGGTGACCGAAGGCGCGAGCAAGAAGGGCGAGAACGATTCCGTCTCGGTGCTCCCGACGGAAGCAGCGCCACAGACCGCGTCGGTCTCAGAGCCGCGCGAACTCGGCGACTCGCTCGCGATCACCGGCGGCACGCTGGAAGCGCTCGATGGCGAGGCGAAGGAGCGCCAGCTGTACGGCGCTGGCCTGACGGCGAGCGGCGCAGCGACCGCGCCGAGCCCGTCGCCCTCCGCCAAAGTGGTGAAGGGGCCTGTCGCGCCCGGCGCCTCGGGGCCGAGCACGCTCGGACCTGCAGGAGGGGCTGGCGGTAAGTTCGCCGGTCGGTCCGGCGCGCGACTCGCGCAACCTCCGGCCGGCGTCTCTACCCGGACGAGCACCGGTGGCGAGGAGCAGTGGAAAGAGCTGACCACGGAGCTTCATGCCCTGGGCTACCTCGACGAAGGAGCGGCCGTCAGCTCGCCTGTGTTGCGCGACAGCGATCCTGTGGAGGGCGCTGAGCACTTCTCGGCGGACGCTCCGTTCGACTCCAACCGACGCTTCAAAGACATTCGCCGCGGCAAGACGTCGGAGTTCGACCTGCTGCGTGAGCGCTACCAGCACATCCACGAGCACTGCGTGCTGCCGATCGGCCCGATCCGGCCGCGCGACATGTTCTTCCGCTACTGGGGCGACAACCCGTTCGAGCTCGCGCTGCTCGACCGCCAGTCGACCTTCAGCATCGACGTCGACACGGCGAGCTACACGCTCGCGCGGCGCT
>CALKYE010000066.1 GCA_938003765.1 uncultured Planctomycetia bacterium
AGTTGCCGACGGTGAAGATCGTCTTCTTGACCACGCCGCAGTAGTCCATGCGGCCCGCGACGAGGCAGATCTTGTTGCGGATGTCGATGATGACGGCGCATTCGGCGCGCGTGCCGTCGCGCTCGGGGATGCACACGAACGACGGGACGTTCAGCATCGTCCAGCGGCGCGCGGCGACGTCCTTCACCCCCTTCAAGTCCTTGGGGAACATGTTGTGCGCGAACATCGCGTGGACCGCGTACTCGCCGACGAAGCGGTACGGGACCGCGAAGTCGGGGTCGGCGCCCATGAAGACGTCCTTGACGTACAGATGGCCGCCCTTCTGGTTCAGGTGGGCCACCACGCGCTCGAGCAGCGCGGTGAACTTGGCCGGGTCGAAGGCCTGGACGTCGTCCTTCCACCAGATCTGGTCGGCGACCTCGGGCCACTTGACCGCGTAGGTGTCCTTGACGCGCCGACCGGTGCAGTCGGGGTCGGTGTAGTACACCAGCGGCCCCTTGATCCCGAGCTTGGTCGGGTAGCACTTGCGCTCGTTCGACGGGCCGTCCTTGCGCACGCGGCCGCGGTCGTTGGCGATGGCCTCGTGGAAGAGCTCTTCCTTGGTGAGGTTGTACTTGTAGGTGCAGTTCTTCAGCCCGAGGAGGCGCTGGAGCTCGGCCGCGTAATCGGCCTGCGGGGTGCTGGTCGTGGTCATGGCGTAGGGGTGCGTCCCACCGGCGCGGAAGAAGGCTTCAGCGCGACTTGGGCGGCCGGACGCGAGCCCATCAGGCTACCTCCGGCTGGCGAAATCGGACAGGCCCGCCGGACCGGCGCGGCGCGTCCCCGGGGAGAGAGAGTTTCCTCGCGATCTTCACACGCCGTTGGCGCGCGCTTCAGCGCCTTGGCCGACATTGACGATGGCGGGCGGCGCTTGCCGCCGCTGACGCAGCCCGAGTCCCGGGAAGCGTCGGAAAACCCTCATCCGCGGCGCAGTCGCGAGTCGTAGATCCTGGCAACGCCAGTTCCCCGTAGTCATGCAAGTCCAATCCGCCGTCCAAGTCGAGCACGCCTGCCCGCGCTGCTACGAAACCCTCCGCGTCGCCCAAGCCGGTGACGACCCGCATCGCGCCGTCCTGCTCGCCTGCCCGGAGCCCTACTGCGACTACGTGCTCGTGCTCACCGAGAGCGAGAGCTTCACCGCGCGCAAGTGGAGCTGGCCGGACATGTTCCGGTTCACGCGCGCCGCGGGCTGAGCGCCGCCGGTCGAGTCGGCGCGGGCGTCAGCGCGGGTTCGAAGTCCCGCGGCCGGCGTACCAGGCCACGGTGCGCGACAGTCCTTCGCGCCAGCCCACCGTCGGCTCGTAGCCCAGCAGTTCCCGGGCGCGGTCGAGCGACGCCAGCGAGTCGCGCACATCGCCCTCGCGAGCGGGGGCGTAGATGGGCTCGAGGCTCCGGCCCAGCTCCTGGGCGATCGCCCGGTAGAGCTGGTTGATCGAGATGGCGACGCCGCCGCCCACGTTGATGACGCTGCCGGGTGCGAGGTCGCGCTCCATGGCCGCCAGGTTGGCGGCGACCACGTTGTCGACGTAGGTGAAGTCGCGGGTCTGCTCGCCGTCTCCGAAGATCGTCGGCCGCTGCTGGTCGATCAGCGCTCGCGCGAAGATCGCGATGACGCCCGTGTAGGGGCTGTCGTCGAGCTGCCGCGGCCCGAACACGTTGAAGTAGCGCAGGGACACGGTGCGGATGCCGTGCAGCCCGCCCCAGATCGCCAGCATCTGCTCCGCCGCGACCTTGCCCCCCGCGTAGGGTGACTTCGGGCTCGGGGGCATGCTCTCGACCTTGGGGAGTTCGAGGGTGTCCCCGTAGGCCGCGGACGAAGCGGCGAACACCAGGCGCGGCACCGAGTGGCGGCGGGCGCCCTCGAGCACGTTGAGCGTGCCCATGGCGTTCACTTGGTAGGAACGCGCCGGTTTGGCCACGCTCTGGGGAACGGAAACCTGCGCCGCCTCGTGGAAGACGCCGGCGACGCCCTCGCAGGCGCGGGCCACCGCTTCGGCGTCGGTCAGGTCTCCAACCACGAGCTCGATCGGGCAATCGGGACCCTCCTGAGGCGCCCCGACGCTCGCGCAGGCCGCGGCCAGGTTCGCACGCCGGCCGGACGACAGGTCGTCGAAGACCCGGACTCTGTCACCCCGGGCGATCAGGGCCGCGGCGATGTGGGATCCGATGAAGCCGGCGCCGCCGGTGACGAGGTAGCTGGGCATGGGGCTGGTCCCGCCAGGGCGCGGGCGGGGGCATGCTATCGGCTCTGTGAAAAGACGATCCGCACCCCGAATGCTCTGCGGCCGGTCGAGCTCTGGCGCTGAGTCGGCCCGCCCAGGCGCGCGGCCGCAAGGACGCCGGTCAGAAAACACAAGCCCGCTGGTTTTGAGGCCAGCGGGCTTGCGGCATCGAGAAGAGTTAGGATCCCCAGCGCAGCCTTGAAGGCTGCCGCACACCCAGCCACGCGCCCGGGCGTACCGAACGGTGGAATTCGCTCGTTTTCCTCGCCCTGGGCCGGTCGTGAGGGTGCGCAAGTGCACGCCAGGGACGGTGGGGCCGGTTGGGGCGTGCGGAATCGCGCCGCGGTAGCTTCGCGGAGGTCCAGGCGGCGGACGGCGCGCCGGGCGATGCGCCGGGAAAAGGCACGGGCCCGCGCGATGGCGGGCCCGTCCGGGAGTAGCTCAGCAGCAGTCGTCGTCGTCAGTTCGAAGCGTTCGGGAGTCTTTCAGCTCATCGCGCGTGGCTCAGGAGTTCCGCGCGCGACGTCCTTAGAGGCCGACCGACGCCGACAACCGAACGAAGGAATGCGACCTCCTTTTGCGGAGCTCGGCTCGACCGTCACTCGTTGCGCAGGGCGGCGATCGGATCGAGCTGCGCAGCGCGGCGCGCGGGGTAGATCCCCGACAGGACGGCGACGGCGGCGGAGATCCCCAGCGAAGCGGCGATGAACTGGGGTTCGACCAGCGCGGTCCAGCCCGTGAAGCGCACGAGCAGCTCGATCACGCCCAGCCCGAACAGGCACCCGATCAGGCCCCCGATCAGACCGATCACCGCGGTCTCGATCAGGAACTGGAGCACGACGTCGCGGCGCGTGGCGCCGAGCGCCCGGCGGACGCCGATCTCGCGCGTTCGCTCGGTGATGGTGGCGAGCATGATGTTCGCGATCCCGATCCCGCCGACGACCAGCGAGATGGCCGCGATCAACACCATCACGATGTTGAAGACCGCCTGGGTCTTCTCGCTCTGCTGGAGCAGCTCGAGCGGGATCACGATCTCCCAGTCGCGGCGCTTGTGCAGGCTGTCGAGGATCGACGAGAGGATGCGCGAGGTCGGGAAGACGAGCTCCGAGGTCTTGGCGATCACGATCAACTGATCGAGCTCGACGATCGACTTCTCGCTCTGGCCGGCGCGCTCGACGACCGAGAGCGTCCCGAAGGTGCGCATGGAGGTCGAGTACGGGATGTAGATCTCCTGCGCGCGGTCGTCGATCGCCAGCGCCTTGCGCGTGTGGCTCTGGAAGCGCGCGTCCTCGAGCACTCCGACGACTTCGAACGAGAACGAGCCGACCGAGAGCGACATGCCGAGCGGGTCGCGCAGCACGCCCAGCTCGCGCACCAGGCTCGAGCGGATCACGCACACGTGCGCGGCTGCGCGCTCGTCGAGCTCGCTCAACGGCCGGCCGCGCCCGACCGTCATTCCGAACAGCGCCATGTGCTCGGGCAGCACGCCCAGCACCGACCCTTCGACACGGCTCGAGCCGTACCACACGCGCTTCTTGGTGACGTTGACCGGCAACACCCGCTCGACGCTGGAGCAGGTTTCCTCGATCAAGCCGCGGTCGCGGAACGTCAGGCCGTAGCGCTCGGCCCAGCTCTCGCTCTCGTCGCCCTTCTTCTCCTGCGGAGGGCGGATCGAGTTGACGATGATGTTGCGCACGCCCAGCTCGCCGATGCTGGCGAGGATCTGGTGACGCGCGCCCGCGCCCACGGAGAGCATCGCGATCACCGATCCGACGCCGAAGATCATCCCCAGCATCGTCAGCAGCGACCGCAGCTTGTTGCGCAGCAGGTTGTGCAGACCGAGAACGACGATCTCGGCCACGAATCCGAGCCACGCGGCCATCAGTTGGCGACCTCGCATGCGGCGCGGCGCTCGCGGAGCACGAGCCCGTCGCGCATCTCGACCGTGCGCGGCAGAGCCTGCGCGATCTCGGGGTTGTGCGTCACGAGCACGATCGTTCGTCCGGCGGCGTGCAGCTCGCCGAAGATGCGCATGACCTCTTCGCCGTTGCGGCTGTCGAGGTTGCCCGTCGGCTCGTCGGCGAGCAGCAGGGCGGGTTCATTGACCAGGGCGCGCGCCACGGCGACGCGCTGGCACTCGCCACCCGAGAGCTGTGTGGGATGGTGATTGAGGCGGTGCGACAGCCCCACCGCCTCGAGCAGCTCCAGGCAGCGTCGACGGCGATCGCGGCGCGGCCAGCGGCTGTAGAGCAGCGGCACCTCGACGTTCTCCACCACGGTGAGCTGGGGAATGAGGTTGAACGACTGGAAGACGAACCCGATGCGCTGGTTGCGCACGCGGCTCAGTCCGAAGTCGTTCAGCTTCGACACGTCGTGACCGTCGAGCCGATAGGCGCCGCGCGTCGGACGATCGAGGCAACCGAGGATGTTCATCAAGGTCGTCTTGCCCGAGCCCGAGGCGCCGACGATGGCCACGAACTCGCCTCGCTCGATGACGAGGCTCACGCCCTTGAGCACGGTCAGCGCCGCGGCGCCTTGACCGTAGTCCTTCTCGACCTGCTCCAGTTCGACGATGCGCTCGGGCACGGGGGCCTCGTCACTGCGCGGGCCCGGCCTCGACGCCGGACACAGGCGGGGTCAGGGGCGCGGGCTCGGACTCGTCCTGCGGGCCGTCGGCGGCGCCTTCGTCCCGCGGGTCGTAGAGCAGCACCTTCTCGCCGACCTCGAGCCCCTTGTTGATCGCGACGTAGTGCGCGTTGTTCGCGCCGATCTCCACCGCGCGCTTCTCGAAACCCGTTGGGCTCGGCATGAAGCAGTAGTGCTGACCGCCTTCGGCGACGACGGCGTGCACCGGAACGAACACGACGTCTTCGAGCTCTTCGACCTGGATCTCGACCTTGGCCGTGATGCCGGCGCGCAGCTCGACTTGTGTCGGCTCGAGCGTGATCTCACAGCCAAAGCGCTTGTTCGAGTCGTCGACCCAGTCGCGGTCCGCGACAGCGTTGATGCGCGTGACCTTGCCCGTGAACGTCTCCCCCTTGGCGGCTTCGACGGTGACGTGCACGACCTGGTCGAGCTTGACCTGGGCGATGTCGCCTTCGTGCACCTTCACCATGACCTGCATCTCGCTCAGGTCGGGCAACGTGAACAGCGTGTTGCCGCGGTAGAAGCGCCCGCCCACCTTGATCTGGTCGCGCATCCAGGGCTCGGTCGGATCGCCGTAGTGCACGACGCCCGGCCGCGGCGCGCGGATCGTCATCTTCGAGAGGTCCTTCTCGAGCTTCTCGAGCTGGACCTGCGTCTGCTTGAGCGAGCTCTCCGCGCGCGAGACACGCGTCTCGCGTTCGCGCACCGAGATCTCCGCCTTCTCGCGCGCGTTGACGAGCAAACGCTCGGCGTCCTTGACGGCCACCTCGAGCTGGCGGCGCTCCATGGGCTCGTTGTAGCGCTCGTACAGCTCGCGCTCCTTGTGCGCGTTCTCGCGCACGATCTCGGCCTCCTTCAGTCGGAGCCTCTCCTGCTCCGCCTGGATCTTGGTCAAGAACTCCTGCGCGGCCAGCGCCGGAACTTGCTCGTAGCGCTCCTGCGCTCGCTTCAAGTCCGCGTCGGCCTTCTCGATGTCGAGCGTCAGCTTGCGCAGCGTGTTCGGCCCCTCGCCCTGCACGTAGCGCGACAGCTTGAGGTTGGCGACCTCGAGAGCGAACTCGGCCGACTCCACCTGCGCGCCCGAGTCGCGGCGCTGGATCTCGAGTTCGGCCTTCGCCGTTTCGAGCTCGTTCTGCACCTGCAGGAGCTGGCGGCGCTTCTCGTCGAGTTGGTTCTCGACCTCGGTCTTGTCGAACTCGGCCAGGATGTCGTCCTTCTCGACGGACTTGCCCTCGGCCACGAGCCATGTGATCAAGCCCTCGCGCTGGAACTCGGGGCTGATCTCGGTCGAGTTCTTCGCCTTCAGCGCGCCGTTCTCGATCACCGTGATCTTCAGCGCGCCGCGTCGCGCCGCGAACAGCGCCTCCGGGGCGATCGTCTGCTGCTGAGCCGCGCCGACGCGCGACGTCGCGAAGTGGTAGCCGCCGTAGCCCAGCGCCGTGACGCCGGCCAGGATCCAAAGGCTCTTCATTCGGTCCACATCCCGTTCTCGTCGATGAACAGAATCCCCAGGTCACGGATCAGCGCCAGTCGGGCCAACTCGTAGTTCACCTGCTCCTGGATGAGCGTGTTGCGCGCTTCGAGGAGCGCTTGCGTCGCTTCGAACACATCGCGGTTGGAGAAGTCGCCCTGCTCCACGCGCAGCTTCGCGATCTCGACGTTGCGTTCCTGGTCGGCGATCAGCTCGCGCTGGATGTCGAGGCTCTGCGTGCGGCGCTGCAACTCGCGGAAGCGGGCGCGCACCTCGATCACCAAGGTCTGCTCGAACTCGTCGTAGTCGCGGCGAGCCCGACCGAGCGCGATCTGCGCGTTGCGCATGCGCTCGCGCTCGTCGACGCGGATCACGGGCAGCTCGTAGCTGACGCTCGCGCTCACCGACTGCTGATCGAACGGTTCGCCGAACAGGTTGCTGCCGCCCTGGCTGCCGAGCGTGTACGCCAGGTTGAGGTTGAGGTCGGGCAACAGCCCGTTCTCGGCGAGCTTGATCTGTCGCTCGACGTCCTGCAGCCGCTCGCGCCGCGTGAGCACGTCGAGCCGATTCTTGAGCGCGACCTCGATCGCCGAGTCGACGTCGAACGGCGCGGGCACGAACTCCGGCGCCTCGTCTTGAACCTCGATGCGCACGTCTTCCGGCAGTCCGAGGAAGATCCGGAAGCGGTCGACCGCGAGTCGGTAGCTCTCGACGCCCGCGATCAAGTCGTTCTGGGCCGTGAGCTCGCTGCGCCGCGCGCGCAGCACGTCGAGCTCGATGATGTCGCCGAGCCTGAACATCGCCTCGGCCTTGCGGTACGCGAAGCTGAGCTCGTCGAGGTTGGCGCGCTGGTTCTCGAGCGCGCGCTTCTGCTGAACGAGGTCGTAGAAGCGCGAGGCGACGTCGATCGAGAAGTTCTCGCGGAACAACTCGAAGTCGCGGATCTGGTACATGAGCGAGCGCTCGGCCTGCGTCAGGCTCTCGAGCGTGACGGCGAAGCCCGCGCCGCGCAGCAGCGGTTGCGTCAATCGAATCGAGACGCTGGCGTCGTAGGGGTCGCTGGCCCCGTTCCAGTTCTGCGCGTTCGAGACGTTGGCATCCGCCGAAATCGATCCGCCCCACGGAAAGCGCTGCGAAACACCGCCTCCGAACGTGGCGCTGCCGCTCTCGGCGCCGGGGTCGGCCCCCGCGAATACGTAGTTGAGCGTCGACGAGAGCTGCGGGGAGAACTGGAAGCGCGTGGCGAACAGCGAGAGCGCCGTGCGGTACAGCGACTCCATCTCCGTTCGGTAGCCTCGGTTCGTTTCGATCGCAGTGCGCAGCGCGTCGCGCAGAGACAACATGCGCGTGCCCGGCGCGACGGTCACGGTGGTCGGCGCCTGCTGCGGCGCAGGGTCGCGCTCGGTGGGCAGCTCGATGATCTCGCGCCGCCAGTCGTTCAGTCGCCCGGAGTGATCCCCCAGAACATCCTCGACGATCGCGTCGGACTGCAGCTGTGCGTCGCGCGCCGTCATGCAGCTCCCGGAGGTTGCGATCAGCGCCGCGGCAGCGAACAGAGTCTCGAAACGAGCGGGCAAGCGCATGCGCGAGGAAAGGCGGCGAGGAAGGGACTCGGGAAGGCGCTGCCCCGGTGCGGGCGCCGTGGTTTCATGCTAGGCGGACCGCGACCGTCTCGCCCGAATCGGGAGGTAAGCGACGTGAATAGTCACCGCTCGTCACGTGTATTCGGTCGCGCTGCCAGAAATCTCTGCTGATCGCGCTCTCGCGACCGCGGGTCAGTAGCTGCTCGTCGATGCGCCGCCGCGCACGATGGCGACGGAGGCGGAGGCGCCGATGCGCGTGGCGCCGGCTGCGATCATCTCGTTGGCGGTCTTCGCGTCCCGCACGCCGCCCGAAGCCTTCACGCCCATCACGTCGCCAACGGTCTGGCGCATCAGCGCTACGTCGTGGGCGGTGGCGCCGCCCTTGTTGAAGCCCGTGGACGTCTTGACGAAGTCGGCGCCGGCGCTCTTGGAGGCCCTGCACGCGCGCACTTTCTCGTCGTCGTTCAGCAGGCAGGTCTCGAGGATCACCTTGAGCCGCGCGCCGTGGCGGTGGCACACGTCGGCGACCGCGGCGATGTCGCGCTGGACCTGATCGTCCGCGCCGGACTTCAGCCAGCCCACGTTGATCACCATGTCGATCTCGCAGGCGCCGTCCTCGATCGCGGTGCGCGCCTCGTAGCACTTGGCCTCGGTCGACATCGCGCCCAGCGGGAAGCCGATCACCGAGCACACCAGCACCCCGGAGCCCGCCAGGATCTCCGCGCAGCGCTTCACGTAGCTGCCGTTCACGCACACGCTCGCGAACTTGTTGGCGAGCGCCTCCGCGCACAGCTTGTCGACCTCCGCGATGGTCGCCTCGGGCTTGAGCAGCGTGTGATCGATGTACTTCGCCATCGTCGTGAGCTGCGGCGCCGGGCAACCGCAGAAGCCCAGACGACACGCGCCGGCGTCGACGACCGCGCGCGTGCGATCGGGGCAGTACTCGACCTCGACCGAAGCGCAGCCCCAGGCCGAGATCGATTCGGGGCCGTGCTCGAGGATCTGCTTGCCGATCTCGGTCAGGAGCGCTTCGAGCTCCGCGGGACCGATCTGGCGCGGAATGGCGAGGGACTTGGTCATGCGCGCACGTTGGCGTTGGACTTGGAGTAGCGCTGCTCGATCGCAGTGATCTTCTCGACGCGCCGGCGGTGGCGCTCTTCCCCGAAAGACGTCGTGAGGAAGGCGCGCAGGATGTCGTGCGCGACGCTGCGCGAGATCATCTTGGCCCCCAGCGACAGCACGTTGGCGAAGTTGTGCTCGCGCGCGTTCTTCGCCATGGCGACGTCGCAGCAGGTCGCCGCGCGCGCGCCGGGCACCTTGTTCGCGGCGATGGCGGAGCCGATGCCGGCGCCGTCGACCACCACGCCGATGTCGCACTGTCCGCTGGCGACGGCTTCGGCGACCGCGCGCGCGAAGTCGGGGTAGTCGACCGCGTTCTCGTCGCGCGTGCCGAAGTCGACCGGCGCATGTCCGGCCTCGGCGATCCAGGCCAGGAGGTCCTGCTTGAGCTTGAAACCGCCGTGGTCGGCGCCGACAGCCACTCGCCAGCGCCCCGACGAGCCCGCGCGCACGATGCGCACGCTGCGGCGATGAGCTTCCTCTTCGGCGAGCGGCGTGATCACGGCGTCGTCGGGCGCTTCGAACACGCCGCCGTCGGGCGTCTTGCCCAGGGACTCGACCGTGATCAGCGAACGGCCCGTCGACCGCGCTCGCGCAACGGGCTGCGCGGGCGTCACTTCGACGTGCACGCCGGCCACGGCCTCGCGCGCGGGATGCGCATGCGCGTGCTCGGTGCGTCCCAGCTCCGCCAGCGCCTTTCCGGCTGCACGTCGCGCGATCTCGCCTACGTCGATCTTCATCGAGCGCAGGAGTCTAGCCGCTAGCGCGCGAGGAGGCGCAGAGCGCTCGTCGGCTGTGCTTCGGGGTGGCGCGCCACGAGCTCGCTGACGGCTGCTTCGATCGCCGAACGCGCGCGCACGGCGTCGCGGTCGGGTTGTGTGAGCCGCGCCCAGCCAGCCTCGCGTTCCCAGTCCGCGCGCGGCTGCGGTGGCTCGCCGATGCGGCCGAAGGTGGAGCCGTCGAGGTCCAGGCTGTCGAGAAACGCGTCGGTCAGCACGCCGCGGATCGACTGGCGCTCGCGCCACAGGATGAGTTGCGAGCCCGCGCTGGGGGCCTGCGGACCCCAGCGAAAAGGGCCCGACAGTTGTGCGGCGAGCACCGCTCGCAGACCGCTCAGCTCCTCCTCAGTGCAGCGAAACTCGCGGTGACCGGAAGCCTCGAGCAAGTCGCCTTCGCGCCACACGGCGTGACCATCGCTCCAGACGGCGAACTGCACGCTGTCGACGAGCCTCGAGCGCGTGGGACCCATTCCGTCCCAGGCGATCACGACTTCGGGCGCGTCGCTTCGACCCTCGAGCTCAACGCGCTCGAA
Source organism: uncultured Planctomycetia bacterium (assembly GCA_938003765.1). Taxonomy (GTDB): domain Bacteria; phylum Planctomycetota; class UBA1135; order UBA1135; genus WYBT01. The sequence goes on from CALKYE010000066.1 coordinate 10,393, forward strand.
CCAACGCGCCAGTTCGTCCTCTGGCGCAACCGTCGTGTCGCTGCACGCGAAGCAGAGCACAACCGGCAGCAACCAGCGCATCGCGAGCCCATTCTACGCGTCGACACTCATCGTGCGGCGGCGCAGGAGCGCTGCTAGCATCCCGCGCCAATGGCCGGCGGCGTGACCCACAACAAGATCCTCTTCGGGCTGGGGCTCGGCGCGGTCGCGGGGATCGTCGCGAACACGCTGACGCAGGACTCGCCGGCGGCGAAGGAGACGCTCGACCTCGCCATCGACTCGGTCGCGCACCCGATCGGGCAGATCTTCCTGCGCCTGTTGTTCGTCGTGGTGATGCCGCTCGTGTTCGCGTCGATCGTGGTCGGCGTGGCGAGCCTGGGCGACCTGCGGCGCCTGGGGAAGATGGGCGCGAAGACGCTGCTGTTCTTCGTGATCACGTCCGCCGCGTCGGCGCTGCTGGGGATCACGGCCATGGGGCTCGTTCGCCCAGGCTCGGGCTTCGGGCAAGAGACCGTCGCCGAGTTGCAGCGCAAGTACGCCGGCGACGTCGCGTCGTACGCGTCCAAGGCGGACGCGAACCGCGCGGGCGACCTGCTCGGTCAAGTCAATCAGATCCTCGACATGTTCCTGCCGCGCAACCTGCTCAAGGCGGCGGTCGAGATGCAGATGATCCCGGTGATCCTCTTCGCGTTGCTCGTCGGCGCGGCGCTCACCCGCGTCGAGCAGGGCAAGCGCGAAGGCCTGAGCCGCTGGATGGAGGCGCTCTCCGACGCGATGGTCGAGATCGTGGGCTTCGCGATGAAGCTCGCGCCCTACGCCGTGTTCTGCCTGATCTTCGGCGTCACGGCGCGCTTCGGGCTCGGCCTGCTGCAGAAGCTCGGGCTCTACGTCGTGCTGATCCTGGGTTGCTACGTGATCCAGATCTGCGCGCTGTATCCCGTGTTGCTCGTGACCATGGCGCGCCGCAATCCCTGGCGCTTCCTGCGCGACGCGGCGCCGCTGATGGTCACGGCGTTCTCGACCTCTTCGAGCAGCGCGACCCTGCCCACCTCGCTGCGCATCGCGCGCGAGAGCCTCGGCATCCGCCCGCAGGTCGCAGGGTTCGTCCTCCCGCTCGGCGCCACGATGAACATGAACGGCACGGCGCTCTTCGAGGGCGCCGTCGTGCTGTTCGTGGCGCAGGTGTTCGGAGTCGACCTCTCGCTCGGCGAGCAATTCACCGTCGTCGGCATGTGCATCCTGACCGCGATCGGCGCCGCGGGCGTGCCCGGAGGCGCGCTGCCGCTGCTGATGGGCGTCATGGCGCAGGTAGGCGTGCCACCTGACGGAATCGCCATCATTCTGGGTGTCGACCGACTGTTGGACATGGGTCGCACAGTCGTGAACGTGCTGGGCGATCAGATCTGCGCGGCCTATATCGAGGCCGGCGAGCGGCGCCTCGACGCGGCCGCGGGCTGAACAGCGCGGGCGCGTCGCTCTGGCGCTACGCTGGTCGCACTCGTCACTTCAAACAAGGACCCGTCCAGTGCTCCATCGACTCACCGCCATCGGCGCCGTCGCGCTGTGTTCGTTCGCCCCCCAGGGAGATCGCCCGATCCCGGCCGACACCGAGATCGTCACGACCGCCTCGGGCCTCAAGTACTCCGTCCTCAGCAAGGGCGACGACGTCACCAAGCCCAAGCCTGGCGACCAGGTCAAGGTGCACTACACCGGCTGGCTGCCCGACACCGGCAAGATCTTCGACAGCTCGCTGCGCACCGGACAGCCGTTCACGTTCGCGCTCGGCCAGGGACAGGTGATCGCCGGCTGGGACGAAGGCGTGGCGCTCATGTCGCGCGGCTCGCGCTTCAAGTTCACGATCCCGCCGGGTCTGGGCTATGGCGCGCAGGGCAGCGGTCCGATCCCGGCCAACGCGACGTTGGTGTTCGAAGTCGAGCTGCTGGACATCATCCGCGCTCCCGAGTTCCACCAGGCCAACAAGGACGCGCAGAAGAAGACCGACGACGGTCTGGTCTACGAGTTCCTCACTCAGGGCGCCGGCGCGCTCGCGAACGAGTCGGACATCCTCACCATGAAGATCGCCATCTGGCGCTCCAATGGCGAGTTGCTCCACTGCACCGAGATCCACGAGCGCAACAACCCGCGCAAGGGCACGGCCGATTCCTTCGGCTGGCCGCTGGTCAAGCGCGCGGTCAAGGTGCTCAACGTCGGTTCTCGCTGCCGCTTCGAAGCCAGCGCCGTCGATTCGCTCGGCAAGGAGATCGGCGCTTCGCTCGGCCCCGACGCCCAACTGGTGTGGGAGCTCGAACTCATCGACGCGAAGCCGTCCAACATCCCGAAGTTCGCGATGCCCGCGGACAGCGTGCTCAAGACGACCCCGAGCGGCCTCAAGTACGAGGTCATCACGGAAGGCACGGGGCGCAAGCCCGCGGGGCCGACCGAGAGCGTGACGGTGCACTACGCCGGCTGGCTCACCGACGGAACGCTGTTCGACAGCTCCTACGGCCGCGGTGAGACCACCTCGTTCGCCCTCAATCGCGTGATCAAGGGCTGGACCGAGGGCGTGCAGCTCATGAACGAGGGCGGCATCTACAAGTTCGTGATCCCCGCGGAGCTCGCCTACGGCCCGCGCGGCTCGCCGCCCAAGATCGGCCCCAACGCCACGCTCGTGTTCCTGATCGAGCTGGTGAAGGTCGGCCAGTAGCCGCCGCACGGCGCTCAGTTCAGAACCAAGCGCGGCGCGCGTCGGATCGAGTTCCGACGCGCGCCGCACGCATTTCGTGCAACGCTGCGCAACGCGCGGCACTTGTGGGTGCGAGGACTTCGCGTGGATTCGAGCAACTCCCTGGAACGCGCGCTCGAGAACGAGCTCGGCTGGCTGAGGGCGCTCGCGCTGAAGCTGGTGGCCGACGCGTGCGAAGCCGACGATCTCGTGCAAGAGGCGCTGCTCACGGCGCTGCGCGAACGCCCACAGCAATCGAGCGCGTACGGCCTGCGTCGTTGGCTCGCGAGCACGCTCGCCTTCCGCGCGCGCCACGCGTGGCGCTCGCAGCGCCGGCGGCGAGAGCGGGAGCAGCGCGCGGCTCGCCCCGAAGCGGGGGTCGACTCGAGCGAAACCGTTGCGCTCGCCGAAGCTCAGCACGCGCTGAGCCAAGCGGTGCACGCGTTGGCCGAGCCGTACCGCTCCGTGGTGTTGCTGCGCTACTTCGAGGGCCTCACGCCCGCGCAGATCGCCGCTCGCCGCGGCATTCCGGCCGCGACGGTTCGCAGCCACCTGCTGCGAGCGCACGAGCAACTCCGACTCGCGCTGGACCGCCGCCACGGCGGCGACTCGCGCGCGTGGAGCGTGGCCTTCCTCCCGCTCGCTCTCGACCGCGCCACGCTTTCGCAGGCGGCTTGGCTCGGCCCTCCGCTCGCCCTGCTGGCTCTGATGATGAAGCCCTGGATTGCGCTGGCCCTCGCGGTGACGTGCGGCGTCGGATGGTGGCGTTGGAGTTCGAGCGGTTCAGACGCAGCGCCCACGTTCACTTCGGCTGCGCCCGCGCACGATGCGCAGCTCGAGCGACGAGTCGACTCGCTTGCGCAAGTCGAGACGGTGCGAACGGGCGTCGCCCCCGAGGCCGTCCCCGTCGCAACGCCTCCGCCGGCGCGATTGCGCTGTCGCGTGCTCGATGCGGACACGCGGCGACCGCTGCAAGGGCTCGAGTTGAGCGTGTCGCAGGAGAGCGAGGAGCTCGTCGTCACCGACGGAGACGGTCGCTTCGAGTGCGCGAGCGGTTTCGCGGCGGGTCGCGTGAGGTTTCGCGGGGTGGCGGACGAGCGAGGCGACTCGAGCCAGTTGAGCTTGGGTCAGTGGGGCGGCGACGCGCTGGACGCCGAGCGCGAGCTGAACTGGAACGGACGAGACGAAGTCGAACTCGAGCTGCCCGCAGCGTCGTTCGTGCCGCTGCTCCTGATTGCTCCCGCGCACCTGAGCGCAGGCGATCTGATCGCCCAGGCGCATCTCCAGGATCCCAAGGAGGGCGAGATGTGTGTCCAGACGCCGGTTCGTGGCGCGCCTCCGTACGCGCGCTTCCCGCGCTTGGAGGCTTCCTGGATGACGGGCTCGCCGAAGCTGCTGCGTGTCGTCAGCCGCGATGGTCTGTGGCGCGGTGAAGCGCTCACGCCGATGCCGCGTCCGCCGTCCGAGGGACCGCTGCGAGTGGAGCTGTTGGCCAGCGGCGGGCTCGAGGTCGAGCTGGCCCCCCAACCGATCCCGAAGGACACCGTCGTGATCCTGCGCGCGGTCCCCAGCGGGCCGGGCGTCGCTCGCGGCGAGCGGGAACGACGGCGCCACGGCGGACTCGCCGTGTTCGGCGGACTCGACGCGGGCGAGTACGAGCTCGACGTGCGCGCCAACGGTTTCGAGCGCGTCGTGCGCCGGGTCGACGTCGTCGCGGGGCAAACGAATCGAGAGAACGTCGTTCTGGAGCCTCTGCGCGCCTCCGCTGCGATCCGTGGCGAGCTGCGGACTCGCTCAGGCCGAGTCAGTGAGCGAACCACGCTCTCGCTCATGTCGGGCGATGGCGGAGTGTGGCGCGAGATCTTCCCCGAGTGGGTCGAACGAGACGGCCGGTGGTGCGCGCCCTTCGAGTTCGCTGACCTGCCCGTCGGGACGTATCAGCTTCGAGTTGCGACCGGGCTGATCGCGCGCGCCTGCGCTGGCGCGCAGCCTGAAGTCGCAGCGCCGGCGGAGGGACTCGTGCTGACGTGCGATGACTTGACGCCCGCCACGCGCCTCACGCTGGAGCTGTTCGACGCGCGCTCCGGCGAGCCGATCTCCACGGGCTATGTGTCCGCCGAGGCGGGGCTGGTCGACGTGTTCGCGCAACGACAGCCCGCCAAGCACGTCTTCGTGCTCGAGCACACCGAGGGCCTCGAAGTGAGCTGGCGAGCCGGCGGCGCGGGCTACGTCGACGTTCGCGGCTCCAATCGCGTTGCGACGCTGGTCGACGGGGTTTGGCGGCAGCGCGTCGAGCTGCAACGCGCCGACAAGTAGCCGGCGGCGCGACGAGTCTCAGCCTGCGCTGAACTCGAACGGCAAGCGCGCCAGCACGCTCGGGGTCGCGGCGAGTCGCTCGATCGTGCGCTCCTTCGAGCGCGACGAGCGCCGCGTCGATTCGATCTCGCGCCGGTTTGCGAGCGCGCCTTGCGCCACGGATCGTGGCGCCCCTGATACTCTCGAAGCAACTCGCTGAGACTCGCCAGGCGGCCTTCGAGAACATGGACACGTCGCTCTCCCCGCGCACTCGCAAGCGCAGAGTCTGGGTGCGAATCGCGTTGGTCGCGCAGGCGCTGCTTGCGGGTCTGTTGCTCACCGAGGGTGCGGCTCGCGTCCGCGCGCGCGTAGCGGACAAACCCTACAGCGCGAGCCGGACGAGCGGCGAGTGGCGCGACACGCTTGCGTCGGTCACGGCGACCCTGCAGCAGCAAGCGCTCGGCGCTCACGCGCTCGCCGAAGCCGTCGCCGGCGTCAGACGCGACGAGAACGTCGTGCTCAACCCCTACGTCGGCTACGACTGGACGCACCTGCCCTCGAAGATCCACGACGAGCTCGAGCACTTCCAGTCGCCCAAGGGCGTGAACGGGTTCGACGTGATCATCGTCGGCGGTTCCGTCGCCGGGGAGTTCGGCAACCTCGTCGGCCGCAGCTTCGGCCGGATGCTCAGACAAGACGCGCGATTGGGCGGGCGACAGGTTCACGTCCATTCGCACGGCCGAGCTGGGTACAAGCAACCGCAGCAGGTGCTGTGGATCACGTACTTGCTGAGCTTGGGCTACGAGCCCGATCTCGTGATCGACCTCGACGGATTCAACGAGCTCGCGTTGTCGGCGGAGAACGTGCTGCGCCGCGGAAACCCCGTTCATCCTTCGATCGGGCACTGGGCCAACCTGGTCAACGGCGGCGCGACCGACCGAGACACGCTGGATGTCGCGCTGCGTGTGCGCGAGGCGCAGAACCAGGCCCAAGCGCTGTTCGACGGCGCGATTGCGTGGAAGCTGCACTACAGCGCAGTCGCGGGTCCGCTGGTCTCGTCGCGCCTGAAGCGCGCGCAGGCCGAGTTCACACGCGCGCAGGATGACTACACGACGTTGCTCACGAACAAGGCGACCGACGGCTTCGCCGCCACCGTGCTCGGACCACCGTTCGATGGGGACGTGATGGCCACCAGCGTTCGAAACTGGAGCGAGTCGTCGCGCTCGCTCGCCGCGATCTGCGCGGCCCGCTCGATCCGCTACATGCACGTGCTCCAGCCGACGTTGCACGACAAGGGCTCGAAGACACTGACGGAGGCGGAGAGCGCAAAGAGCCAGTTGCGAGCCGAGTGGATCGAGGCGGTTCAGGTTGGCTATCCGAAGCTGCGCCAGGCCGGCGCGGAGCTCGCCGAAGACGGCGTCTTCTTCTTCGACGCATCGCGGGTCTTCGAGAGCGCGACGCAGACGTTGTACAGAGACGGCTGCCACTTCTCGGTCGAGGGCAACGAGATCCTCGCACGCGCGATCGCCGACGCCTTCCTGGCCTCGATCGACCAACCGCTGGCCGATCCCGCGGTCGGGCGACCGACGCGAGGGATGGGCAGGAAGAACCAGGCCGAGCGGCGCTGACGCGCGCAACGAGCTCGCCGCCGTGTCTCGCTCGCCGCCCGCGCCGAGTTCGCACGAACACGAACCCGAGTGACGCGCTCCGGTGCGTCAGTGGCCGCTGCCAGGTCGCGCGGCTAGTGCTCGACCACGCACGAAGATCGCGTGCGCCCGAGAGCAGAGCGCCAGCCGCGTGGCGCAGCGCGCCACGACATCGGACTCAGTCTGAGGCGCCGCGAGCTCGTGATCAGCCCGCCCGCGGCGTCAGCGCGCGCTGAACTCGAACGGCAAACGCGCGAGCACCCGGGGGGTCGCGGCGAGTCGATCGATCGTGCGCTGCAGTTGAGCGGCCTGTTCGAGCGCGGCGAGCGAGGGCGAGCGCGCCTCGAGCAGGTCTTCATCCTCGAGCATGGCCTCGATGAACTCGTCGAACCACTTCATCTTGCGCTGCGGATAGCGCACGACGGCCTTCTCCCCCAACCCCGCGCGCTCGCGCGCCAGCTCGATGGCGCGCTCGAGACCGCCGAGTTCGTCGACCAGTCCGAGCTCCTTCGCGCGCGCGCCGGTCCACACGCGGCCCTGCGCGATCTCCTGCACCGTCTCGCGATCGAGCTTGCGCCCCTCGCTGACCAGATCGAGGAAGCGCTCGTAGATCTCGTCGACGAAGCCCTGCACGAGCGCGAGCTGACGTTCGTCGAGTCGCTTCCACAGCGAGCCCACACCGGCCAGCGGGCTGGTGGCGACGCGCTCCGCACGCAGGCCGTAGCGCTCGCCGAGGTCCTGCAGGTTGGGCAGCATGCCGAACACTCCGATCGAGCCCGTGAGCGTGTGCGGCTGCGCCACGATCGCGTCGGCGTTCGCGCTGATCCAATAGCCGCCCGAGGCCGCCAGCGAGCCCATCGACACGACCACCGGCTTGCCTGCATCGCGCAGCGCGAGCACCTCGGCGCGGATCACGTCGGAAGCGGTCGCACTTCCGCCGGGCGAGTCGACGCGCAGCACGACCGCGCGCACGTCGTCGTCCTCACGCGCCGCGCGCAGCTCCTCGGCGAGGTCGTCTCCGCCGATGCCGACGTCACTCGAGCCGTCGACGATCTCGCCGTCGGCGATCACGACCTGCACGCAGTCGCCGCCCTTGGGCCCCTTGCGCACGCTGCGCGCGTACTTCGAGAGCTTGAGCTCGGGCAGCTCGTCGCCCTCGTCGACGTCGGCTTCCTCGCGCAGCTTCGCCAGCAGCTCCGAGTACGGCGCGGAGTGTGTAGCGAGCTGGGCCTCGACGGCCTCGCGCGCCGTGAACCAGCCCTTCTCGACGCTGAAGCGCTTCAGGGCGTCGAGCTCGAGCCCGCGCGCGGTCGCGATGTCGCCCAGGATCTTGGTCTCGATCGCGCGCAGCATCTCGGTGAGCTGCTCGCGGTTCTCATCGCTCATGTGGCCGAGCATGTAGGGCTCGACCGCCGACTTGTACTTGCCGACGCGCGTGACCTGCACCTCGGCGCCGAGCTGCTTGAGCGCGTCGCCGAAGTACAGGACGTCGCCGAACCAGCCGTCGAACTCGACGAAGCCCAGCGGATCGAGCCAGATCTCGTCGGCGACCGACGCCAGCCACAGCATGCGCTCGTTGGCCGAGCCGAGCTGCGCGTAGATCGGCTTGCCGGACTTGCGCGCGTCGTCGAGAGCGTCGCGCAGCATGTCGAGCGAGCTGAGCGAGCCCTCGAAACCGCCGCGCAAGAGGATCGCGGACACGCGATCATCGTCGCCGGCCTTGCGCACCGCGGCTGCGGCCTCCCAAGCCGCGAGCGGATGCGTCGGACTTCCGAAGATGCCCTCCAAGCCGCCCTGACGTGCGCCGGCCTCGCCCAGCGGACGCGAGAGATCGACCACGAGGATCGAGCCCTTCGAGATGTGGGTCGTCGCCGAAGCCGGCCCGGCCGAAGCCAGGCTCACGACCGTCGACACGACGATCAGACACAGGAACGAGAACAACACGAGGCTGACGATCGCGAAGGCGATCAGCAGGCCCTTGGTGCGGGTCATGGTCATGGCGGGAAGTTCGTGCGGCCGGGCCGCGGACTCAAGCGGAACGAGGCGTTGCTCGTTCGTTCGCCGAAAGATGGATCAGGCGGGCGTGAACGCAGGCGCAGGCGAACGCCAGATGGTTGGCGTCGAACGCGACGCACGAGCGCGAGTTGCGCCCCGAGCGCCAGCGCGCCAGGACTCCGACGCGGGCCGCGGCCAGCGCGTTCTCGAGTTCCGCGGCCACTTCGGCCCGATGGAAGACCGTCAGGCTCGCGACGTTGCGCTGGACCTGCGCGCTCGCGCCCAGCTCGAGCGCGAGCCGTTCGAGCGCTGGACCGAGCGGCGCGAGCAGCTTCGCGCGCCCGCTGTCGACGCCGATCCACACCGCTTCGACGCCCCATCGCCCGGCGGCCGCCGCGAGCTGCTCCAGCGCAGCGTCGCTGGCGTCGAGGCTGACCAGCGCGAGATGGCTGCGCGTCGCCACGCCGAGGAAGTCGGGTTCGTGCGCGTCGCGCTCGACGCGCGTGCCCTCGTCGCGCGGCGTGCGAGTGCAACGAACCCTGCCGGGCACGCCGCTGCGCTCGAGCACCTCGACGGCCTCGGGATGGAGGACGCTCGCGCCGTGCGCGGTCAACTCGCGCGCCGACGCGTAGCTGATCTGTTCGATCGTTCGCGCCTGCGGAACCAGTTTGGGGTCCGCGCTCATCACGCCGTCGACTTCCTTCCAGAACACCACCTCGCGCGCGCCGATCGCTTCGCCGATGAGCGCCGCCGAGACGTCCGACCCGTTGCGGCCGAGCGTCGTGAGACGACCTTGCGCGTCCGCCGCGACGAAACCCGTGATCACGCAGATGGCGTCGATGCGTTCGAGCGCGCTGCGCACGCGCTCGGCGCTCTGCGGCAACACGCGTGCGCGGCCGTGGTTCGAGTCGCTGACGAGCCCGAGGTCGTAGGCGTCGATCGGAACGGCGCGCAGGCCGCGCTGTGAGAGGTGCGCTGCGAGGATGCGTGCGCTGGCGCGCTCCCCGAACGACAGCACGTGATCGCGGTGCGCCTGCGTGAGCTCACCCGCCGCGCGGATCGCCGTGAGCAGCGTGGCGAGCTCGGCGAAGTGCCGGTTGAGGTGCTCGGAGTCGAGCTCGAGCTGCGCGAGCAAGCTGCGGTGACGCACGCGCATGCGCGTCATGTCGACCACGCCGCTGGCAGCGTCGCGCGCGAGCAGATCGAGCTGTGCGGTGACGCCTTCGACGGCGCTGACGACCGCGATCGGCCGGTCTGGAGAGCGCTCGAGCAGGAGCTCTCCAACCCGTCGAATCCGCTCGCCATCCGCGAGCGAGGCGCCGCCGAACTTGTGGACGCAGCGCGGAGAGGTGGAGGGCGATTGCATCGAGGACAAACGGGCGCGGCGGCGTGGGCGCGGCGCGCGCAGGCGACGTATCCTATAGGGCTCGCGAGACCTCCACGAACTCCCCCGCACGAGCGCCATGACTGCCATCGACCGCGAAGCTCTGATCTACGACTGGAACACCGCCGACCAGGCCCCGCACAAGCCCGCGGGCAAGATCCAGTTCGACGACGAGACGCTGCGAGACGGCCTCCAGAGCCCTTCGGCGCGCGATCCCGAGATCGCCGACAAGCTCGAGCTGATCCGCCTGATGGACAAGCTCGGCCTCGACACCGCCGATGTCGGCCTGCCCGGCGCCGGCGCGCGCGCGCGCGAGCACATCACGACGCTGGTCAAGGAGATGGCGCACCTGCGCATCAAGGCCAACGTCGCCTGCCGCACGGTGATCAGCGACATCGCGCCCGTGGTCGACGTCGTGCAAGCGACCGGTCAGCCGATCGAAGTGTGCGCGTTCATCGGCAGCTCGCCGATCCGCC
>CALKYE010000067.1 GCA_938003765.1 uncultured Planctomycetia bacterium
GCGCAGCACACGAGCGTTCCTTCTCGCCTTCGTGTCGTTGGTTGTCTTGGCGTTGCTTGTCTATTGGTCCGGTTCATCGAGCAATGAGTCGGCTACGGCTCCCGAGCCAGGCGCAGCGCCAACTCTCGCAGATCCGTCTCCGTCCCCCGTCGATGCGGGCCGGCAAGTTCGCGACAGCGATGTCGCGATCACGCAGTCGGCCGCGCGGAGGCTCCTTCGAGGTCACGTGCTCGAGCGCGTCTTGAGAGCGCCCGTGGAGGCGCACGTCGCGAGCGACGATGGAAGGTCGACGTTCTCTACATCCGACGGCAGCTTCGAACTCGACGTCGCAGAGAGCGCCGTCGCCAGCATCCAGGTTCAGTCGTCGGGTTACGTCAGCGCGTCTTTGGAGCTGGATGGAGTCGACCTCGCGCAGGAACTGGAAGTCTTGCTCGACCCCGTTCGGCGCGCGTGCATCGTGGTCGCGTACGAAGACGGGGGCGCTGCAGCCGACCTGCCCATCGTTTGGCGCGCGGCCTTCGACCAACCCGAGCGCTCGCAGATCAGCGACTGGATCGATGCGCGCGGCCAGGTGCCCGGCGCGTCCGTAGCGGGACGCACAGACGAAGCGGGCGTGGCATGCCTCGCGACTGGAACGGGAGCGCTAGTTCGCGTCGAGGACCCTGGTACAGGCGCATCGAAGACCGTGCGAGTTCTCGCGGGGCAGGAGGCGCGCATCGTGCTTCCACGGGCGGCCCTCCAGCTGTCAGTCGTCGACAGCGACACGCGGGCCCCGCTCGCGGGCGTCGAACTCGACCTGTGGTTCCCGCGCGAGATCGGCGCGATGGCGCACACGCTCGTCACCGGACAGGACGGCCGAGCGGCCCTCTCGCCGAGTTCCTACCCGCTGCTGCTGCGACGCCCGAAAGCGGATGTCTGGTTGAGCGAGCTGATTCCGCTGTCACCCGGCATGACCTCGGTCGGCTTCGGCGGCCGCGTCCGCACGATGGTGCAAGTCGAGACTGCGCCTCCCGACGGCGTGTTGACGGTCGGCCTGCGGCGCTGCGGCGGCCGCGTCCGCTTCGTCGACGAATCAAGTGGCGAGCCGATCTCAGGACGAGCGCGCGTCACGCTCGTCGACTCGAGTTGCCCGCCTGAAGGCGAAGTGGTCAGTCGCTGCACGACCAACGGCCCTGGCGCGATCCACCAGGCTGGGGACCAGGTCTTCGCGCTCGAGGACGGCGTTCTCTCGCTGCCGTGTGGCTGGGAGCTCGAGGCCGAGTCCCGACGCTCCGCCGACCTGGTCTTCGCCGTCAGCGGCTACGCGCCGATCCGAATGCCGCGAGCGCAGGCGCCCGTGTCGTTCAACTCTCCGATAGCAGAGCTTTCGCTGTGGAGGTGTCCGTCCAAGACCCTGCGCATTCGCCAGTCCGACGGTCGCGCGTATCCAACGCGGGTGAGCGTCTACTCGCCGCGCGGCGACGCGCTGGTGTGGCACAGTGCGAGTCCGTCCGGCGGCCTGCACGGTCCTTTTGACTGGTACGGCGGCGAGCTCGTCGTCCGCGCTCGTGACGCGGGCTTCGAGCGTCGGCTCGCCGAGCAGGAACTCGTCGCCGCAGACGAGCTCGAGATCACGATCCCCGTCGCCACCGGCACGATCGTGGTCGAAGGCATCCCAGCGGCGCTGCGCAGTCTGCCCTTGAGCGCGAAACGCGGCGTCGGGCTGGACGGAACCGCGTACGGTCCCACGGCCGTGAACCAGGGCTCGTGTCGATTCGAGCGCGTTCCCGCGGGCAGCTACTTGGTCGGCCCGACGCGCTGGATTCTCGGGGCGGAGATGCAGTCGGTGTCCGTCAGCGAAGATCAGAAGCTCGCCATCCGCTTCAACGCCACACGCGTCGAGTTGAAGCCGGACGCGACGGTGGTCGTGCCCTGGATCGGGACCTGGGCCGCAGGGACGACACTGCGTGGCCAAGTTCGAATCCTGGGTGAGCGCGCGCCGCAGCCGATCCTCGTGCCCCACTACGGTGAGTCGAGCGCCGACGATGATCCGACGTTCGAAGGCCTGCGGAAGATCGTCTTCGGACGACTCTCGCAGCAGATCCCCCTGGACCGCGATGGGCGTTACGAGATTGCGGCCGACGACCCGCTCCCCAATTGCATCGCCGTGTGCATCGCGACGGATGGAGCTTGGGGAACCGTTCAGGGACTGCTCGTCGTGGAGAGCCTGATGCCCGGCGAGTCGATCGACGTCGCCATGCGCTCGCTCGAGCTGCGCTGGAAAGGATCGCCGCGCTCACAGTCCTTGCCGGTGAGCTTCGAAGTTCCGCCACGGTCGTTGCGCTATCCGCTGCGCACGTATCACTCCAAACGACAGTTCTCCTGGGACACCACGCGAGAGCTGCGCATCGATGCGCTGCCCGCCCACGTGCGTCGAATCGAGATCCAGGGCCGCGTGCTGGTGCTCGAGGATCTCGGCCCCGGCGACGGACGGATCGACGTCGATTTCGATTCGCTGCCGTTGTCCACGCGCGAGCGTTAACGCGGGTCGATCCGGAGGCGCTGAGCCGGGCTCGGCGCCGGCCGACGTCGAAAGGGCGGCGCCGAGTATCTGCCCCGATCGTCGCCGCCATCGGCGACAGCGCTCGATCGACGGTGGCCTCGTCCTCGACGCCGATGCTCGATGCGCGCAGTGACGCGATCGCGCGAGACCGCACGAGGGACTCGTCGATCGTGGAACGCGTCTCGCGCGCGACGCGAAAGGCCGCATACGGGAAAGTCTGGGAAGAGCTCACGTTGACGACCGCGAGGAGCGAGCGCGCTCGGCGTCGCGATGCGCACCTCCCAAAGCAGAGAGAGTGGACGCGGCATTGGGATCGCAACCAAGCCGCGATCGAGACGAAGTGTCAGCGCGAAGACGCGCAAGTGAACGTGTGACGACAGCGCAAGAATCCTGAAACTCCTGCTCGAGGCTCTACACGAATGACTCGGAACCACGCGTTCCCGCCTGTGCGGTCTCAGTTCCGAACCCGATGCTCCAACGCCTCCCCCGATCGCGCGCGCTCGCCTTCGTGGCGTTCGTTTGTGGGGCAGCCGCAATCGCCGCGGTCTTTCTCAGACGCGGTGGCGGTGAGGCGGCGAAGCCGGCCAACACCGCGCCCTCGCGTTCGATGTCAGACGCGATCGCGGGGCCGGCGCTCAGTCGAGTCGCAAGTGCCGAGGCCGAGCGCTCGACCGTGAACGCGCCCGCGACGGCGGAGCGCAGTGCATCCGCGCCGGAAGAGATCGACGCGACCGACCTCGTAGTCGAGATCATCGACGCGCGCGGACAACTCGCGCCGAGTGGGCGTTTGGAGTGCTTCGCAAGCGACGGCGAGGCGCCGGAGGTGGATGAGCAGGCCCAGGTGCTGCGCGTGGAGTTCTCGAATGGCAGCGCGCGACTGCGCCTGAAGAGCGAACTCGCGCACGCCTACCTCGTCGCGTACGCCGTCGATGGAACGTCTGGCGCCGCCCGCGTGTCGCGCCTGCGAGGCGCAGGTCCCACGTTCCGCGCCAGCGGGCGCGTCGAGCACGCGGTTCGACTCGAGCTGAGCGACCAGCCGCCGACGCCGCGGGTGTGGGGCTCGATCACCGTCGACGGCGTCGCCCGAACTCCGCGAGGGTTGCGCGTGCAGTTGCACCACGCCCCGCTGGCGAACGCCGAGACGCTCGAGGACGTGCGCGCGCGCGAGCCCAAGGCGGCGCGTATCGATTCGCTGAACTCGACCTACTTCGTCTCGCCGCTGTCGCAGCACGCGACCGGACTGTGGGTGCGCTCGGAGGACTGCGCGCCTCAATGGATCGCACTGCCCAGCGAGCGGCTCGAAGGTGATCTGCGTCTGGACATCGAGTGTTCGACCGGCGTCGTACTCGAACTGCGCTGCCTGAACGCCGTCAGCGGCGCCCCTGCCGCCGGTGCGCGGATCTACTCGGAGGTGCTCATCACCGTCGCGACCGAGCCGCGCCGCACGACGCAACGTTCGCTGTTCGGCGAACACGTCGCCGACGCGCAGGGTGTGGCCCGCATCGCGGGGCTGCCGCGCAAGGGCCGAGTTCGCGTGCGCGAACGCGCGTTCGCGTCCGAACGAGCGACGGTTTCGACGGCGGACGTTCTGTTCGAGCTGGAACTGACGCCGCAACTGGAAAGCGTGGTGCGGCGCGAGCTGCGCGTCGGGGCGACGCCGGCGGCGCCGGTGCGCGTCTGGGGATGGACTGAAGAGCTCTCCCGCCTGAGCTCGTGCGCGCACGAGGGCGCGGAGAGCGTGCGCGTACGGATCGCAGCCCGCGGCGACGAAGCCCACGCCTCGCGCGCGTTCGACGCCGAGCTCCAACCGCCGCAGTGGAGCGTGAGCGCGCCGCTCACCGGCCGCGTGCGCGCGTGGGTCGAGTGCGGAGGCGTGCGCGTCAGCGAACACCGCGACCTCGACCTCTCCAACGCAGTCGAGATCGGGCCTGTGTCCTTCGCTGCGCTCTCCGCCGCTGCGCGCGCGCTGCGCTGGGTCGACGGCGTCGCCGGCTCGCGGCTCGAGCTCCGCGCAGCCTCGCGCGAAGGACTCGACGACGTCGCCGCGTGGAGACTGGATGGCGCGAGCGGTGAGCGCAGCGTCGCGTTTCCGTCGGACCTCGAAGCGCTCGACGTCTCGCTCGAGCTGCCGGGGGGCTCTCGTCTTCGCTGGCTCGCGCCAGCCGAGTCGGACTCTCAGTCCACGCTGGTGCTGGATCTGGCTGCGAGCCGTTCGCGCGCCGTCCGCATTCCGGCGTTGAGCGGGCCGGAGTGGGGCGATGTCGGGATCGAGCTCCTTGGCGTGGAGGGTCCCGCGCAAGCCGCGCGCGTGCGCTGCGAGCTTCCCTGTCGCGCGGGCGAGAGCCTCGACGCGCTGACGCTCCCGCCGGGCGAGTACGCCTTCCGGCTCGCGGGTTCTCGAGCCGCGGTCGTGTGCGGATTCGTGCGCGTCGATGCGAGTTCGAGCGGACCGCTCGAGTTGCCCTTCGTCGGAGCGCGACGGTGGCTCGACGACTGCGACCCGCAGCGCACGTGCGAGATCGTCGTCGAGAGCGTCGCAGGGCAAGCGCGGAACGCCGCTGGACTCGAGTCGCTGTTGCGCTTCGCGCTCCCGCCGTCCGAGCAGGCGCCGCTGGTGCCGAACGACTTCACGTACCGCCGTCACACACCGTGACGGTGAGTGTTGCGGAGCAATCCGCGAAACCCCCAAGGAAGAGGCAAGTCATGAGAACGAAGTTCTGGCTGAACTGGTTGGGCGCGTTGCTGGTGGTCGCGATCGCGGCGATCGGCAGTCAACGCCAGGCGCAGGCCGAGTCCGCAGGCGGAGTCGTCATCGGAGACCTGGAATACGGTCCGTGCAAGAACGCCACCTACAGCGTCGGCGCTCCGCAGGCGTGCGACGCCGACTGCGTCGTGTACTGCACCGACTACTGCTCGGCCTACGTCTGGAAGGCCGCGACCTGCCGCAACATCGAGGGGCCCTGCGTTCGCAAGGCCAAGAACAAGGCCAAGGAGTACTGCCGCGATTGCTTCTGCACGTGGCCCTTCGGCGGTTGCGTCGAGCGCGACCCGTACGACAGCGGTTCGGTGTCCGTGATCGAGTGCGAATAGCGCTCAGCCCTGCAGCAACGCCGGGCTCGCATTCGCGGGCCCGGCCCGACTCGACCCGCCCCGGAGAACCCACGCGATGAACTCCAGCTCCAGCTTCTTGCCGCGCGCTGTCGTCTGCCTGTTGACCTCACTGCCCGCACTGGCGAACGCGTCCCTCAATGCGTCCGGTTCGGAGGTCGAGCAGCTCTTTCCGCCGCTGGTCGAGCTCTTCGCGCGCGCTGAAGGCCAGCGCCTCGCGTTCCGCTACCGCGGCCTCGAGTTCGACTGCGAATCGGGCGACGCTGGCGCGAGCCGCGTGCGCGATGGCGTCGTGCGCCTGCACTACCGCGGCGATGCGCTCGTGGTGGACGAGATCCTGCAGACCCGCCGCGCAGGTGCGGAGTACCTCGTGGCGACGGAGCGAGTGCGCACGCACTACTGCCTGCTCAGCGGCGGCTACGTGCGGAGCCGGCGTCTGGCCGGCGGCGATGAGTCGGTGGTGGTCGAGCACTGGGCGTCGCTCCCCCACATCGCGTATTGGGCGCTCGGCGTGGCCGATCTGGAATCAGCGCTCGAAGGCTGTTCCTCTCCGGAGTGGAGCTTCGGCGACGAGCGCCAGCAGCGCGCGACGTTCCGCACGGCGCACGGAGCGGCGCTGTGCGTCGGCTACGAGATCGATCCGCTGCGGCTGACCTTCACTCGCGCGGATCATCCCGACGGCGGCGCCAGCGACTGGCTCGCGCTGGATGACGCCATCGACGGCGGAGACGGACTGCCGCAACGACCGCGGACCATCACGTTCGGCCGCATCCACGGCGAGCGCTGCGCGAGCCACGTGGAAGTGTGGAGCGCGATCGAGGGCGAGTTCCTCGAGGAACCGTTCGAACACACGTGCGCGGCGCGGTCGTCGGTCCTCGACCTGCGCACGGGCGACGCGGAGTTGACTCCGGCGCTCACGGATCGACCGATGCCTCTCGAACAGTTGCTGACCTGGAGTCCTGCGCTCAACGAGCAATTGCCGGAGCCCAGCGTGTACCGCGCGAGCGCGCCGCTGCGGGCAGACGGCTTCTCGATGTCGGGCGCTGCGCTCTACGGAGGCGGCGCGTTGGTCCTGCTCGTCGCCGTGGCGGGAATGCGGAGGGCGCGATGAAGGTTCTCAACAGCTTGGTGCTCGTCGGTGTCGCGGCGCACGCGCACGCGCTTGGCGAGATGGAGTTCACCCAGGCGCGCGCGCAGCTCATGGAGCTCGCAGGCGTCGTGCGCGAGCCGTCCACCGCGTCCAGCGAGTCCTCCGGTCGCATCGAAGCGCCCAGCTTTCCCGGCGGGCGCTGGCGACGTCCGGCTGGGAGCAGCGCCGCGGTCAGCTTCGCGCCGATCGTCGGCTTCGACACGCTGAGTGAGACACCGCACGCCGCGCCGACGGAGGTGTTTTCGGAGTGGTCGTCGGCGCTCGGCGCGAGCTCGTGGCCCCAAGCGTCGCGCGAACTCGTGCTCCGCCAGGTGGGCGGCAGCCGCGTAGCGCGCGGCGAGCTGGTGCTCGAACTTCCCGCGGAGCTGCGCGCGACACTGGCGTCCGCGACGATCCAGGACGTTCAGTCGGGCTGCGCGATGGAGTTGGGCTTCCCGCTGCCCTTCGTGCTCGACGCGCAGCCGCGCGTGCTGTCGTTCCGTTGGGACCTCAGCAATCCGATCGAGTTCGACGGGCTCCACCTCAACTTCGTGTCGCCCGACGCGACGCTGGCGCAGATCCCGATTCGTCTGGAGGCGCCGGCCGAGCCGCTCGTGTTGAGCCCGAATCGATTGCGGCTGATCGACAGCGACGTCGCTCGCGTGGTGGTCTCGACTCGCTCGGGTGAACGCCTCGCGATTCGCAAGATCACCTGCCCGCCGTGCATCGCCGTCGCGGGCGCGGAAGACGACGGCGCGGACGTGATCCTCTCCTTCAAGGAGACCGAACTCGCGCATCGTCGCCACGCCTGCGGACGCATCGAAGTCGAGGTGGTGTGCGACGGCGACCCGGCGCCGATCCAACGCTTCTGCTCCGTGGAGCACGGACCGGACTGCGTCGATTCCGCGGGCCGTAGCGTTCTCCGAGCCATCGTCGGCGCCGGCGAGCACTTCGAGCTGGCTCGGCGACGCAACGGAGGGTTCGCGCTCGTGTTCGGCGATCGACTTCCGGAATTGGCCGTGGCGCATCCACGCTGGGGGCTGGAGACGCTCGCCACACTCCAGGCGCCCGTGGAGAGCGGCCCCTTCGAGCGCGTCGTGTACGTCGACGGGGATTCGGTGGTGCTCGTCGGTCGAGTCATTTCGATTCCGGAGCGCCGCGCCGACGCGTGGCGCAAACACTGCGCGCGGTGAACGCGCAGCGCTGAGAGTCCGTTGAAGAAGTGCTTCGAGGGCGATTCCGACCCAGGTGCGTCGCAGCAAGGAGGAGAACCACAGGCGAATCCAAGTGGATTCGCCGCGGATTCTCCGACGCCGCGGCGGCGCGCGTGGGCGCGGAAGTGCGCCGAATGACTTCTTCAACGGGCGCGTAACGCGGAAGTCGAGCGCTCCGCCCGACGAGAGTCGAGCGGGGCGCCCGCGCGCAAACCGCGGCGACATTGGCGCACTCGCCCCAGTAGAGTCACGCCATGCAGCCGTTCACCTTCTTCATCAGCTACCGTCGCCAGGACACCGCGCCCATCGCGCTGCTACTCAAGAACGAGATCGAGAAGCGCCTGCAGTTCGCGCGCGTTTCGGTGGACGTGGAGGAGCTGCAGTCCGGCGACGAGTTCCCCGTCCGGTTGCGCGAACTGATCGAGACCGCGCACGCCACGATCGCGCTGATCGGCAAACACTGGATGCCTCGCGCGGGTCAGGCCGCCCCCGCGGCGCGGAAGGAGGACTGGGTCGTCGAGGAGCTCGTGCGTTCGAACGAAGCTCCGATCACGCTCCCCGAAGCCGAGCGCTTCGGCCTCCAGCGCCGCGTGATCGTGCCCGTGTTCGCCGATTGCCCGCGCGACTTCCGCCAGTTCGAGTTGCCGGCGCAGCTGAGCTTCATGAGCAGCTTGCACTCCGAGCACATCGACTACGCCGGCTGGCCCACGCAGATCGGTCCGCTGCTCGATCGACTCGCGGTCAAGCTCGAGCTCAAGAAGCGCCCCGACGCCGACGAGTACCCCAAGGCGGACCTCGCCAAAGCGCGCACCCAGCCACTGGCGGATTCGGAGCTCGCGCAGACGCTGCGCTACGACGACTTCGAGGGCTGGTACGTCGACAACTACGGCAACGCGGAAGTCCGCTACCTGGTGAAGAACTTCAAGTTCCCCCACTTCAACCAGGCCGCGCAGTTCATGGCGCTCGTCTCCGAGCACTGCCGCGTGCTGGACCACCACCCCGAGTGGCGCAACGTCTTCAACCACGTCACCGTCTCGCTCACGACCTGGGACGCCAAACGCCGGGTGACGATCTACGACCTGAACCTGGCGCTGTTCATGAACATGGCGGCCAAGGAAGTGCTCAAGGCGTCGCGTCGGCGTGATTGACGTCGGCGAGGCCTCGCCTGTGGCCCCACAGGTACGGGCGCGCTAGGAAAAACGAACTCCTTGCGACTGAGCTGCGACTTCCCGGGGCCGAGACGAGCTAGTAGAGCTGAGCGGGCGCGCGGGTGCTGACTCAGGTCGGCGCACGGAACGCCCGACAGACCGGATGGCCGAGGCTCCTGTGGCCCGCCCCACCCCCGTCATGCAGCGCACTTCCTTCTGGCTCACTCTGCCGTTGATCGCCCTGGCCGGGTTCGCGCTGTCGTTCTACTCGCCGCGCGGCGCACGCGCGGGCGACGCAGGCGGCGCCAGCCAACACTCGAGCACGTTGGGCGAGCGTCGCGCGCCGCTGGTGCGCGTTCCTGACCAAGCCCCCGCGCCGGTAGAGAGCACGCAGTCGCCCGCGGACGCGAGTCCGACGCCGACCAGCGCGTCTCACTGAGTCTGGGCGCACGCGCGAGGCGCCGGACGACTCAGACGATGCGTTGCGTCTTCGGGCTCGCGGCTTCGATCTCAGCGCGGCGCTGCTCGAAACCCGCGCGCCCCATCAGCGCGTAGGCGGCGATCTTGCCCGCCTCGACGCCGGGCTGGTCGAAGGCGTCGACGCCGTAGTGCTCGCCCATGCAGGCGACCGAGATCTCGAGGCACTGCAGGAACTGACCGACCGAGTGCGGGGTCACGCCGGAGAAGCGGAACGTGACGTTGGGCCGGCGCGCCTCGGTGAGCGCCACGCGCGCGCCGTCGCGCTCGGCCTGGAACAGCTCGGTGAACGTTCGCCCGCCGAGGTAGCTCACCGCCTCCAGGTCTTCGTACGCCGTGGGGATCGTCACGGCGTGGTCGGGCTGCTCGACCGAGAGGAAGGTGAACCACTTGTCGAAGGGCCCCTCCATGTAGAGCTGCATCTGGCTGTGCTGGTCCGTGACGCCCAGCGCGCGCACCGGCGTGGGACCCGCGAACACGTCGCGCCCGTCGCGCGAGCGGCGCTTGCCGAGCGACTCGGCGAGCAACTGCGCGTACCAGTCCGCCACCAGCGACAGGCGCTGGCTGTAGGAGAGCGTCACCGCGATCGGCTTGCTCTTCTTCGACTGCATCGTCCACTGCAGCGCGGAGTGGATCAGCGCCGGGTTGCTCCACAGATCGTCGTTCAGGCAGCGCTCGTCCATGTCGGCGGCGCCCTTGAGCACGCCCTTGATGTCGACGCCGACGAGGGCCAGCGGAACCAAACCGACCGGCGACAGCACGCTGAAGCGGCCGCCCACGCCGTCGGGCACGACGAAGGACGCGTAGCCCTCGCGCTTGATGATCTCGCGCAGCACGCCCTTGCTCTCGTCGGTGGTGACGCAGATGTGCTCGACGTGCGCCTCGTGGCCGAGGCGCTCGATCAGCGCCTCTCGGAACAGGAGGAACTGCGCCATGGTCTCCGCGGTCGTCCCCGACTTGGAGATCACGTTGAACAGGGTTTGCGTCGGATCGAACTGATCGAGGAACTCGCCGATCAGGTCCGGGTCGATGTTGTCGAGCACGAACAGGCGCGGGAGCGGCCCCGACGCGCCGAGGTTGTGGTACGGCGAGTTGAGCGCGGCGTGCAGCGCGATCGTCCCCAGCGCGGAGCCGCCGATGCCGAGCACGACGACGTTCTGGAAGCGGCCGGCGAGCTGCCCCGCGTACTCGAGCACGCGCTCGTGGACGCCGGTCTCGTACGGCAGGTCCAGCCAGCGCAGGTCGCGCTTGCGCCGCGCCTGCACGGCGCGCAGAGCCTCGCGCGACGGCGCTCGCAGCGCTTCGAGCTCTGCGAGCGTGACCCCGTGCTCCGCTCCCACGACGTCGGCGAGCGCGTTGGTGTAGTCCAGTTCCAGTCGTGCCATCCCAAACCCTCCGGCGCGTGCCGGTCCTACTCGCGTTGCAGCGGCGAACCCGGGCCGGAGACTAGCGAGCGCGCGCAGGGCGAACCAGGGTCGCCCCGCGCGCGCTGTGGCGCAACTCGACGTCGACTCGCGGGTCAGCGGCGGTCTTGAGCGCGCATCACCATGTAGAGCAGTTGCATCAGCGACGAGAGCAGCGCGGCGACGTAGGTGAGGGCCGCGGCGTTGAGCACCTTGGCCACGCCATCCTCCTCGTCCGGAGTGCGCACGATGCCGACGCTCGCGAGCATCGCGCGCGCGCGCTTGGAGGCGTCGAACTCGGTCGGCAGCGTGACGAGCTGGAACAGCACGACGGCGCCGAACAGCGCGATCGCGACCCAGATCAAGCCGGCCATGTCGAGGATCAGTCCGGCGATGAACGGCAGGTACCACAGCTGCGAACCGACCTGCACGACCGGGACGAGTCGAGAGCGGAGCGACAGCGGTCCGTAAGCGGCGGCATGCTGAAGCGAGTGACCGGCCTCGTGCGCGGCCACGGCGACGGCGGAGATCGAGCGACCGTCGTGGACGTCCGGCGAGAGGCGCAGGGTGCGCGTGCGCGGGTCGTAGTGGTCGGAGAGGAAGCCCTCGTGACGCTCGATCGTGAGGCCGTCGAGCCCGCTCGCGCGCAGGATCGCCCGCGCGGCCTCGGCGCCCGTCATTCCGGAGCGCACGCCGACGGCGGAGAAGCGCTTGAAGGTCGATTGGACCTTGTACTGCGCCCACAGGCTGAGCAGCAGCGCCGGGACGGTGAAGAGCAGATAGAGCGGATCGAAGATCATGGATCGGGCTGCGATGGGGCCTGGCGAGCCGACTCACGGTGCGTCGGCCTCGCGATCCATCGCGGGCGCCCAGGATTCGATCATGCGAGGCCCCGAATCAAGCAGCCGGGGTGCGAATTGGACCTTGACGAGAGGGTTCGGGTAGTCTTGGGCTGTCAAGGGACGGGCAAGGAACCCATCCCGCGCGACCGCCGCCGCAACCGAGGACCGATTTGAGCCAGCCTGGACTCTTGAAGATCGGCGACTTCGCCAAGATCGCGGGGACGAACCTGCGGACGCTGCGCTACTACGAGGAGCTCGGGCTCCTCACCCCGGCGCAGCGCAGCCAGGGCGGCTTCCGGTACTACCGTCAGACGGACCTCAACCGCCTGAACATGATCCGCGACCTGCAGGAGCTGGGCCTGCACCTCGATCGGATCCGCGAGCTGATGAGCACGCGCGAGTCGGCCGAGGACCGCGTGGCCTTCCTGCGCCGCGTGCGTGCGGCGCTCGACGAGCAGGACCGCCTGCTGCGCGAACGCATCGCCGGGCTCGAAGAGCAGCGCTCGCGCATCGCCGCAGCGGCGCGCAAGATCCTCGACTGCGAGTGCTGCAGGCACCTGCCGACGCAGAACAACAACTTCTGCGAGCCTTGCTCGGTGACCGGCGAGCCGCTGCCGCCCAAGGTCAGCGCGCTGTTCTGAACGCTCGCGCCGCGCCGCTGCACGCCAACCTGACGCGTCATGCAGCCGATCTACCTCGACAACAACGCCACGACCGCCGTCGACGCGCGCGTGGTGGCGGCGCTCACGCCGTACATGACCGAGCTGTACGGCAATCCGTCCAGCTTGCACGCGCTCGGTGAACGCGCTGCCGCAGCAGTGGCCCAGGCGCGCGCGCACGTGGCGCGGCTCATCTGCGCGCCGACCCGACGCGTGGTGTTCACTTCGGGCGGCAGCGAGAGCAACCAGACGGCGATCTCAGCGGCCGCCGCTCGAGCCGGCGCGCGCCGCCGGATCCTGACGAGCGAGATCGAGCACGCCGCGGTGCTCGAGCCGACGGCCGCACTCGCGTCGCGCGGATTCGAAGTCGAGCGGCTGGGCGTCGACGAGCACGGTCGCGTGCGGATCGACGAGTTGGAGCGAGCGCTCGACGAACGCGTCGCGCTCGTGAGCGTGATGTGGGCGAACAACGAGACCGGCGTCGTGCAGGACGTCGCGCGCGTGCGCGAACTCTCAGCGCGCTGCGGAGCGCTCCTGCACGTGGACGCCGTCCAGGCGGTCGGGAAGATCCCGATCGACGTCGGGGCCACGGGCGCGGACTTCGTGTCGCTCAGCGGCCACAAGCTGCACGCTCCCAAGGGAGTCGGCGCGCTCTACGTCCGCGACGACACGCTGCTCGAGCCGCTCATCCGCGGCGGGCCGCAGGAGCTCGAACGCCGCGGCGGCACCGAGAACGTTCCCGGAGTCGTGGGCCTGGGCGAGGCCGCGCGCCTGGCGCGCCAGTGGCTCGACGGCGACGACGCCACGCGCCTGTGCGAGCTGCGCGACAGCCTCGAAGACGAGTTGCTCGAGCGCCTCGACGGCGTCGTGCTGCACGGCCGCGCTGCGCCGCGGGTCCCCAACACGTCCAGCCTGCGCCTGGAAGGCGTTTCCGGTGAAGCGCTCACGCAGTGGCTGTCCGCCGAGGGCGTGTGCGTGTCGACCGGCGCCGCGTGCTCCGCCTCGCGCCACCAGCCCTCGCACGTCCTGCTCGCCATGGGGCTCTCGCCCGCGCAGGCCTCCGGCAGCCTCCGCATCTCCCTCTCGCGCCTGACCACGCCGGAGGAGGTCGAGCGCGCCGCGGAACTCGTGGTGCGCGGCGCGGGCGCGCTGCGAGCCTTGGCCTCGCCCTAGCCGTACGTTCACATGCGAGTTCATGCTCGCCGTCAACCGATGGGAGCCGAGCGCGACTCCCGCGAACCATGCGGTAAGCTGCACTGTCCCCCATGCCCGAGCCCGTCACCACCTACCAGGTCGCCGTTTCCGGCCTGTGGAGCACCGAGCATCGCCTGAACGGCCCCGACGGCGAGGTCGGCGTCCTGCGCATCCGCCGCAACGGCTGGGGCCTGGTCGTCGGCGGCGAGTGGCTGCCCGTCAAGGGTGAGCGACTGGTCGTCCGCCGCGACCCCGGCCTGCTGCGCAGCCAGTTCTCGATCTGGACCGAGGGTCGCGAATGGCTGGGCTCGTCGCTGCGCTGGCACTTCGTGCGGCGCGAGGTGGTGCTCCACACCGGCTCCCGGCCGCTGCGGATGCTGCCGCTCCCCGGACTGCGGCGCGGCTGGACCCTCCAGGCCCCGCGCACTGGCGAAATGGCCCGCCTGGAGTTCCCCTGGGCCGGCCGCAGCGCCCGCATCGAGCTGTACCGCAAGCTCGAGTTCGAGCTGCTGCTGTTCAGCTACTTCCTGGGCTGGCAGATCCGCTTCGAATCCGCCTGGCCCGGCCCGGCCATCGACGAAGACCCGACCACCGTCGCCGCGCCCCCCAAGGGCGCCACCTGACCGTCCAGCCCGGGCGCGGCGGAAGAACCACGCTCGGGCGTCGTCTCACCCCCACCTCATCAGCCCATCCCGCAGAGTCCGCGCCGGCGCCCCGCCCGCGACCTGCCGGACCCTCTCACGCCATGAAGCCCATCCAAGTCCTGCTCCTCGTCATCGTGGCCGTCGTGGCCACGGCCCTGGTCTACCTGTTTTCCCGCGAAGAGCCGTCCGGCGAGGCCGCTGGCGCGCCGGCGACGCGAGTCGAGGCCCCGGCCAAGCCGAGCGAGCCGCCGCCGCAGATCGAGAAGCCCGCCGACGCGCCGGTTCAGCCCGAGCGCACGTCGGCCACGGTCAGCGCGGACAAGGAAGACGACGACGAGCCCGAGACCAAGCTGCCCGTCGCCAACACGGTCGTCGGACGCGTGGTCAACACCGAGGACGTCGGCATCCCCAACGCGCGCGTGCAACTGTCGCGCGACGCGCTCATGGGCGAGTCGATCGCGCTGGTGTTCTTCGCCAACCGCGAGCAGACCGGCGTGATCCTCGAGACCACGACCGACGCGCAGGGTCGCTACAAGTTCATCGGCGTCGATCCCGCGCGCGACTACTTCGTGATGGCCACGCACCCCGACTACGCGCAGGTCCAGGAGGAAGGCATCAACGTCGTCCGTCAAGGCGAGTGCCGCGCGCCTGAGCTGGTGATGCGCGAAGGCTCGAAGCTCCGCGGCTACGTCGCGAACGTCGAAGGTGACGCGCTCGCGAACGCCGAGCTGTACCTCGACTCGGCCTACAACATGGGGATGGAGCTGCAGAGCCCCGACCGCCTCGTGGCCAAGACGGACAACAACGGCTTCTACGAGTTCAAGAACATCGCGGCCGGACCGCGCGTGCTCACCTGCTGGTCGGACGGCTACGCGCGCGAGTCGATCCAGACCAAGATGTTCACGGGCGACTCGAGCGACGTGCACGAGCAGAACTTCCGCCTCAACATCGGCAACTTCATCGCCGGTCGCGTGTTCGGCCCGCAGGGCGAAGGCATCGCGAACGCGAAGGTGATCGCGATGAACTACGGCGCGAACACGCAGTCGCGCGGCGAGTCGTTGACCGACCAGGACGGCGCGTTCCAGATCGACGGGCTCGGAGTCGGCGCGTACATCGTGACCGTGCAGGCGCCCGGGTACCGCCCGCAGAGCCACACGCGCGTGCAGGTCGGCGACCTGAACGTGCAGATCCCGATGCTCAAGCAGGCCGAGCTCACCGGCCGCGTGGTCGACGCGACCACGGGCAAGCCCATCAACAAGTTCAAGGCGCGGCTGCTGCAAGTCGCGGTCGGCGTGCCGAACCAGGGCAACCAACTGCAGTACGAGGTCACGCACAACAACGCTGACCCCAGCCCGAACGGCGACGGCACGTTCACGCTGCTGGGCGTGAATCCCGGCACCTACGCCGTGAAGGTGACGGCCACCGGCTACGCCTCGCGCGTGTCCGACAGCTTCCAGGTCGTCGAAGGCATGGCCACGGCGCCGATCAACGTCCAGCTCACCAAGGGCGGTTCCATCAAGGGCCGTCTGATCGATCCGGCGACCGGCAACGGCGTCGTCGGCGCGCAGATCGCGAGCTTCGACGGCGACGCCCCGGGCGACCAGTTCGATCCGTTCTTCGAGAACCTGACCGCGACGCGCGCCACCGAGCGCAAGGTGCGCACCAACGACGACGGCGCGTTCGAGCTGCGCATGCTCACCGCGGGTCGCTACCGCTTGAAGATCGATCACCCCGACTTCGCCACCGAGTGGGTCGAAGGCGTCGCGGTGACCGAAGGCCAGACGACCGACGCGGGAACGCTCTCGCTCAAGTCGGGCGGAACGTTGACGGGCAAGGTGCTCGAAGCGTCGGGCAAGCCCTGCGCGCGCGGCTGGGTCCGCATGTACCAGGTCGAGACCGGCCAGATGTACCAGGGGCGCACGGACGCCGAGGGCCGCTACTCGATCGCGCACGTGCCCCCGGGCAGCTACCGCGTGAGCGCGACGCGCGCCTCCGGCGCCGGCGTCGATGCGTTCGACTCTCTCGCCGAACAGCAACAGACCGAGTTCACCATCGATCTGCGCGACGGTCAGACCGCGCAGCGCGATCTGCAGCTCGGCAACTGAGCCGCCGCGCCGGCGCGCCCGCGCCCGACGTGTCCACTCAGCAGCCTGACGCGGCCCAAGTGAGCCTCTCGCCCGCGCTCGACGAGCGCGCGTGGGAGGCTCTGCTGTTGGAGCAGGTCGGCGCTCCCGTCGAGGTGCGCTACGGCCGCGCGCAGCGCGAAGTCGTGCAACTGCGGCGCGAGCGCGGGCGACTGCGCCTGCGCCTGGGCCGCATCATGGAGCACGCTCCGGCGCCCGTTCAGGCGGCGCTCGCCGAGTGGATCGCGAGTCGCGGCGCGCGCACGCCGTCGGTGCGCGTGCTCGACCACTGGATCGAGCTGCGCCTGCGCGAAGTCGCCCGACGCGCGCCCGCGCCGAGCCTGATTCCCCGCGGCGCGCACCACGATCTCGCCGCGCTCGCACTCGAGCTCGCGCAACGTGAGTTCGACGGGAGCTTCGCCGAGCGCAGTCTTCCCGCGCTGGGCTGGGGACGCGCGGGTCCCTCGCGCTCGCGGCGCTCGCTGCGACTGGGGAGCTTCGATCCCCTGCGCTACGCGGTGCGCGTTCACCCCGTGCTCGACTCGCCGCAGACGCCGCACTTCTTCGTGCGCTACATCCTGTTCCACGAGCTGCTGCACGCCGTGCTCGACGGTCCGCCGCAGGAGGGCGCGCGCCGCCGCACGCACGGTCCGGAGTTCCGTTCGCGCGAGCGCCAGTACGTCGACTACGAGCGAGCGCGCGACTGGGAGCGCGAACACATCGGAGCGCTCATCACCTGCGCGCGAGCAGGTGTCGGCTTCGCGCCGCAGCGCCCTCGCTCGACTCGCCGCGCTGCGACTTCGCGCGCGACGCAGCTCAAGTCCTGGGCGCAGCGACTTCTGTTCTGAGCGCGCCGCACGCAGCCGATCGCAACTTGCCGAGCGGCCGCCGCTCGCTTCAGCGCGCGCGCCGCGCCGTGTCGGGCAGCTCCGCGCCGGTCAGACACGTGCCGAGGAGGTTCGCCCCCATCGCTTCGAGCGTTCGACAGGCCTGATCGACGTAGCTGCGCGGCGTCGAGGCGATGCGCACCACGAGCACGACTCCGTCGGCCATGGCCGCGAGCACTGCTGCGTCACTGGTCGTCGTCGTCTCGGGCGTGTCGATGAGCACGTAGTTGAAGCGCTGCTTGAGCGTGCGCAGCAGCGTCTTCATGCGCTCGGACGCGAGCAGCTCCGAGGGCTTGGCGGGCGTCGCGCCGGGCCCGATGAACGACACGCCGCTCAACGCGGTCGGACGGATGGCCTGGTCGGGCGACAGCCGGCCGCCGAGCAACTCGCTCAAACCCTGCCCGCGCGCGACACCGAGGAAGCTCTCCACGGTCGGGGCGTGCAGGTTCGCGTCGATGACGAGCACCTTGCTTCCGGGCGTCTCCGCCAGCGCGAAGGCGAGGTTCAGCGTCGCGGTGGTCTTGCCTTCGCCGCGCAGGGCGCTGGTCATCACCACCGTGCGCGGCGCGTGGTCGGGGTTGAGCGCGACCAGCGAGTTGCGCAGCGCGCGGAACTGTTCGGCGTGCTGCGAACCGCTGGCGGACACCACCACCAGCTCTTCGCGCGTGATCGGAACGCGGCGCGAGGCCTCGGGGTCGGCGACGGGCAGCGGAGCGGGCGGGGTCTGGGGTGTGGAGCTCATCGAGGGGGCGCAGCGCGCGGGGCGCTACTTTGCTGCATCGACCGGCGACACTCCAGGACCCAACAGCGCCGCGGCGCGGGTCCCAGCGCTGGCGTAACCGGCGAAGGCGCGAAGGCCCGGGAATCTGGCGTCAACGGAGGACGAGCACCCGGGCGCGCGGACCGGGCGGAGGCGGCCATTCCTCGCGCTCCATGCGCTCCTGCAGCGGATGCCGTGCGCGTCGCACGGTGAGCCACAGCTCGCGCCGCAGCCGCTCGGCCAGTTCGCGCTCGCCGCGCCCGGCCGCGCCTGTGTAGGCCTGCACGAACGCGTCCGACCACGCGCCCTCGGGTCCCTCCCCCGCGGCGATGGCGGCCTGGGCCCGCTCGAGCACGAACTCGGCGTAGACCGGTGAGCCCCCCGCGAACGCGAGCGCGCCCAACCGCGACCAGTCGTCGTCGTCGAGCCGCGACTTGGCGCGCAGGAGCTCGAACTCGTGCTGGCGCTCGAGCATCGGCATCGTGCCAGCGAGCAACGTCAGAGTCCGCGCACGCTCGGCGCTGCGCTCCGCCGTCCCCGCGCGCGCGAGTTCGAGCAGCCGCGCGACGGCGCGACCTTCGCCGCGCCGCACGCGCTGCGCCAAGCGCTCGCCGAGCGGCTCGAGCGCGAGTTCCTGGTCGATCCAGTCGCGCACGAACGCGGCCGCGGCCTCGACCGGCGCTCCCCCGCTCGCCAGCGCCTCGATCCAGAGCGCGCGCACCGGCGGCGCGGCGGCTCGCAGCGCGGCGCGCGACGGCTCGTCGACGGGCGGCGCGGCGCACAGTCGTTCGAGCTGCTCGAGCAACTCGCCGTCGCGTCGGCTCTCGAGCCAGCGCTGCATGTGATCGAGTCGGAGTCGCAACGTGCGCGCTTCGCACGGCCCCTCCATCACGGCGGCCCAGGCGCTGAGCGCGCGCAACCGTTCGTCCGCGTCTTCGGCGTCACGTGCGAGGCTCTCGATGCGCTGGCGCCAGGCCGGCGGCGCCGTGCGCAGTCCGCGGAAGATCTCGAGCGCCGCTTCGACGCGGGCGCGCGACGAGGGCTCGCCCTCCGCCCACTGCGCGATCCGCGCGGCGACGTCGTCGCCCTCGAGCGTGCTCTGCGGATAGCGCGCGAGCGCCAGCGCGAACTCGCGGCGGAAACGCTCCCAGCGCGGCCCCGAGGGCTCGAGCTCACGGCGCGCGAACTCCGCCAGCAGTCCGTCGAGCGCGGCCGTGCGCAGCAGCGCCGGCGCGAAGCGACAGCGCGCCGCAGCGACGAGCACTCCCGCCAGCGCGTTGCCATCGTCGCGCTCGAGCCACAGCCGCGTGAGCCACGGGAGCGCCGCGGGCCAGCCGCACTGCGCCAGCGCGCGCGCCGACGCTTCACCGCGCGTGCGCTCGCGCCCCAGCACGACGTTGCGACACCAGATGCGGATGAGCTCGACGGGGCCGGCCGACAACTCCGCGGGCGCGGTGTGCGCCCACAGCCACGGCGCGTCGCCTTCGAGCCCGAACGCGACGATCGACGCGTTGCCCGAGTTCGCGAGCGCCTTCAACAGCGCGTCGAACGGGCCTTCGATCCACTGCGTTCCACGCCGCGGCTCGGCGCCGGCTTCGGCGCGCGCGCGCGCCAGCGATTCGTACAGCGTCGGGTCCAGCGCCAGCGCGACGTTCCGCGACGGGCCGCCCTCGCTGACGAAGTTCGGCGCCTCGCGCGCCAACAGCTCGAGTTGCTCGTCGAAGTCCGCGGCGCCCAGCTCGAGCGCGAACACGCCCTCGAAGCGGCCCTGCAGCTCCTCCCAGATCCGCTCGCCGCCGCGCGACTCGGCGGTCTGGGCGCCATCCCAGCGCGAGAGCATGCGACGCAGCGCTTGCTCCCCCGCGCGCCGCACGTTCGGTGCGTCGTCCGACGCCAGCAGAGCGGCCAACTCGAGGTGCGAGTCGCTCGCGCCGACGGCCTGGGCCACTCGCGCCTGCGCTTCGGCGTCGGCGCCGGCGAGGAACCCCGCGACCAGCGGGTAGTCCTGCGGGCCGAGCCGCTCAGCCAGCCAGCGCTCGGCGGCGGCGCGCTCGGACACAGCCGACGACGAGAGCGCCTCCAAGCGCGCGCGCGCGTCGTCGCCGCCTCGGAGGAGCGTCAGGATGCACAGCGCGAGAACCAGCCCCACCGGCACAGGGTAGCGCGTGGAGCGCGCCCTCCGCGCGGCGTCTGGTCGCGCGCGAGGAGCGCTGCTAGTGTCGCGCGCCCCGGTCGTCGCTCTCTCGCGAGGCGCCTCGATCGGTGACGCGCCGATTCGCCCGAGCGCGCTCGCCGCCACCCACTCGCCACCGCCCCGTCGCACATGTTCCGCCGCCTCCTGATCGCCAACCGCGGCGAAGTCGCCGTTCGAGTCGCCCGCGCCGCGCGCGCGCTGGGCATCTCCCCCGTCGGAGTCGCCTCGCAGTCCGACTACGGCGCCACGTGGACGCGCGAGATGGACGAGGTCGTGCGCCTCGGCCCGTCCGCCTCGCGCGAGAGCTACCTCGCCATGGAGCGCGTCGTCCAAGCCGCGCTGCAGACGCACTGCTCCGCTCTGCACCCCGGCTGGGGCTTTCTGAGCGAGAACCCGCGCTTCGCCGCGCTGTGCGAGCAACACGGCGTCACCTTCGTCGGCCCGAGCCCGGCCGCGATGGAGACCATGGGGCGCAAGTCGCCCGCCAAGGAAGCCATGCGCGCCGCGGGCGTGCCGGTGATTCCCGGCTCCGTCGGATTGCTCGAGGACGTCGACGCAGCGGCCCGCTGCGCGAAGGAGGTCGGCTACCCGGTGATCCTCAAGGCCGACGCCGGCGGCGGCGGGCGCGGCATGCGCAAGTGCTTCGACGAGAAGCAACTGCGCGAGGGCTTCGCGCAAGCCAGCGCCGAAGCGCTCGGAGCGTTCGGCAGCGGCGCGATGTACCTCGAGAAGTTCCTCGAAGGCGGCCGCCACATCGAAGTGCAGGTGATGGCCGATCGCTTCGGCGCCTGCGTCCACTTCGGCGAGCGCGACTGCTCCGTGCAGCGCAACCACCAAAAGCTCGTCGAGGAGAGCCCGAGTCCCGCGCTGGACGACGCCAAGCGCGCCGAGCTGGGCGCGATCGCCGTGCGCGCGGCGCTCTCGATCGGCTACGTCGGCGCGGGAACGGTCGAGTTCCTGCGCGCGGAGTCGGGCGAGATCTACTTCATGGAGATGAACACGCGCCTGCAGGTCGAGCACGGCGTGAGCGA
>CALKYE010000068.1 GCA_938003765.1 uncultured Planctomycetia bacterium
TCGACTACCTCACGCTCGACTACCTGGCCGAGGTGACGATGAGCATCCTGCAGAAGCAGCGCCTGCGCGAACCGTCGCGGGGGTTCGCCACGGACTTCATCAAGATGATCGAGCGCACCGCGCCCGAGCTGGTGAAGAAGGGCATCAAGGTCGTCGCCAACGCGGGCGGCGTGAACCCGATGGCGTGCAAGGACGCGACCATCGCCGCGCTGCACAAACAGGGCTTCAAGGGCGTCAAGATCGCGGTCGTCGAGGGCGACGACATCTACGGGCAGCTCGACGAGCTGCTGGCCAGCGGCGAGACGCTCGCCAACATGGACACGGGCGCAGCGCTCGCGAGCGTGCGTGCGCGCGTGAGCAGCGCCAACGTGTACCTCGGCGCGTTCCCCACCGCCCAAGCGCTCGACCAAGGCGCGCAGATCGTGATCACCGGACGCGGCACGGACCCCGGGCTCGTGCTCGGCCCGCTGATCCACGAGTTCGGCTGGAAGCCCGACAATTACGACCTCATCGCGGCCGGCACGATCGCGGGTCACATCGTCGAGTGCGGCGCGCAGTGCACCGGCGGCAACTACGTCGACTGGCGCGCCGTGAAGAACATGGCGATGGTCGGCTACCCGATCGTCGAGGCCTACCCCGACGGCTCGTTCGTGATCACCAAGCACGAGGGCACGGGCGGGATGGTCACGCCGCGCTCGATCCTGCACCAGCTCGTGTACGAGATGGGCGATCCGAAGAACTACATCGGGCCGGACGGAACCGCGGACTTCACCTCGATCGCGATGGAGCAAGTCGGTCCCGATCGCGTGCGTATCACCGGCGCGCGCGGCGGACCGCCGACGCCGACCTACAAGGTCTCGATCAGCTACTCCGACGGCTGGAAGGCGCTCGGCCAACTCACGATCTGCGGCCCCGACGCGCTCGAGAAGGCCAAGCTGTGCGCCGAGATCGTCTGGAAGCGCCTGGAGTACGACGGCTGCGTGTTCGCTGAGTCCGAGAAGCTGGTCGAGTTCGTCGGCGCCAACGTGTGCCACGCCGGCATCGACGTCGCGGGCGCGAGCGAGCCGAGCGAAGTCGTGCTGCGCATCGGCGTGAAGGGCCAGGACAAGGCCAAGATCGATCGCTTCGGCTACGAGCTCGTTCCGCTCGTCACCAGCGGTCCTCCGGGAGTCACGGGCTTCGCCGGCGGTCGGCCGCACGCGACCGAGATCATCGGCTTCTGGCCGGCGCTCATGCGCAAGGACAAGGTCCGCACCAAGGTTTCGCTGTTCGAGAGTTAGGAGACGCATCCCATGCCGATCGTTTCGCTGTCCCGCATCGCCGACGCGCGCTCGGGCGACAAGGGTGAAGGCTCCAACGTGGGCGTGATGGCGCGCTCCGACGCCGCCTACGCGTTCTTGAAGAGCCGACTGACGACCGACGCGGTCAAGGCGCACATGCACGCGATCAATCTCGGGGCGGTGAAGCGCTACGAGTCGGACAGCCTGCGCGTGCTCAACTTCATCCTGGCCGACAGCCTGGGCGGCGGCGGCTCCGCGAGCCTCAAGACCGACGCCCAGGGCAAGACGCACGGCCTCGCGCTGCTGCGCATGAAGCTCGACGTGCCCGCCGACGTGCTGGCGTCAACGCCGGAGTGAACATGGGCGATCTGCTGTTGGAGCTCTCCGAGAAGGCGCGCCGCAACCCGCGGCGCATCGTGCTGCCCGAGTCGCAGGACGCGCGCGTGCGCCAGGCGGCCGCGACGTTGAAGGCCCAAGGCCTGTGCGAGCCGGTGCTCATCGACGACGGACGCATGGGGTCGGCGCCCGCGGGCGTCGAAGTCGTGCGCGTCCAGCGCGATCCGCGACTGGAACAGTTCGCGACCCAGTACTTCGAGCTGCGCAAGGCCAAGGGCATGACGCTCGAGGAGGCGCGGCGACGCATCGTCGATCCGCTCAACTTCGGCGCGATGCTCGTTCGCACGGGCGATTGCCAGGGCGGCGTCTCCGGCTCGGAGGCCGCCACCGCGGACGTGCTGCGCGCGGGCTTGCAGATCGTCGGACTCGCCAAGGGCGGCAAGACGCTCTCGAGCTGCTTCCTGATGCTCCTGAAGGACCGCACGTTCACGTACGGCGACTGCGGCGTCGTGCCGAACCCGACCGCGGAGCAGCTCGTCGACATCGCCATCGCCTCGGCCGAGAGCCATCGACGCCTGGTGGGCGAGTCGCCGCGAGTCGCGCTGCTGTCGTTCTCGACCAAGGGCTCGGCCTCGCATCCCGACGTCGACAAAGTCGTCGCGGCGACTGGGATGCTGCGCAAGCGCGCTCCGCAACTCACCTGCGACGGCGAGCTGCAGCTCGACGCTGCGATCGTGCCCTCGGTGGCCGAGAAGAAGTGCCCCGGCTCGCCGCTGGCGGGCAAGGCCAACGTGCTGATCTTCCCGGATCTCGACGCGGGCAACATCGGCTACAAGCTCACGCAACGCCTCGCGGGCGCGACGGCGCTCGGCCCGCTCGTGCAGGGCCTCGAGCAGCCGTTCATGGACCTCTCGCGCGGCTGCAGCGTCGACGACATCGTGCACGTCGCGACGATCGCTGCCGTGCTCGCGAACTGACTTGCATCTCGCGGCTCGCGCGGCTCGACCAGCGTGCGGGAGTCGCTGGCGTCGCATCACCGCTGCTGCGACGCGCTCTCGAAAGTGCGTGTTCGGGATCCTCGCCGCATTCGGCGCTCCGTTCGTGGCGAGCGCGCGAGGAGTACGGCGTGACTGAAGCTGCGCGTCAGATCACGGCTTCACGAGGAGTTCGACCTCGGCGCCTTCGGGCGCGACCGTGATCGCGCTCGAACCGAGCACCTTCGCGCCGCTGGACGATTGGGTGTAGGCGAACACGTAGTACTCGCCGGGACGCGGCACGCTGAGGTCGAACGTGTTGTCGGCGCGCACTGGCGCGTAGCGACGCTCTACGCCGATTCCGATGCAACCGACTCGGACCCCGTTGAGAGAACCTGCGGTCGATTCGACGCTGACGAGAGCGCCGCGGATCGCTGGGCGAGGCGGCAGCTCGAGCGTTACGGGTGACCCGCTGCTCAAACTGGCGCCAGCGAGTGATTTCGAGACGAACTCGAGGCCCACCGTTCGACAGTGAACTTCCGCCGCGCACGCCGGCGCAACGACGCCGACGCGCGCCGCGCCGTTGCGGCTGCATGCGAACGGGGTCCGACTCCACACGACGGGTCGTGACGCTCCATCGAGCGCGCACTCGACAACCAACTCGTAGGTGACATCGCACGACGCGCCCGAGATCTCGATGGATTCGCGCCGCGTGGGCGAGAGCTCGACGGCGACGGGCGCGTCGAGAGGCGCGCCCGATCCCAGGAGCTGCACCGCACCGCTGCCGCCGTCGTCGCTGCGCGCGACGAGCGCGAACTCACTCGTGCGCGTCGCAGCGGGAAGGAGCAGCGCGAACGCGCCGCGCTCGTCCCAGCGCGTGAACCTCCGTTGCGGCGGACCATCGGAGCCGGAACGCAGCTCGAAGACTTCTATCTCTCCCGACGGCGGCGAGCCGGCCGCTATGCGAACCACGCCCCGCAAGGAAGTCAGCGTCTCGCTCGCCGGGATCACCACGCGCAGCGGCTCACGAGTCATGCCCGGCGTCAGCTCGACTCGAACCGGAGCTCCGACACCGTCGAGACTGGCTTCCAACGCCTTCGTCGAACGCGGATGGAAGCGGAACTCGAAGTTCCCGCGTTCATCTGCGCGCAACGACGTGCGCATCAGCTCGGGTTTGTAGGGGTCCTCGATGAGCACCTCCAGGTGGGCGCCAGCCGCAGCGACCGACTGCTCACCGACCGCGACCTCGACGACTCCCCGAATGCGCTCGACGCGTTCGAGCGCCACCACGCTACGAGAGGTCTCCTGAATGAGGAGGACCGGACCGCGCGCATCCGAGAACACCTCGTTCCGCCGGGGGTCGAATCGCCATGCGCTCGAATCCGCCGGCCGAATGCATGCCGGAAGCAGATCGCGTGAAAGGCGCAGCACGCCGCGCTCGTCGGTCGACGAACTCGAGCTCCAGCTCGCACGGACCGTTCGCTGCTCGGCGTCCGGCGCGAGCGCCGCGCCGACCTCGAAACGCACGCCCGCCGCCGGCGCATCGGCCTCGAGCACGACGAGTTCCATCGTTTCGACAGGACGCACGACCACCGGCGGGCCGACGATGTCCGCGGCGGGAAGCTCCACGCGCGCGCGCCCCACTCCAGCGTCGCACTCGGCGACGATCTGCAGTGCGCCCAGTCGCGGCAGCAACTCCTCGTCGAGGTAGACGTAGCCATCTTCCGTTGCGATCAGCTCACGCCGCTGCAGCCGTCGCTCCTCGCACATGGGAACGAGCTGCAAGGACGCCACGTCGGCGCCCGTCGCGATCGCGTACGGTCCGACGTGCTCGAGGCGCTCCACGCTCACTCGCGCACCTCGGCATGCGACGCCTGCATCATCCTCGACTCGAAAGGCGTAACCGGAGTTCGGACGGATCAGGACCTGGACGGTCGTGATCTCGCCCTGGACCTCGAGCAGCGCCTCGGCGGGGTGAAACGCCGGATGCTCAACGTGCGCGAGCAGCGAAGCGGGCGACTGCCACGACACGAACCACGACGAGTCGGACTCCCTTTCGACCACAGCCTGTTTGGCTGCGGCGTCGACGACTTGCAGCTCTGCGCCGGGAGTCGCCGCCCCATCGGGCCAGCGCCGCGCGACGACGCGAAGCGCGACTCGCGCGGAAGCTGCTGTTCGTGCAGGCTCCGACTCTCCACCGGCTCGGCCGAGTGCGCTCGACTCTCCCGTGACGGCGTCAGCAGGTGAGAGTGCTGCGCTGATCGGTCCGCGGTCGGCGCGCCACGCGCCCCGCGTCCACACCCACAGCGCTAGTGTGACCGCAGCGAGTGCGCAGGCCACCGACACACTCAGCAACACCGAAGTGCGTCGCCGTCGGACGGGAGTTCGCGCGTCCACGACTCGCGCGGACGCATCGTCGGGCTGAGATCGATCCTGGGGAGCCAATGGAGTTCAGCCGTTGTCGAAGTCGAACGCGCCGTCCCTGGGGGCTCGCCGCGGTCCACGTCCGATTGCCTCAGATGAGCGTTGTTGTCCTGGTGACGCCGCCGACCGTCCCCAACATACGGCCCGCGGCCCCAACCGGCGTCGAAGTCTGCGCGGAGCACATGTTGTGGACCTGGGCGCCGCTCACTGCGCGGTCGCGCTCGTAAACGAGCTCGTCGTCAGTTGGGAACGCACCGCAGGACGGCTCCCCCTCAACGCTGGCGCAGACACGCTGGTTCACACTCAGAAGTGCGGAGCAGCGAATCGTTCAATGTCGCTCCAGTTGGGGCGCAGCTCGCCGCCGAGGGACCTGACGAAGTAAAGCGCGCCCCTCCGGGCCACTTGCTTGGGCCCGATCGCACAAAGGCTGAGCGGCCAACACCGACGCGCGAGCTGATGAACATGCGCTCGCGGAATCGCTGAAAGGGAGTCGCACCACCTCGTGCGCTCCGGGCGAGCGTGCGTGAGTCGAGCGTCGCTGCGGCATCGACTCGGCGCGGACAGTCGCGGCGCTCAGGGGGCCACGGTGAACGACACACCGTTGCTCAACTGCGTCGACTTGGGGCTCGGAGGTTCGCAGCGCCGGGCCTGGGCGTGAACCGCCTCGCCGCCGCCGAAGGGAGCGCCCAGCGCGCCGGGGTTCGCGGCGATGAACTGATTCCAGTCCATCGCGAGCACTCCTCCTCAGGTCCCCGCGACGCCGAGCGTGGCCGCGCAGCCGTTCGTCGACGTGCCTGCAGTGCAGCAGCTGGCGATGCTGCGCTCGCGCAGGCCCGCGAGGCGCCACAAGAGACCGCCCGAGCCGCTCACCCAACCTTCGCCGACGCAGCCGGACACCGCGATACCGCTGATGCTCGGGACGCCGGACGAGTAGGCGAGCTCCCGCACGAGCGCGCCAGCGCGAGTGAGTTCCGCGACCGTGGCTTCGTCGCTGCTGACGAGCCGCAGATTGCGGTTGATAGCGACGTCGAGGTCGCCGTGGCTGACGAAGAAGCCGGCGGCCGTGTTCTGCACGAGGTTCGCGCCGAAGCAGTCGTACACCTGGACGTTGCCGGTCGCCGCATCCACCGCGGTCCCGCACGGGTCGGCGTTGTTCGAAGGACTGAAGGAACTCACCAGCGACAGCTGAGCGTGCGCGAGGGGCGCGTGGGCCAGCAGGAGAGTGCTGACGGTGAGAGCGGCGAAACTGCGAACGATCACGGCGCAGGGCGAAGGCGTAGTGGACCAACGAGCTGGGTGAGCCTCTCACTCGCGGCTGCAACCAAGGAAGCGCGCCGCGGCCGAGTTCGGACGGTTCGCCACAGACAGGTGAGTTTGCGCTGCGCTTTGCGATGCCGCGCGCCGTTGCGACGCGCAGGTCGGCGCTCGAATCCGACACACCTGACGGGTGAGCTCGCGCGCACGCACGCGCACAACAGCTCACGCCGCCGAATGCAGCGTCACCGTCCACAGTCGGAATTGTTGGGGCGCAAGCCGATCTCGACGCCGCGCTGCCAGCGCGACTCGACGCGCGTGACGACGGTCAGCGCGTCGGCTTGGTGAACAGGCGCGAACCGAAGGCGGCGATGAACTCGCCGTCGGGCGTCAGCACCTGTCCGCGGTGGTTGCCCCAGTCGACCACCCACAGCCGGCCCTGCTCGTCGAAGTCCAGGCCACGCGGCTTGTGGAACTGCACGCGGCCGATGCCGGGCGCCCCAAAGCTCGCGATGCGCGCGCCGTTCGCGTCCAAGCGAGCGATCGTGTGCGTGGCGAGGTCGCTCACGAACACTTCGCCGCTCGGCGACACGGCCACGCCGCCGGGGCGCTGAACGACCGACGCCACCCGAGCGCCGCGGAGGGCTTCGAGTGAACGCAACTCCACGATGCACAGGTCTCCGCTGAGCTCGTCGACGACGTACAAGCGCTGGCCATCGGGCGAGAACGCGAGGTCGGTCAGACGCAGTGACTTCGCGCCGCCGAACTCAGCCAGTTCGAGCGTGCGCGCGAGCTCGAACTGCGGCGTGAACACGAACACGGCGTTCTGCAGCGCGTCGAGGACGTACAGCTCGCCGCTGGAGTGCAGCTCGAGCGCCTCCGGTTGGATCGCGTACTTGCGCTGCGGCGTGACGAGCTCGCGCTGCGCGTCGAAGTCGAGGCTGCGCACGAGCTTGAACTCGAACGGGTTGTACTCGAGCGGGCTCTCCCGCGTGTGCGCGAAGCGATAGCTCGCGAGCACGCCCGAATCGGCGTCGGCCACGTACACCGCTCGCCGCTTCGCATCGATCGCGACGTCGGTCGGACAGCGGAACTGCCCGATCTTGCGGCCCCAGGCGGCCATGCGGCTGACCTGGATCGGCTCCCAGGGCTGGACGTGGTGCTCGATGTCGTACAGCAAGAGCGACGGCGCGCCGGGCTCGAACATCGCGACGAGGTCCTCGGCGATGTCGAGGTGCGGCCCGAAGTGCGCGGCGATCACGCGGTCGGGAATCACCGGCTTGGGGAGCTCTTCGCCGACCTTCGTCTCGCGGAAGACCTGGAAGCGATCCTCGAACGGCTCGGTGACGAGCGCGACGAGACCCTCTGGGCTACGGGCGACCGCGACGTCGCGCGGATAGTGCAGCTTGCCCTCGCCTTCGCGCGGCGCGAGCGCATGCAAGCCCCACTCGTAGAGCAGCGCGCCCTCGAGGTCGAACACCTGCACGCGGTGGTTGTCGGTGTCGACGACGTAGAGGCGATCCTCGAAGCAGTCGATGCCCTCGGGGAAGGCGAAGAAGCCCGGGTGCGGACCGAACGCGCCCCAGCTCTTCACGAACTTCAACTCGGCGTCGAACTTCTGCACGCGGTGGTTGCCGGTGTCGACGACGTACACGAAGCCGTTGCGGTCGACGGCGACGTCGGTGGGGCGAATGAACTGCCCTTCCCCGGTTCCGCGCGAGCCGACTTGAGCGAGCGGTTGGCCTCCGATGGAGAGCTTCGCGACGCGGTGACTGCCGCGGTCGGCGACCAAGAGCCCGTCGTGGCACGCGACCAGTCCGTGCGGATCTCGGAAGCGCGCCGGCGACTCTTCGAGCGTGATGGGAGTTAGCACCTCAGGGAGATCGGGGACTCCGAAGCGCACGCTGCCCTCGCGCTCCGCGAGCAGGAGCATCGAGAAGTCCGGAAACACGCCGCGCGCCACGAACACGCCTGTGAGTCCGTCAATGACGCGCTGTGGCGCCAGTTCGCGGCGAAAATCTCCGTGCGCAGAAACGACCCCTCGCTCTGCATACATGGACACGCCCGTCGCGCCGCTGTCGGTGATGCTGAACACGCCCGGGTTGTGCACGTCGATCCCACGCGCCGCCGCCGCCCCGCGACACACGAAGTTCGCGCCGGGGAGCGCGTGCGTCGCGAGGTAGATCCCGATGCGCGGCGTGTGCCCCGACTCGTCGCCCTCTTGCGCGAACGCCGCCGGCGCGAGGGCGGCCAGAGCCCACAAGACGCCGCTCGAGCCCCATCCGCGCCGACCTCGTGCTCGTTCCATGCGGGAAGTGTTGTACCGCCCGTCTCCATCGCGCGGGTGACTCGCGTCGCGGGCGTCGGGCGGAGCGCGTGGGCTTTCGCGGGCGCAGCGAATCGGGCGCGCAAACAGCCGGACGGAACCTCGCGCCCGGCCCAATCGTCAAGCGCTGGATAGTCTTGACTTGGCTCCAGGCGCGACCCTGCATCGAGTCGGCGTCCAGCCAGCCCTCCCCGCAGCAACTCTCGAGTCCCCAATCCATGCACGGATCCCGCACCGGCGCCTCCCACCGCCTGCTCGCTACCGCCTCCTGCGCCCTGATCGCCGCTGGCAGCCTCGCCGCCGCGCGGGCCCACGAGGACGATCCCAAGGTCTGGGACCGGCTGCCCGCGCACCACGCCCGCCCGATCCGCACGACGCTGCCCCAGGGCGTTTCGATGGGCGCCGCGGGCACGCCGCGCGGGTTCGACGCGAGCGGGATCGCGCTGCTCTCGCAGCTCCCGCTGTCGAGCTTCGGAAGCCCCAGCTCGGGCAACGACTGCTGGGGCTACACCTCCCCCGGCGGCCGCGAGATCGCGATCTTCTGCCACTCCGAGGGCACGGGCTTCGTCGACGTCACCGACCCGCGCCAACCGCAGATTCTGGGCAACTTCGCCGGCCCCAGCAGCCTGTGGCGCGACCCGAAGGTGTTCGGCACGCGCGCCTATGTCGTGAGCGAAGGCGGCAGCGGCATCCAGATCTTCAGCCTCGCGAACGTCGACGCCGGGCAAGTCACGCAAGTCGGCACGATCACGACCGGCGGCGTCACGAGCACGCACAACGTCGCGATCGACACCACGAGCGGCTTCCTCTACCGCTGCGGCGGCGGCTCGAACGTCGGCCTGCGCATCTACGACCTCAACGCCAACCCGAACAACCCGCCGCTCGTCGCGCAGTGGAACAACCTCTACGTGCACGACGCGCAGATCGTCACGTATCCGGGCGGTCGCCAGCTCGCGTTCTGCTGCGCGGGCACGGGCAACGGCTCGGGCGCGACGCGCCTGTCGATCCTCGACGTCACCAACAAGGCCAGCATCACGACGCTGCGCGAGGTGTTCTGGCCGACGGCCGCGTACTCGCACCAGTGCTGGATTTCCGACGATCGCCAGTACTGCTACATCGACGACGAACTCGACGAGCCGAACGTGCCGACCACGACCTACGTGGTCGACATCAGCGGGATCTTGAACCCGTCGCCCAACGCGTTCCTGGCGGGCAGCTTCACCAACGGCAACACGGCGGTGAACCACAACCTCTACGTGAAGGGCGACCGCATCTTCTGCGCGAACTACCGCAGCGGCCTGCGCGTGTTCGATCGCACCAACCCGATCAACTGCACCGAGGTCGCGTACTTCGACACCTTCCCCGGCAGCGACTCGGCCAACTTCAACGGCCTGTGGAGCTGCTACCCGTACTTCCCCAGCGGAGTGGTGATCGGCTCGGACCTCGAGAGCGGCCTGTTCGTGTGGTACGTGGGAGATCCGCAGCTCGACGTGGCGCTCGTGCAGAGCGCGCCGAGCTTGATCTCCCCCACCGGTGAGACCTTCGGCGCGACGGTCACCGCGGCGCCGGGACAGAGCTACGCTCCGGGCACGGCGCGACTGAACTACGACGCGGGCGCGGGCCTGGTCAGCGTGCCGCTGATCGAGCTGGGCGGCGGCGCGTTCGACGTGCCGTTCCCTGCGCTCGCCTGCGGATCGTCGGTGAGCTGGTACCTCTCCGCGGAGTCCACCAGCGGCCTGGAGTGGACCGAGCCCGAGCTCGGCGCGGCCGGCGCGTTCCAGTCGACGGTCGCCGCGAGCGCGGTGCTCGTGCAGGAGCTCACGATGGAGAGCAATCCCTCGTGGATCGTCGGCAACACCGGCGACAACGCCACGACTGGCATCTGGACGCGCGTCAACCCGATCGGCACCGCGGCGCAGCCCGAGGACGATCACACGGCCGTCGGCACGCAATGCTGGGTCACCGGCCAGGGCACGGCGGGCGGATCGATCGGCGAGGCCGACGTCGACGGCGGAGTCACGACGCTGCGCACGGCGGTGATGAACCTCGCCGGCCTGTCGAGCCCGCGCATCGGTTACTGGCGTTGGTACGTCAACGACGGCAACTCCGCGGTCGACGACAGCTTCGTCGTGCAGATCTCGAACGGCGGCGCCTGGGCGACCGTGGAGACGCTCGGACCGGGCCACCCTGAGGCGAGCGGCGGCTGGTTCTATCACGAGTTCGCCGTCGCGGACTTCGTCGCGGCCAACGCCACGGTTCAGGTGCGCTTCCTCGCATCGGACACCGGTTCGGGCTCGATCGTCGAGGCCGGCATCGACGACTTCGTCGTGCGCGACGTCGACTGCGCGACGATCAGCTCGTACTGCACCGCGGGCACGAGCGCCGCGGGCTGCGTCGCCACGCTCTCGAGCGCCGGCTCGCCGAGCGCCGCAGCCAGCGGAGCCTTCACGGTCAGCGCCAACGGCATCGAAGGTCAGCGCGCGGGCCTGATGTTCTACGGCGTGAACGGCGAGAACTCGGCGGTCTGGTTCCCGGGCAGCTCGAGCTTCCTGTGCGTCAAGACTCCGACGCAGCGCACGGCCTCGCAGTTCTCGGGCGGAACGCTCGGCGCATGCGACGGCCTGCTCAGCCTCGACTGGAACCAGTACATCGGCACGCACCCGATGGCGCTGGGCGTGCCCTTCGGGCCGGGCGACGACGTGTGGATCCAAGCCTGGTTCCGCGACCCGCCGAGCCCCGGCTCGACCTCGCTCTCCAACGGCTTGCGCTTCACGGTCGGCCCCTGATCCGCTGAGCGCCGCTCCACTGCGCGCCGCGCGCCTCGATCCGTCGGGGCGCGCGGCGTCGCTATTCTCGGCGCACCTTGAATGACCCGGCCTCGATCGAAGTCAGCGCGCTGACCAAGCGCTACGGCGAGAAGGTCGTGCTCGACGCGGTGGAGTTCGCCGTCGGGCCGGGCGAGATCCTGGGCTACGTCGGTCCCAACGGCGCGGGCAAGAGCACCACGATCCGCATCCTGCTCGGACTGCTGCCCGAGTACGAGGGCTCGGCGCGCGTCGCGGGCTTCGATCCCAGGCGGGACGCGCTCGAGATCAAGCGCCGCGTCGGCTACGTGGCCGAGAACGCCCTGCTCTACGAGTCGCTCACGGTCGCCGAGCACCTGTTGTTCGTGGGGCGCTTGCACGGACTCGACGACGCGCAGGTGGAGCGCCGCGCGACGGCTTGCCTCACTGCGCTGGACGTGGAGCAGCGCGTCGACTCGCGCATCGCCTCGCTGTCCAAAGGCATGCGCCAGAAGGTGCTGCTCACCGCCGCGCTGCTGCACGCGCCGCCGATCCTGCTCCTCGACGAGCCCATGTCGGGCCTCGACGTCCACTCGCAGATCCTCGTCAAAGAGGTCGTGCGCCAGTTGGCGGCGAGCGGTCGAGCCGTGCTGTTCAGCTCGCACGTGATGGACGTGGTCGAGCGGCTGTGCACGCGCGTCGTGATCCTGCGCGAGGGCCGCATCGCCGCGCAGGGCACGTTCGAGGAGCTCGCGCGCGGGTCTGCGCAGGGCACGCTCGAAGACGTGTTCGCGCAGGTCACCGGCGCGCGCGATGCGCAGGCGCGGGCGTCGGCGTTCGTCGAGGCGCTGAATTCGTGAGCACGAAGCGCGCAGGGACGAGCGGTTCCCCGTGGCAGCGGCGCGCGCACTTGCCGCTGCTCGCGCGAGCGTCGCTGCGCATCGCGCGACTGCTGCGCGCGCCGCTGAGCGCGCTGGGCGTCGAGCACGACAAGTTCCTCGCCATCCTGAGCAACCGGCTGTGGCTGGAGACCAACCCGCTCGAGAAGAACACCGGCGGCTTCGGCGCGCCAGCGGCCGCGCTCGCGATCTCCGGGGTCTTCATGTGCCTCAGCGGCGTCATTGCCGGCGTGATCGCGCTCGCCTCGCGCGACGTGCGGTTGTGGCTCTCTGTCGGACTGGGGCTGTGGGGCTACCTCGCGCTGCTGCTCACGCTCGGGCACTTCGCTGCGCTGCTCGTCGACGCCGCCGACATGTCAGTGCTCGCGGGCCTGCCCGTACGCGATCGAACCGTGCTGGCCGCGCGCATCGCGCACATCGCGATCTACGCGTTCGTGCTCACGGCCTGCGCCGCGCTGTTTCCCATCGCGTTGGCGTGCTTCGTGTTCCCGAT
Organism: uncultured Planctomycetia bacterium; assembly: GCA_938003765.1. Taxonomy (GTDB): domain Bacteria; phylum Planctomycetota; class UBA1135; order UBA1135; genus WYBT01. The sequence continues at coordinate 12,770 of CALKYE010000068.1, forward strand.
CTGGGCGGTGCTCATCGTCTACCCGCTGGGCGCGGTGATGGTGACCGTGCTGGTCATCGCCTTCGTGGCGGTGCTGTTCGGCGCGTGCCTGCGGCTCTTCGGAGTCGCGCGCTTCGAGCGAGCCACGCTGTGGCTGCAGGTCAGCGGAAGCGCCATGCCGATCCTGATCTCCCAGATCGCCGTTCCGTTTCTCAAGCGCAGCGAGACGGCGGCGCAGTGGCTGGCGAACGACTGGGTGAGAGCGCTGCTCCCGCCGCTGCAGTTCGAAGCGCTGTTTCGAACGCTGACGGGAACGGGCGAGCGCGTCGACCTGTGGATCGCGTCTGCGGGTTTCGTCCTGCCGGTCGCCACCCTCGCGCTGGCGCTCGCGCTCGCGCGCGGACGCTACGTCGCCGCTCTGCTCGACAAGGGCGCCTCGGCTACGAGCGGGAGCAGCTTCGAACTGAGCTGGCTGCAACGCTTCGGACTCGCGCGCTGCAGCGACCCGACGGCGCGCGCGACGTTCGGCTGGACCTGGGCCCTCGTCCGGCGCGAGCGCAGCTTCGTCCGCGGCGTCGCGCCGCAGTCGATGCTGTTCGTGACGATGACCGTGATGTTCGTGCTGTTCCCCAGCCGCGAGACCGGCTCGTTCGACCCGAGCCTCGCGCCGTTCGCGCTGTACTCGTTCATCGCGGTCATGGCGACCGCCTACATCGCGGCGGAGATGAGCGAGAGCGCCGCTGCTAGCCCCGCGCTGCTCGCGCTTCCGCTGAGCGCGCCGCGCAGCGTGCTCGAAGGCGTCGCCAAGGCCTTGATCGTCGGCGTCGGCGTTCCGCTGGTCGGCGGCGCGGGATTGCTGCTCGCGCTCGTGGGCGGGCCGTCGAGCTGGCTCGAGGTCGTGCTCGCCTGCTGCACGACCCTGTGGTTCTCAATCGTCCTGGCGCGCCGGATGATCCGCGACATCCCGTTTCGCCGCGCGCCCGCCGCGATGCCGCATGCCGACCAGATGGCGTGGCTGATCGGAGTCATGCTGCCCATGGGCCTGCTCATGGGGCTGCACGCGCTGCTGAGGCTCCACCCGCTCGCGACCGTCGCTGGCGCGCTGTTCTTCGCCTGGCGAGCGCACGCCGCCTGGCGCGCGCTCGTATCGATGACTCCCGACCGCGACTCGCGACTGGTGCGACTCGCGGCGACGAACTGAGCGCGAGCTACTTCTTCGCGGCGCGCGCAGCCACGAGCTTGGCCCACAGCTCGTCGGAGTTCTTCTGCACGGCCTTCCTGCAGCCACCGCAGCACAGCCGGTAGAGCCGCGTGCCCCACAGGTAGTCGAGCGGGTCGCCCATGCTGCCGAGCGCCTCGTCCGTCACGATGCAGGTCTCGAGCGGGTAGTCAGCCTTCTGCTTGGCGATGTAGGCCTCGTGCAGCTTCTTCAGCGCCTCCTCGGGCGCTTTGCGCACCGCGGCGACGCAGTCCTTGCAGCACACGCGCAGCAGGTACGTGCCCTGCACCACCGCCACGGCGTCGTCGCCGAGCTTCTCGCCGCTGATCACGCAGGTGTCGAGCGGATAGCCGTCCTTCTGCTGCGCGATCACGGCCTCGTCGATGGCCTTGAAGATCTTCTCCTTGTCCTTGCGCGCGGGCTCGACGCAGTCGCTGCAGCACACGCGCACGAGCCGCTCGTCGATCAGCGCGTCCACGGCCTTCGCGCCGAGCGCCTCACCGCTCACCGGGCACCTCTTGAGCGGGTACGCGCCCTTCTGCGCGAGGATCTTCGCTGCCTGCACCTTCGCATCTTCGCCCGCAGGCTTGTCCTGGACCGACGCGAAGGCGCTCAGCAGAAAGAACGCGAGCGCGGAGAACAGAGCGACACAGACGAGGCGACGTTGGTTCATGTTGTTGGGCGCGCCGGGTTGAGGCGCGGGAAGCAGGGTAGCGCAGTCGCGACCCGAGCTCACCCGCGGCGCAACAGACCGCCGGGCGCCAGGAGCAACGCCGCTGCGCCGGTGATCGCTGCGCCCAGAGGCAGGTCGAACTCGAACGACGCTGCAACGCCCAAAAGGACTGCGCCAACGCCGAAAGCCGAGGCCAGCCGCAGGTAGCTGCGCATGGAGCGCGCCCAGGCGCGCGCACCGATCGCGGGCAGAACGATCAATCCGAAGAGCACGATCGGACCGAGCACCATCGTGCCCACGGAGATCACCAGGCCCGTCACCACGGTGAGAACGGCCTCGAGAGCGAACACGCGCTTGCCCAGGACGAGCGCTGACTCGCGGTCGTAGCTGACCAGCAGCAAGTCGCGCTGGAAGAGCAACAGCGCGCCCGCCGCGAGGCCGAACACGACCGCCAGCGTTTCGCACTCGTGCACGCCCACGCCGAGCAGCTCTCCCGACAGGAGCTCGTCGACGAAGCCCTTGCCGACCGGGGACATGCGGCCGAACAGCAGAGTCGCGGCGGCTGCGATGGCGAACGAGGCGGCCACGCGTCCGACCTCGCTCCCGCCGCGGCGGCCCAGTGCGAGCAGCGCGAGCAGACCGCCGAACGTGAACACGTTGGACCACGCGAGGTGGTAGTTCATCGCCGCGTGGCTGTCGTGCATCGCGCCCGCGAAGTCGAGCGCGCCCAGGCCGATGTTCTCGAGCCACCACGGCAGGATCACGAAGCCGAACACGACGCCCGCGGTCGCGAACTGCGGCAAGGCGATGCCGTAGAAGCTCGTGCGGCGAACGTGCAGGAACACGCCGAGCAGCGGACACACGGCGCCGGCGAGCAACGCCGCGAGCAGCGCGAAGCGGAACAGCGAGAGGCGCTCGCCCCAGGAGATGACTTCGAGCTCGTCCACGCTCAGGCGTCCTCTCCGAGCGGCGCACGGCCCGTCGCGCTGTAGAGCCGATCGAGGTTCTCCGGAGCGAGCATCTGCGCCGCGAGGCCTTCCGTCACGCGACCTTCGGCGACCCACAGCACGCGCTGCACGGTCTGACGCACCATCGAGATCTGGTGGCTGACGAGCAGCACCGCGAGGCGCTGCGTCGCGTTGAGCTCGCTCAACAACTGGAGGATGTGCGCCTGCGCGCCGCGGTCGACGCCGGTCGTGGGTTCGTCGAGCAGCAGCAGCTCGGGCTCGACCATCAACGCGCGCGCGATGAGCACACGCTGACGTTGGCCGCCCGACAGCGTCGAGAACGGCGCCGCGCGGCGCTCCGCGAGGCCCACTCGCTCGAGGCACACGACGGCGCGCTCGCGCTCGTCGCGCGGCAGGCGTCGCAGCCCGCGCAGCTTGGCGTAGGCCCCCATCTGCACGACCTCCTCGACGGTCACCGGGTAGAGCGCGTCGAGCGACTCGCGCTGCGGCACGTAGCCGATGGCGCGGGCGCCGCGCTCGACCCGACCTTCGAGCGGCGGGATCAGGCCGAGCAGGCCGCGGAAGAGCGTCGTCTTGCCCGCGCCGTTGGGACCCACGAGTCCGAGGAACTGGCCCGGCTCGACGCGCAGGTTCACGCCGGACACGACCGCGCGTCGGCCATAGCCGAACGCAGCGTTCTGCACGAGGAGCAGAGCGGGAACTGACACCGGAGCGGCCGCGGAGCTCAGCCGCGGACTAGCGGGAGACGGCGCGTCACTGCTTGGGAGGGATCGGCGTGCCGAACGCGCGCGCGAGGCTCTCGTGGATGAAGTCCATCATCGTGATCCAGGTCTTGGTCGCCTCGACGCCGCCGCAGGCGCTCGGCAGGACCAGCACCTTGGCGCCCGTGGCCTCGGCCACGCGCTCGACGAAGTTGTTGTTGGACCAGGGCGCCGTGATGATCACGTTGCAGCCCTCGGACTTCATCTTCTCGATCACCGACGCGAGGTGATTGGGCGTGGGCGGGATGCCGGGCCGCACCTCGAGGTTGGCGACGCGCGTGATCTGGTAGCGCGCGAGGAAGTAGTCGTACTCCTGGTGGTACTCGACGACCTTCTTGCCCGCGAAGTGCTGACCGATCTCGGCCCAGCGCTTCTCCGCGACCGCGAGACGCTCGAGATAGTCCGCGTGGCGCGCCTCGAAGTACTCCTTGGAGTCCGGCCGCAGCGAGCTCAGCCCGCTCAGGATCTTGCCCGCGAGGAATCGGCCTCCGCGCGGGTCGAGGTTCATGTGCGGGTTGCCCTGCGGATGCACGTCGCCCGCCTGCCGCGAGAGCACGACCGGCACCTGGATCGCTTCCCAACCCTCCGAGCAGTTGAAGAAGCCCGGCGCGCCCGGGAAGACCTTGAAGTTGCGGCTGCCCTCGATGAGCGCCGGCACGTAAGCGAGTTCGAGCGAGAGACCGACCTGGAACAGCGCGTCGGCCTTGGCCACCGCCACGAGGTGGCTCGGGCGCGAGACGAACGCGTGGAGGTTCTCGGGGCCCTTGGCGAGCGACGTCACGTCGATGCGGTCGCCGCCGACCTCGCGCAGCAGGTCCGCGAGGTCCGGGATCGTGGCCACGCAGCGCAGCTTCTCCGCCTCGCCGACGGGCGAGAACGCGGCCGCGACGAACGCGGCGAGAGCCAGCAGTGCCGTACGCAGGCGACGCATCGGGGTCAGGTTACCAGTTCACGCCGTGGCCGTGCGCGCCGAGCACGGCCGTGTACTGGACGACGAAGCGGCTGGATTCCCCGTCGATGTCCGAGTCGTTGAGCGCCAGCACGAAGCGCAGGCGGTGGAACTCGGAGAACATGTGCGTGTAGTAGGCCTCGATCTCCGAGACGTTCGACTTGTTCGCGTCGGGGAGCTCGACCGTGCTGTACTGCAGACCGACGGCGTTGAAGCGGTCCCAGGCGTAGTCGACCCACGCGAATCCGCCGTACACCGTGTCGTCGAACAGCGCGACGACATCGTCGCCGTCGCCCGGCGTGCCGTTGGGGTCGGTGATCTCGGCCCCGTTGTCGCCGACGTTGGCGAGCAGCTCGATCCCCGCGCTCCACGAATCGACGCCGGTGGGTCCGACCCAGCCATAGGTCGCATCCAGGCCGAAGACGGTGTTGGAGAGGTCGTCGCCAGCGGAGCCTGCGCCGTCGCCGTACTGGAGTTCGTAACGCGGCAGCGTGCGCGCCGACGCGCCGAGCTGGAAGATCCCGCGCTCGCCCACATCGGTGAAGCCCGTGAGGCGCGCGGTGTAGGTGAAGTCCTCGCCCGTGCGCGGCGAGAGCGTCTCGATCAGCGGCGAAGTCGGCGTGACGTCATCCTCTTCGATCTCCGCGAGCGCGTTCGCGAACGCGCCGATCGACCAGCGCACGGCCGTCGAGTCGCCCACGGTGGTCCACGAATCCCACTGCGCGCCCTCGCCCTTGACCTCACTGCCCAGGTACGTGCGCAGCGCGAGCGGACGCTCCAACGTGCGCAGCTCGTGCACGTGGATCTGCATCTGCTTGCCGAAGTCGATGAAGAAGCGCCCGGCGCGGATCGTGTTGCGCGAGCCCAGACCGATGTAGTGGATCGCCGCCTCCTCGAGGTTCAGCGTCTCGTCCTCGACCACGCCCACGAAGTAGGCCCAGGCGCGCGGATCGATCCACGCGTTGCCGGAGAGCTCCAAGCTGCGGAGCTCGGCGTCGAGCCCGTCGCGACCGCTGTCGCTGTCGACGGCCTCGGCAGCCGCGTCGATGATGAACGAGAAGGCGGGGTTGAACTCGTTCGAGAAGCGCGTGACCTGCCCCATGCCCGACGAGATGCGCAGACCCATGTTGGGCATGCCGGGCGTCTGGAACACCGTGCCTTGCGGGTTGGGCTGCCCCGCGGCCTGAGAGATCGGCCCCTGCGGGGGAAGCGGCGCGCCCTGCTGCGCCGGCTTGAGCTGCTCCTGCGCACCGGCGCCCTGCGGCGGAGCGGTGAGGTCCTGCTGGGACTGTGAGCCTGTCGCAGCAGTCGCCTGCTGCGTCGGAACAGCGAGCGCGGGCAACGCGCCGATCGCGATCGAGACGGAGACCAGAGGGAGGGAACGGGAGTGGCTCATGGGTGGCGTGCAGCGCGCGAAGGACGGTTCGTGCGCGGACTGATCGCCGACCGAGCCCAGCGAGTTCCCGAGAAAGTGGACTGGCTCTCGTCCGCGGCGTTCGCCAGCGCAGCTCGTCGGCCGTCGCCCGACTCGCGCAGGCGCTCGCAGCCAGGCCCTCAACGGGCGCGGGGCGCGCGACCGATTGGCCGCACGCCCCGCCTGGATTCGAGACCAGAGGGTCTCGGCTCAGTTCATCGTCTTGCCGGTGGCCGGGCAGGTCTTGGCCCCGCCGCAGTCGGCCTTGGCCTTCATGTCGCAGTCAGCCTTGGCTTCGCTGCTGCACTTGGTCGCGCAGTCGCTGACGGCGGCGCCTTCGGCGCTCGAGACGGACTTGTTCGTTTGGGCCTTGCAGGCGGCGACAGCGGCCACGAGGGCCACGCCGAGGATCAGACGCTTCATGAAGGATGCTCCGTAGAGGTTTGAGGGGCCGAACCAACGGCCCGCGGGTCGTTCCAGCCGAAGCTGGGCTGTCCGATTGGATGACCGGACCCCGACCCGCGGATCTGTGAATCGGCGGGACGAGTGCAAACAGCTTACGCCTGCCGCCCGCGATGGACAGGTATGGGAACGGCAAAGAGCCGCTGCCGCGCGTTCGGTCGCCCGCGACGAGTCCGAAGTCGAGCTGAAGCGACGCGCCGGGTCCGATCCAATCGACCGCGTCGGCCTCGGGGGCGTGCGGCGAATTGCGATCACCCGCGGCGGATCGTGGCGTGGGACGGAGGCCTCCACTCCCCCTGACTGCGCGCCATCGCAAGCGCCCGTCCGCGTCTCGCGCGCCGCGCCTTCCGGCCTGCCGCGCAACGAACGTGGAGAGCTGGCGGAGCGCGCCCCCGCGGCGCACGCTCACCCGCGTTCGGCCGTGACACGGCGCGCCGCGGACCGTCTGGTCGTCTCCGTCCGGCAGCCGGCAGAGCCGGCCCGCGGGCGGCGCACTGCAGTTCGCCCCCCCCCAGCCCCCACTCGATCCCACCTCACCATGTGCGCACCTTCCAGGACGTCGTCGAAGCTCGTGTTCCGCCTGCTCGGCGTCGTCGCGGCCCTGAGCCTGGTCACGCCGGCGTCGCTGGCGCGCAGCGCGCAACCGACCCACGCGTTCCGCCAGACCGGCGCCGAGGAGGTCGACGCGACCGGCGTCACTCCCGACGAGCAGTTGGTCGAGCAGGCGGTGGTGCTGATCGAGATGCGCTTCAAGGACGACAAGCGCATCGTCAGCAACAACTACAAGGAGAACCGGCTGGTGCAGTTCGGCTTCCTGCTCGAACCCGGGCTCGGGGTGACGAGCTTCTCCTCGCTAGTGAGAGCCGAGAAGTTCACCGCGCGGCGCCTGGGATCGAACAAGGACCAGCGCCTGAACGTCATCGGCGCGAGTCCGGTGGACGACATCGCGATCTTCACGCTGAGCGGCGGTCCGGTGGAGGCGGCGGCGAACTCGACCGATGCCGACTCCAAGGGCGCGAACTCAACCGACGAGGGCGCACAACCTCAGTCGAGCGCCGCCGGGTTCCCGCTGTCGCTGGACTCGAACGCCTCGACGTTCGACCCGAGCAACTACACGCTGTTCGCCGACATCGAGGCGCCAGGCGACCCCGACTGGCGTCGCGCAATTCCGCTGGCGGAGATGCTCGCGCCGGGCGCCTCGGGACGCATCCACGTCACGCCGCAGCACGCACGACTGAGCGGCCTCCCGATCGTGGACGAGCACGGTCGGCTCGTGGCGATGTGGCAGTGGAGCCGGGCGGAGCGGGATTCGGCCGAGCCGCGCGTGGTGCTGGGCGCCGAGCTGCGCCGACTCGCCGCCGAGGCCAAGGCCCGGCCGAAGAAGTTCCCCGGCGCGTTCGTGGCGGCGGCCAACAACTCGTTCTCGATGCCCACCATCGCGTGGGGCGCGGTCGAGCAGCCGGCCAACGCGGCGAAGCGCGCGAAGGCGTTCCTGCGCGAAGTGCGCTGCGGCGACTGCGACGGCAAGGGCTCGCGCGCTGAGGAGGAGCGCACGTGGGACGGCGTGCGCTGGTCCGTCGTCAGGCGCAACGTCACCTGCGATCGCTGCAAGGGCGACCGCCTCGTCGACGGACGCAAGCTGTGGTCGAAGCTGCGCACCCTGTCGTCGATCCTGACCAACGTGCGCCCCACCGAGGATCGCGATCTGGTGCGGCTGTCGCTCGAGGAGGGACTCAAGGAGGCCTTCGCACTGAACTCGCAGGCCATGTACTACGCGGCGCAGGACGGCGGGAAGGAGGAGCTCGCGCCCCAGAACCTCGCGCCCGGACGCGCCGTGGTGTTCCTCGTCAACCGGCGCTACTGGCCCGAGAGCGATGGAATGCTCTGGCAAGAGAAGGTGCGCATCGTCAGCGACCCGGCGCTCCCGTATCCGCCGCTGATCCTGCGCAATCCGACCTGCCGCACGCTCCAGGAGGGCTGCGTGGCCTTCGTCGCCGCGGTGGTCGCGGGCGAGCTGACCATCGACTCGCGCAAGTACATCGTCCTCGACCGCGCCTTCGTCGTCCCGGTGAAGTCGCCGGCCCTGGAAGCGGGTCGCTGATACGGGACGACATCGCCCGCGGGCGGCGGCCAACGGCGACCCCATGGCGCCGTAGGCTGTGGCGCTCATGTTCACCGCTCCGATGCTGTGTGCGGCGCTCGTGCAGACGACGGCGCCGCGGGCCGAGTACACCGTCCGACTCACCGACCCCGAGGGGCAGCGCGCCACGGTTGCGATCGAGTTCAGCAACCTGCCCGCGGAGGTCACGGAGCTCGAGCTCAACTTCGCGGAGCGCTTCGCCTTCGTCGCGTTCCCGCAGGCGCAGGTGCTCGATCCGTGGATCGTCGTCGTGGGCGACAAGCCCAGCGAGGTCGAACGCACGCGCCCGTTCTCGTGGCGCATCCCCTGCGCGCCCGGCAAGACTTCCGCGGTCGTGTTCAACGCGCCGCTCGACTTGCGCTCGAGCCCGCTCGTGGACGAACGCGGCGACTACGAGATGCCGATCGCGACGGAGGAGTTCGCGATGCTCTCGTGCGGCGCGCTGTTGCCTGCGGCGACGCTGGAAGGCATCGAGCTGCGCGTGCGCTTCGAGGCGCCCGAGGGCTGGGCCGTGCACACGCCGTGGCCCGAGGTCGAGCCCGGCGTTTGGTCGCCGCGCGACTCGCTGGCCCTGCGCGACACGCTGGTCGCGCTCGGCAAGTGGGAGAAACGCGAGTCGAGCGTCGACGGAGCACACGCCGTGGCCCTGTTCGCTCCGAGCGAGGCGCGGCTGGCCTCGGAGGTCGCGCCGCTCGTCGAAGCGCTCTTCGCAACCGAGATCGGAGTGTTCGGCGGCGCGCCGCTCGAGCGCTACCTGTTCCTCTTCGTGCCGTCGCGCGTGCGCGGCTTCGCAGGCTCGGCCAAGCAGGGCGCGATGGTGCTCTCCGTCGGCGCCAACCTGCCGCCCGAGGCCGTCCGCTCGAACGCCGCCCACCTGATCGCGCACGAGTTCTTCCACACCTGGGGCGCGTCGCGCTACGCGTGTCCCGACGAGCTGCGCTTCTTCAACGAGGGCTTCACCGACTACTACGCGTACGAAGCGACGCGTCGCATCGGAGCGCTGAGCGACGAAGCGCTGCTGGAGAAGATCGGCGAGAAGCTCGGCGCGTACGAGCGCGCGGCGCGTGCGACCGGACTCTCGCTCGTCAAAGCCGGAGGACCCGCGTTCTTCGAGGGCGGCGGCGCGTACGACCAGGTCTACGCCGGCGGCTTGCTGCTCGCCGCGATGTGCGAGCAAGCGCTGCGCTCCGCTCCGAAGGCCGATGGGCAGCGACGCACGCTGGACGACTTCCTGCGCGCGTTCAACAACGACCCGCGTTGGTCGCGCAGCGGCGCGGCGCCCGCGCTGTCCGACTTCCTCGAGCAGCTCTCGCGCTTTTGCGGCGCGGAGTTCGCCAGCCGGATGAAGGCCCTGGTGGAGACGCCCAACGCCGACCTCGTGGCCGGGCTCGTCGCCGTGGGTTGCACGGTTGAGCGCGTTGAGGAGCAGGCCGCGCTCGAGCTGCGCGCCAACCTCGAGGCCACGCGCATCGTGGACATCGATCCCGCCTGCGCCGCCGCGCGCATCGGGTTGCGCGCCGGCGACAAGCTCATCGAGGTCAACGGCGTGAAGGTCGCGGGCCCGGCGGACTGCCGCGCTGCCTTCGCACGACCGCGCGAGGGTCGTCTGCAGATCACGCTCGAGCGCAACGGAGCGACCGAGCGCATCGACGCCGCTCCGCCGACGACTGAGGTGATCCGCTTCCGCTGGGCGAGTTGAGCCGCGGCGCGCGGGCTCAGCTCCGCGCGAATCGCTCGAGCAGCGCGCTGAAGCGCCCCGCCGCTTCGCGACCGGCCGTCATCACTTCCTCGTGCGAGAGCTTCTCGCCGGTGATCCCCGCCGCGAAGTTGGTGATCAGCGAAACGCCGGCCACCCGCGCGCCGCTCGCTCGCGCGGCCAGCGCCTCGGCCACCGTGCTCATGCCGACCGCGTCGGCGCCGAGCTTGCGCAGCATCGCGATCTCCGCGGGAGTCTCGTACGTCGGCCCCAGCAGGCCCGCGTACACGCCCCGCTGCAGCTCGACGCCGACTTCGCGCGCAGCACTCCCGAGCTTGGCGAGCAACGCAGCGTCATACGGACTCGCGTAGCCGCACTCGGCGTGCTTGAGCGGCGACCGCCCCTGGAGGTTGAGGTGATCCGAGATCGCCATCAGCGTCCCCGGGGCCCACTCGCGCCGCAGTCCGCCGGCCGCGTTCGTGAGCACGACCTCCGCGCAGCCCACGCGCACGAACGCGCGCACCGCGCGGGTCACTTCATCAACGCGCCAGCCCTCGTAGAGGTGCACGCGACCCTGTTGCGCGAGCACGCGTCGCGCGCCGATGCGTCCGACGACGAGTTGGCCCGCGTGACCAACCACCTTGCTCTGCGGCATGCCGTCGAGCTCGGCGTACGGGATGCGGCGCGCGTCCTCGATGCGCTCGGCGAACGCTCCGAGCCCCGAGCCGAGCACGAACGCCACGTCGACAGCGCCGACACCGTGCTTGCGCAGGCTCGCCGCGAGTTGCTCGACACCGTCTGCCGTTTGAAGCGTGCTCACAGGTAAGCCCCCGCGATGGTTGCGGTCATCCAAGATGCGAAGGCGCCGGCGATCATCGCCTTGAGGCCGATGCGCGCGAGGTCGCTCTTGCGTTCGGGCGCCAGCGCGGCGATCCCGCCGATCTGGATGCCCACCGAGCCGAAGTTGGCGAAGCCGCACAGCGCGTACGCCGCCATCTTCGCGCTGCGCACATGCTCGAACGCGACCGCCGCGCCCTCGCTCGGCCTTTGCGCCACGAGCGACTGATAGGCGACGAACTCGTTGATCGAGACCTTCACGCCGAGCAGCGAGCCGAAGAGCTGGCAGTCGCCCCAACCTTCGACGCCCATCACCCACGCGAGCGGGGCGAAGACCCAGCCGAACATGCGGCTGAGCGAGAGCTCGCCCGAGAGCACTCCGAGTGAGTTCAGCCACTCGCCCAACGAGCCGAGCGGCCAGTCAACGAGGTTCACCAGCGCCACGAACGCGATCAGCATCGCGATCACGTTGAGCCACAGCTTGAGTCCATCGCTCGTGCCGTTCGCGGCGGCTTCGATCAGGTTGGTCGCGCCGCGCTCGATGCGCAGCTCGACGCCCCCGCCGGTCTGCGAGCGCTCGGTCTCGGGCGCGATGATCTTCGCCATCACGAACGCGGCCGGAGCGCTCATCACCGACGCCGTGAGCAGGTGCGGGCCGTACTCGGGTCCGAGCAAGCCCATGTAGACCGCCATGACCGAGCCCGCGATCGTCGCGAAACCTCCGGTCATCAGCGCCATCAGCTCGGAGCGCGTCATGCCGGCGAGGTAGGGCTTCACCACCAGCGGCGCTTCGGTCTGGCCGACGAACATGTTGGCCGCAACGGCCATCGACTCCGCGCCGGAGACGCCCATCGCCGCGCTCATCACACGCGCCAGCGCCCACACCACCACCTGCATCACGCCCAGGTAGTAGAGGATCGACATGAGCGCGCTGAAGAACACGATCACGATCAGGCCCGAGCCCGCGAAGGCGAACACGAAGCCGAGCGGGCCGTCGGGCCGCGCCATCGAGCCGAAGACCATCTCGGCGCCGGGCTGCGCGGTGCTCACGAGCTTGGCCACGAAGCCGGCGATCGACTCGAAGAAGCTCGCCCCGAAGGACGTGCCCAGGATGAACCAGCCGACGGCGAACTGCAGCGCGATCCCGAGCGCCGCCACTCGCCAGGGGAACCGACGCCGGTCGCTCGACATGGCCCATGCGGCCACACAGAAGAAGGCGAGGCCGAGCGCGCAGCGCAGCAGGTTCATGGGCGCGGATCGTACGGTCAGTGGATCGTCGCCAGCACCAGCGGCGCGGGCGTGTGCTCGGGGAGGAGCGCGAACGCGCCGCGCAGAAGCTCCAGCGCCCGCTCCAGTCCGCGCCCGTTGTGGTGGATCTCGATCGCGACGTCGCCGCGCTCGAGCCGATGGCCTTCGTCGCGCGGGAAGACCAGGCCCACGGCCGGGTCGATGACGTCGCCGAGCTTCGTGCGACCTCCGCCGAGCGCGCAGATGGCGTGACCGACCGCGCGCAGGTCGCGCCAGGCGAGCACGCCGGCGCGTTCGGCGCGCAGCTCGTGCTTGTGCGACGCGTGCGCCAGCCGCGAGCGATCCTCGAGGCAGCTCGCGTCGCCGCCCTGCTCCACGATCACTCGCGCGAACACCTCGCGCGCGCTGCCGTCGTCGAGCGAACGCGCGATACGCGCGCGACCGTCCTCGAGCGTCTTCGCCAGACCGCCCAGCCTCAGCATCTCGCCGCCCTGCAGGCAGACCAGCTCGCGCAGATCCGCCGGACCGCCGCCCTCGAGGCAGTCGAAGCACTCCTCGATCTCGAGCGCGTGCCCGGCCGTGCGCCCGAGCGGCCGCTCCATGTTCGTGTGCAGCGCCGTGGCCTTCACGCCCATCGACGCCGCGAGCTTCAACATGACGCGCGCCAGCGCCTCGCCGCGCGCTCGCTCGACCATGAAGGCGCCCGAGCCGAACTTCACGTCGAGCACGAGCGCGTCGAGCCCCTCGGCGAGCTTCTTCGACATGATCGAGCTCGCGATGAGCGGGATCGACTCGATCAGCCCGGTCACGTCGCGCAGCGCGTAGAGCTTGCGGTCCGCGGGCACGAGGTCGGGCGTCTGTCCGCCGAGCGCGACGCCGGTGCGCTCGAGGCAACGCTCGAACTCTTCGGCCGAGAGCTGCGTGCGAAAGCCCGGGATCGACTCGAGCTTGTCGAGCGTGCCGCCGGTGTGCCCCAGCCCGCGCCCCGAGATCATCGGCACCGCGAGCCCGCACGCCGCCGCCGCCGGCGCGAGCGGAATCGAGACCTTGTCGCCGATGCCGCCCGTCGAGTGCTTGTCGACCTTCGGCCGCTCGAGGCGCGGGAAGCGCATCACCCGCCCGCTCTCGAGCATCGCGCGCGTCCACGCCACGAGCTCCGCCTCCTCCATCCCGTGGATGAAGATCGCCATGAGCAACGCGCTCGCGAAGTAGTCGCTGACGTCGCCGGACACGTAGCCGGAGATGAACTCCGCAATCTGCTCGTCGCTCAGCCGCCCGCCGTCGCGCTTGGCCACCAGGATCGCTCGAGGGTCCGCCATCGCCGGGAGGTTAGCAGCCCCGCGCGCGAGTCGGCG
>CALKYE010000069.1 GCA_938003765.1 uncultured Planctomycetia bacterium
AGCGGCATGCGGAACCAGGTCATGCCCGGCGCGCGCATCTTGTGCACCGTGACGATGATGTTGAGCCCGGTGAGGATCGACGAGAAGCCGGTGATGAACACGCCGACCGCCGTCAGCGCGACGTTCGAGTTGGCGTAGGTGCTCGAGTAAGGCGCGTAGAACGTCCAGCCGGTGTCCACCCCGCCCATCACGATCGCGAGGAAGCTCACCACCCCGCCGATCATGTACACGTACCACGACAGCAGGTTGAGCCGCGGGAAGGCCATGTCCTTCGCGCCGATCATGATCGGCACGAAGAAGTTCCCCAGCACGCCCGGGATCGAGGGCACGAGGAAGAAGAAGATCATCACCAGCCCGTGCATGGTGAAGAGCTTGTTGTAGGTCTCCGCCTGCACCAGATCGCCCTGCGGCGTGGCGAGCTCGAGCCGCAGCAACACGGCGAACAGTCCGCCGAGGAAGAAGAAGCCCGTGACGGACAAGAGGTAGAGGATGCCGATGCGCTTGTGGTCGACGGTGAACAGCCACGAGCGCCACGAGTAGTCGGCGGTGAGGTAGTTCTCCCGCGACGCGCGCCCCAGCGCGTGTGACGGCGCGGGGGTCGTTCCGGGGGGCGGCGCGGGGACGGGTCCAGCGGCGCTCATGGCCTCTCCTTGGCGCCTTGAGGCGCGTCGAGCGATTCGATGTAGGCGATCAGCGCCAGCAACTGCTCCTCGCCGACCTGACCGGAGTAGCTGGGCATCAGCGGCTCGAAGCCCTCGGCGAGTTTGGCGGCGGGGTTGAGGACCGACTCGCGCACGTAGTCGGCGTCGAAGGTCACAGAGCCGCCGCCGCGCAGGCGCGATTCACGCCCCCAGCGCTGCGCGAGGTCGGGGCCGCGCGCTCCGGACTGCGCGTTGTGGCAGGTGTCGCAACGCAGGCTCGAGAACAGCTTGGCGCCGGCCTCGCGCGGCGACTCGGCCGCGCCGGCGCCCGCGAGCCAGGCCTGGTAGTCGACGGGATCGAGCGCGTACACGCGACCGATCATCTGCGAGTGCTTCGTTCCGCAGTACTCGGCGCAGAACAGGTGGTACTCACCCGGCTGGGTGGCCTCGAACCACGTCGTCGAGTAGCGCCCGGGCACGACGTCGCGCTTGATGCGGAACGCGGGCACGTAGAACGAGTGGATCACGTCCTCGCTGATCATGCGCAGCTTGACCGGCACGCCGACCGGCACGTGCAGGTCGTTGATCTCGCGCTGCCCCGTGGGGTGCTGCATCTTCCACATCCACTGCTTGCCGGTGACGTCGATCTGCATCGCGTTCGACGGCGCGCGCACGGTGCGGAAGTAGACCTTCGCCCCCCACACGAAGATCACCATCGCGATCGCCAGCGGCACGAGCGTCCACAGGAGCTCGAGCGGCAGCGAGCCTTCGATCGGCGTCGGATGGACGCCGGGACGTCGCCGGAAGCGCACGGTGAAGCCGATCACCAGCGCGAAGATCAGCACCGAGAAGAAGATCGAGACGCCGACCAGGAACGCGTACAGCGCGTCGACTTCGCCGGAGATGGTCGAAGCGCTCGGCGGGAACAGCGGCGCCGTTCCCGAGCCTCGGTACGTCTGCGGCCCCAGCGCAAGCGCGAACCAGCTCGTCATGCCGAGGCCTCCGCCGCCCGCGCCCGGCGCTCGCGCAGAAGGTTGCGGACGATGAACGCGCCGGCCGCGACGACGGTGAGCACGCCCGCTGCGCGCAGCACGCTCAAGACCGCGAAGCCGTAGCGCCCTTCCCACGGATCGTAGTGGAAGCAGCGGAGCACGATCTGATCGACGAACGACCCGACCTTGCCCTGGCCGGCGTCGACGAGCGCGAGCTTGAGGTCGCGCGGGTCGTAGCCGATGCCGTAGAGGTAGTGCGTGAGCACGCCGTCGGCGCTCGCGACCATCACGCCCGCGGCGTGCGCGTACTCGTCGCGCTCGGCGTCGAAGGCGTAGCGGAAGCCGAGCGCGTCGGCCAAGGCCTTCACGTTGGCTTCGTCGCCGGTGAGGAAGCGCCAGCCGTCGAAGGCGCGCGCCTCGCGCGGATCGGCGAAGCGGTTCGAGTCGAGATCGCTGAGGTAGCGGCTCTTCTTGCCCGCGGCGAGCTCGGGCCCCTCGCTCGGATCGATGCTCAGCGTCACGACGCGGAAGTCCTCGCCCAGCTCGAGCTGCACGGCGCGCATCGCGCTGACGAGGTCGTTGAGCACGAGCGTGCAGAGCATCGGGCACTCGTAGTACACGAGCGCGAACACGACCGGGCGTCCGTCGAACAATCGCCCGAGCGACACGCTCGCGCCGACTTCGTCGCGGAACTCGAGCTCCAGCGGCACGCGCTCGCCGAGCTTCTGATCGATGCCGACGTCCTCGGCGCCGTCGAAGCGCTGGATCGCGTCCAAGCGCTGGGCGCTGACGAGCGAGCCGCTCATCAAGACCATCAACAGCGCACACGCCCACCTGTTCAACATCGCGGCCTCACTTGCGCTCCCCGCGCGTCGGCAGGCCGCGCTCAGCGGTCAGTTCCATGGCGCGTTCGACCGGGATGCGAACGACCCCGGCGGAGCGATCGACCCACTCATAGCTCGTGGTGAGCTGACGCTCGCGCTCGCGGTGCGCGATCAAGTCAGCGGACGTTTCGCGCTGCAGGCGCGGGGCCGGCGGCTCGACGGGCTCGTACATCGGGTGCGGCGCCTGATCCGCGGACTGGCTGCGCTCGTCGAGCGCGTCGAACAGCGCCCGCATGGCCCAAAACGACGCGACCACGAGCAGCGCGAGCGCCAGCGTGAAGAGAACGATCGGCCGGAGCGCAGCATCGCTGCGTTCGTAGCCCTCGGCGGCTCGATCGGTGTTGCTCATGGTTGGTGGGTGTGCCCGACGGGTTGGAGCGCGCGCTCAGTGGTGCGCGGCGGCGGCCCGCGGGTCCGGCTCGGGCAGCGAGGTCAGCGGACGGGAGCGGAGCGCGCTCGCGAACGCGCCGAACCACAACCCGCCGATGCCGACGAAGGACGTGATCAGACTCCAGTGGAGCGGCGACTGCGCGTGGCCGCCGCCGTGGTCCGCGCCCTCCGCACCGTGGGCGAAGGCCGGCGCGACGTACCACACGAGATCCGCGAGGCGCATGAGCAGCATGAAGCCCGCGATCGCGCCGAGCACGCGCGGGTTGCGCTTGACGCCCTTGGAGAGCAGCACGAGGAACGGCAAGGCGAAGTGCAGCGCGATCAACACCAGCGCCAGCGCGCCCCACGCCCCCACCGTGCGGCGCAGGTACCAGGGCGTCTCCTCGGCGAGGTTCGCCGACCAGATGATCACGAACTGCGAGTAGTTGACGTAGGCCCACAGGAGCACGAAGGCGAACATCAGCTTGCCCAGGTCGTGCACGTGCGAAGGCTGCAGGCGCGATCCGACCTCGGCGTCGCGCACGGCGCAGCTCGAGAGCAGGATCGTGAAGGCCAGCGTCGAGAGGCCCTGGCCGAGGATGAACACGACGCCGTAGATGGTCGAGAACCAGTGCGGCTCGAGCGACATCGACCAGTCGAAGGCCGCGAAGCTCATCGCGAGGAAGTACAGCGCGAGGCCGGGGCCGGAGATCGTGCGCAGCCGCCCGAGCGCCGCTTCGCCGCCGCCCTGGTCGTGCTTGCGCGCGTTCGCGGCGAGCAGCAGCGACAGGCCGATCCAGATCGCGAAGAACAGCGCCGCGCGCGCGAGGAACCCGGTGCTGTTCAGGTACGGCGCCTTGTGCGCGAGCAGCTCGTCGTTCGCCACGACGTCGGCGTGGGTCCACTCGTACAGCTCGTGCATCCCCAGCGCGATCGGGACGAACAGCAGCGCGAACAACGGCAGCGTTCGCATCGCCGCTTGCATCCAGCGCTGAATCGCGAGCCCCCACGCTCCGCCGGTGAGGTAGTGCAGCATCGACAGCGCGAGGCTGCCGAGCGGCAGCGCGATCCAGTAGAGGAACGCGATCAGCCACATCCGCGCGAACGCGGTGGGTTCGGTGCTCCAGGCCCAGGCGCTGGCGGCGAGGCCGAGCGCGCCGACGCCGAACGACAACTTGCGCCAGCCTTCGAGGCGCTGCCGGAAATCCACGTGGGCGCTCATCGGGCCTCCAGTCGCGCGCGCTCGTCCGGCGCCACGTCGTCGAGCGTCGCGTTCTGCGAGAGCTGGAGCGCACGCACGTAGGCGATGATCTTCCAGCGATCCTCGGCGCGGATCCGGTCGGCGTAGTCGTACATCGCGCCGAAGCCGTTCGAGATCACGTCGAAGTAGTAGCCGACCGGCGCCGAGCGCAGGCGCTCGATGTGCAGCGACGGCGGCCGCTTCATTCCGCGCTGGACGATCATCCCCTCGCCGAGGCCCGCGGCGTCGTGGCACGGCGCGCAGAAGATGCCGTAGCGCTCGCGGCCGCGCTCGAGCGCCGCGGCGTCGATCGCGAACGGGAAGGTCTCGACGTGCTTGCCGCCGACCTTGCCCGTCGACAGATGCGGGTCGAGTTCGAGCTGGCCGCGCGCGACGACGCCCTCGACGAGCGGGCGCACGACGCGGCCATCGGCGAAGAACGCGCTGGCCTCCATGGGCTCGCCCTTGGGCTGGTCGTGCATGTCCTGACGGCACGCCAGGCCACCGAAACCGACGAGCAGCGCCGGCCAGATCCGCAGCATCGAACGACGGCGCGCCATCAGTGCGGGACCTCCTTGACCGACAGCGCGCCGAGCCCGTCCATGAACACCTTGGTGGCCTTCATGTCGAAGCGCGGATCGCGCGAGAGGATCATCAGGAAGAAGCGGTTGCGGCTCGCCAGCTCGAAGGCCGGGACGTTGAACACCGGGTGATAAGGCTGCGGCAAGCCGTTGAGCCACAGCATGCCGAGCACCGCCGAGGCCGCGGCGAAGAGGATCGTCATCTCGAACGTGACGACGATGAAGGCCGGCCACGAGTTCATCGGACGACCGCCGATGTTGAGCGGGTAGTCGATCACGCTCGTCCAGTACTGCAGGCCGAAGCCGACGCACGCGCCGAGCACTCCGCCGGCGAGCACGATCCAAGGCAGCGAGGTGCTGTAGCCGAGCGTGTGCGCGACCTCTTCCATCGGCACCGGCGTGTAGGCCTCCATCACCGTGAAGCCCTCGGCGCGCGAGCGCTTGGCCGCGGCGAGCAGCTCGTCGCCGTCGTGGAACTCGGCCAGGTAGCCGTAGATCGGGAACTTGGGCTTCACGGGCGACGCGCCTCCCCCGCCGAAGCTCCGGAAGATGCCGACGCGATGTGCAGTCCCTTCTTGGGCGGCTCCTCACCGGTCGCCGGCACCAGCGTGCGCATCTCGAAGATCGAGATCATCGGCAGGAAGCGGATGAACAGGAACAGCAGGAAGAAGAACAGTCCGATCGTGCCGACGTAGAGCGCCCAGTCCCACACCGTCGGGTAGTACATGCCCCACGAGGACGGGAGGTAGTCGCGGTGCAGGCTCGTCACCACGATCACGAAGCGCTCGAGCCACATGCCGACGTTGACCACGATCGCGATGACGAACAGCGCGGCCACGTTGCGGCGCACGCGCGCGCTCCACAGGAGCTGCGGAACCAGCAGGTTGCACGTGATCAGCGCCCAGTACGACCACCCGTAGGGGCCGAACATGCGGTTCGCCATCATGTAGCGCTCGTACGGCGAGCCGGAGTACCACGCGAAGAAGGCCTCCATCGCGTAGCCGTAGCAGACGATCATCCCCGTCGCGAGGA
>CALKYE010000070.1 GCA_938003765.1 uncultured Planctomycetia bacterium
TTGCGAAGAGTGATTTCGATGCGGACGACGCGCGCTTGAGCGCGTATGCGTTGGGAGAGTTGGACGCGGACGAGACCCGCGCGGTCGAAGCGCTGCTCCAGCGCGACACGGAAGCGCGCGAGTTCGTCGAAGGGCTGCGCGCCACCGTGGCGCAGGTCGAGCAGGCGTTCGCCGATCCCGCGGCTGAGCGCTTGGACGAGCCGGCGCGCGCGGCGATCGTGGAGCGGGCGCGGCGACCTGCAGAGCCCCGACGCCGACCGAGTCTCGTGCGCCTTCGCATCGCAGCGGCAGCCGCCGCACTCGTCGCGGTCGCTGGCGCCGCGCTGCTCATCGAGCTGACGCGCATTCAAGAGAGACCTCCCCACGCGATGAGCGCAGTCCTGGAGGAGCCCGCTCCGGTGGCCGCGCGCGCTGCCCGCTCAAAGCAGGAGTCACGCGTCTGGCGCTACCTCGATGTCGACACTGGTGCGGAACGGCCCGCCGGGAGTCCCGCGGGCCAGGAACTCGAAGACGCGCGCTCGCGCGAGCTCTCTCTTGGCCTCGGGGGCGCCCGTCGCGAGGTCGAGCAGTTCGGCGGAAGCAACGAAGAGTACGACTCGATCGCGGAGCACGTCTTCCGGCGCACGCTCGACGAAGCGCTCTCGACCTTCTCGATCGACGTCGACACGGCGAGCTACGCCAACGTGCGCCGTCACTTGATGAGCGGCTCGCTCCCGAGCTCCGGCGCGGTGCGCGTCGAAGAGCTCGTCAACTACTTCGACTACGACTACGAGCAGCCCAGCGGCGCAGCGCCGTTCTCGGTCACGACCGACGTTTTCGCCTGTCCGTGGGACGCGCGACGCCAGCTCGTGCGCGTCGGCCTGAAGGGCCGCGAAGTGCACGCCCAAGAGCGCAAGGACTCGCACCTGGTGTTCCTGATCGACGTGTCGGGCTCGATGTCGAGCGCCGACAAGCTGCCGCTGGTGCAGCGCTCGCTGCGCCTGCTCACCGAGCAGCTCGACGTGCGCGACCGCGTTTCGATCGTCGTGTACGCCGGAAACGAAGGCCTGGTGCTCGAGCCGACCAGCGGCCGCGAGCGCGGCGCGATCCTCGAAGCGATCGAGCGCTTGGAATCCGGCGGCTCGACCAACGGCGGCGCGGGCATCGCGCTCGCTTACAAGACCGCGCGCGAGCACTTCATCGAAGGCGGCGTGAACCGCGTGATCCTGTGCACGGACGGCGACTTCAACGTCGGCGTGACCAGCCGCGACGAGCTGGTGAAGCTCGTCGAAGAGGAGCGCAAGAGCGGCGTGTTCCTCAGCGTGCTCGGCTTCGGCACGGGCAACTTGAAGGACTCCTCGATGGAGCAACTCGCCGACAAGGGCAACGGCGCCTACGCGTACATCGATTCGATCGCCGAAGCGCGCAAGGTGCTCGTCGAGCAGATGAGCGGCACGCTCGAGACGATCGCCAAGGACGTGAAGATCCAGGTCGAGTTCAACCCCGCGCGGGTGCAGGCATGGCGGCAGATCGGCTACGAGAACCGCGCGCTCGCGCACCAGGATTTCTCCGACGACACCAAGGACGCCGGCGAGATCGGCGCGGGACACACGGTGACGGCGCTGTACGAGATCGTGCCCGTCGGCGTGCCCTTCGAGCTCCCGCAGGTCGGCGAGCTGCGCTACCAGACGCCGCGCGACGAAGCGTCGGCGGCGCGGGGCGACGAGTGGCTGCACGTGAAGCTGCGCTACAAAGCGCCGGACGGCGACGTGAGCCGGCTCCTCGAGCAGTCCGTGTCCGGCGCAGCGGCGAGTTGGAGCGAGGCGCCGCTCGACGCGCGCTTCGCAGCGGCGGTGGCGGCCTTCGCGATGAAGCTGCGCGAGTCGGAGCACACGCGCGAGCTGTCGTACGCGCAGATCGAGCAGCTCGCGCTCGAGGCGCTGGGCCGCGACGAGCGCGGCTGGCGGCGCGAGTTCATCGACCTCGTGCGCCGCGCGGACGCGCTGAAGCGTTGACGCTGGATGTCGGCGCCTACACCGGCTCGAAGCGCCCGGTGAAGTGCGGCAGGTACGGCGGGCGATAGGTCATGCGCAGACCGCGCAGCGTTGAGGCGCGCGCGGCGACCTCGCCCGCCAGCTCGATCACGCGGTCGACGTGGCTCTGCGTGTAGACGCGGCGCGGAATCGCGAGGCGCACGAGCTCGTTGCGCGCCGGAACGAACGCGCCGTCCTCGCCGCGCTTGCCGAACATCACCGAGCCGATCTCGCAGCTGCGGATTCCGCCGTGGAGGAACAGCTCGCACGCCAGCGCCTGGCCGGGGAAGTGCTCGGGGAGGATGTGCGGCAGCAGCGCGTGCGCGTCGATGTACACCGCGTGTCCGCCCGGAGGCTGCACGGTGCGGATGCCGGCGCGCTCGAGCCCTTGCGCGAGGTACGCCGTGCTCTGCGCGCGGTACTCGAGGTAGCTCTCGTCGAGCACTTCGTGCAGCCCCACCGCCATCGCTTCGAGGTCGCGCGCCGAGCACCCGCCGTAAGTCGGGAAGCCCTCGGTCAGGATGAGCAGGTTGCGAGCGCGCGCGGCGAGCTCGTCGTCATTGAGCGCCAGGAACCCGCCCATGTTGACGAGCGCGTCCTTCTTGCCGCTGACCGTGCAGCCATCCGCCAGCGAGAACACCTCGCGCGCGATCTCCGCCACGCTGCGCGACGACTGTCCGCTCTCGCGCTGCTTGATGAACCAGCAGTTCTCGGCGAAGCGGCAGGCGTCGAGGATGAACGGCACGCCCGCGGCGCGCAGGATGCGTGACACGCCGCGGAGGTTCTCGAGGCTGACGGGCTGACCTCCGGCGGAGTTGTTGGTGATCGTCACCATGCCCAGCGGCATGTCGGCGCGCCGCTCACCCACCACGCGCTCGAGCCGCGCGAGATCGACGTTGCCCTTGAACGGGTGCGGCGCGCGCGGATCGGCGGCCTCGGCGATCACCAGATCGAGCGCCTCTCCCCCGCCGTACTCGATGTTCGCGCGCGTCGTGTCGAAGTGGCAGTTGCTCGGGATCACCGAGCCCTTGCGCACGGTGAGCGAGAACAGGATGCGCTCGGCCGCGCGCCCTTGGTGCGTCGGGATCACGTGGCGATAGCCGCACAGCTCGCGCACCGCGCTCTCGAAGCGCTGGAACGAGCGCGAGCCGGCGTAGCTCTCGTCGGCGCGCATCACGGCCGCCCACTGCTCGGTGGACATCGCGGCCTGCCCCGAGTCCGTGAGGAAGTCGAACGTCACCGCCTGCGCCGGCACCAGGAACAGGTTGTGGCCCGCGTCGCGCAGCAGCGCCTCGCGCTCGGCGCGCGTCAGTCGGGCCAGCGGTTCGACAGTCTTGATCTTGAACGGCTCGTAGATGACCGGCATGGAGTCCTCCAGGCCGTCCACCGTCGTGCGCGGCGCTTCCGCGCGCCATACGCAATGCGCCGCAGCGGAACGCTCCTCCGGCGCAGCGCCGCGCTACTTCGCCGCGCCGCTCGCGGGGTCGATCTCGAGCTCCAGCCGCTCGTGCTCGTCCACGTAGAACAGAAAGCCCATCATCATCTCGTCGACCGTCTGCTGGCCCCAGCGGACCGTCGCGCTCGGGTCGGGGTTGTAGGGGTTGAACTTCGAGTTGTCGAAGTGCGCGAGCACGCCGACCTTCGTCCCCGCGGGGAAGCGCTGCTCGCCCGGCCGCCAGCGATAGGACTGCTGCCAGTCGAAGCTGTAGTTCGGCACGCGCAGCAGGATCTCCTCGCGCTCGTCGGGATAGCGCGCGGTGAAGGTCATGTCGCGCCCGCGCAGGTGCATGTGCGCGACCATCCCGATGCCGACCGCGTCCGCTTCGAACGTGCGCTGCGCCCGCACGGGATGCGCCCAGTCGTGCGGCGGGATCTGGAAGCGCGTCGACGCGATCTGGAAGTGCTTGAGGCGCTGCTGCACCTTGCCGCGCGGAAAGCGCAGGGCGACCGAGAGCTTGGCGCGCTCGGGGTTGCCCGTCGTCACGAAGTGCGTCTGCAGGCCCAGCAGCGAACCCGCCGGGATGCGCAGCGCGACGCCCGGCCCGCACTGCATCGGATCGCCGCCCGGCACGAAGCCGGTCAGGAAGTTCTCGCTCTTGAACGACTCGGTGAGCTTGAAGTAGCCCAGGTTCGCGTGGTGCACGACGCGCGCGTTGTCGGGCGAGATCTCGATCGCCTCGACCCACGTGTCCTGCGTGAAGACGTGGTTGAAGACGATGTAGCGGTACGGGATGTAGCCGTCCGCGGGCAGTTCGCTGTCCTTGGCCTGCTCGAGCACGAGGTCGGGCTCGCCGATGCGCCAGCGACCGGTCGGGAACTCGCGCGGAGGCGGAGCGGCGTTCAGATCTCCGGCCGGCGCGCCCGCGAGCGCCCAGGCGACGAGCTTGTCGCGCTCCTCGTCGGACAACTGCGGCGCGTTCTCGAACACTCCGTGGCGCGGCGAGGCGAACCACGGCGGCATGCGGCGCTCGCTCACCACTTCGGCGATCGTCGAAGCGCGTTTGCGCACGTCGGCGTGGGTGATGAGCGCGAACGGCGCGACGGCGCCCGGTCGGTGGCAGTCCTGGCAAGCGCGCTGCACGATGCCGGCGATCTCGCTCGACCAGGTGAGCTCGGGGCGCGGCTCGGGCGCGACGGGTTCCTCGATCGCACAGCCTTCGACGACGGTCTGCGCGATCTCCACGGGGCGTCCCGCGAGCACGTCCTCGATCGCGAGCTCCAGGTCCGCGCGGCCAGCGCTCGGGTTCGCGCCGCCCAACCGGTACTGAGAGTCGAAGCGTCCGCGGTACACGAGCGTGCGCTGAGCGTCGAGCACCATGAAGTGCGGCGTGCGCTCGGCGCCGAGCGCGCGCGCCACGGACCCGTCGACGTCCTTCACGAAGGCGAAGGCGGCCTCGACCTCGACCTGCAGCTCGGCCACGTCTTGCACGTTGTCGAGCGGGCCGACGTTGACGACGGCGAAGCGCGCGCCGCGGCTCCGCAGCCGGCGTTCGAGTTCGACGAAGCGCGGCAGGTAGCGGCGCGCGAGCGGGCAGTCGTTGGTGGCGAACATCACCACCAAGGCGCGCGGATCGCCGAACTCGGACGAAGAGCGCCGCAGGCCGCGCGTGTCGACGAAACGCAGCTCGCCGATGCGCGCGCCGATCGGCGGCGGATCGTCCGCGCCGCTCGCGGGCGGTCCGGCGAGCATCGAAGCGCAGAGCGCGAGTGCGAACAGCGAGCCGTGCATGCTCGCCTGTTCTAACCAGGAAGCGCGCGGAGCGGAATCAGCCCCAGCTCTTCTCCCACTGGCTCATCTCGGCTGCGCGGCGTTCGACGAACGCTCCCAGCGCGGTGACGTGTTGCGCGAACCCATCGGGCGCGTCGAGATCGAACTCGAGCCCCAGGAGGGTGTTCTGGTTCAGCGCGGTGCGCTGCCGGACCTTCGCGCGACCCTTCAGCTCGCCTTCGAATCCAGGCAGCTTCAAGGTCAGCTCGAGCACTTCGACTTCGGCCGCGCGCGCGGAGCTGTCCTTGCTCAGCACGATGCCCAGGCCCACTTGCGAGATGTCGTACACGTGGCCGGTCACCTCGTCGTCCGACCAGCGCGCCTTGACCTGCACCTTGCGATCGAGCGTCGGCACGACGCGCACGTGACGTCGGCGGTTGAAGTGCCGCGCGTAGAAGCTGTCGAGCTGCGCGTAGAGGTTGTTGACGTTGAGGAACTCCACCCCGTAGCGGATGTGGCTCTCGCCGTCGCGGGTGATGTTGGCCACGCGCGCCGTCGTGCGCACTTCGTTGCGCATCATGCTGCCGATGACCAGCTCGACGACGTCGCCGACCTTGAGGTTGCGGTCCTGCGCGAAGGCGATGCGGATGCACGAGCCCCGGACCGACAGGTCGATCAACTCGACGCGCAGCGGCTCCCACCTGGGCACGCGCAACCACGCCTCGAGGGTCTGCGACTTGCTGTTGCGCTTGCGGTACTGGGCGCGCTGCTCAGCTCGCGTCTTGCTCGCCTTGGTATGGGGCGTCTTCTTCTTGAAGAACATCGCGGCTCTGTGACGCTGGATTGGGGACTGGAGGATCGTGGGACGTGAGCGACCTAGGACTGGTGTGCATCGCACCGCCGCAACGCCCAACTTGAGCCGCAGCTCGCAGGGGAACGTTTTTCGTGCGAGCGAGCGCCCGTATCGTCCGGCCATGAACCAGCACGAGCAGCTCTACGTCGACGGCGCCTGGATCGCTCCCAACGGTCTCGGTTCGATCGAAGTGATCGATCCGACGACCGAGCGACCGATCGGCGCCGTGCCGGCGGGCGATGCTCGCGACGTCGGGCTCGCGGTGGAGGCCGCGAGTGGCGCCTTCGAGCGCTGGTCCGGGACCCCGCCGACGGAGCGCGCTGAGCACCTCGCGAAGCTGGCGCGCGCCTTGAGCGAGCGGCGCGACGAGCTCGCGCGCGGGATCACGCACGAGCTGGGGATGCCGTTCGAGCTCTCCAAGCGCGTCCAGGCCGGCCTTCCGGCGGCGGTGATGGCGAGCTTCGCGCGGCTGGCCGGCGAGTACGCGTTCGAGCAGCGCATCGAGAACTCGACGGTGCTGCGCGCGCCGGTGGGCGTCGTCGGCTGCATCACGCCGTGGAACTACCCGCTCCATCAGATCGTGCTCAAGGTCGGCGCAGCGCTGGCCGCGGGCTGCACGGTCGTGGTCAAGCCCAGCGAGCAGACACCGCTGTGCGCCTTCGAGCTGGCGCGCCTCGTCGAGCAGTGCGGCCTGCCGCGCGGCGTGTTCAACCTCGTCAGCGGCGCCGGCGCCGTGGCCGGCGAAGCGCTCGCCAGCCATCCGGGACTCGACGCCCTGTCGTTCACCGGCTCGACGCGCGCAGGTCGGCGCGTGGGCGAGCTGGCGGCGCGCAACCTCGTGCGCGTCAGCCTCGAACTCGGCGGCAAGTCCGCGAGCGTCGTGCTCGATGACGCCGACCTCCCGCGCGCGGTCAAGAGCAGCGTCGCGGCCTGCCTGCTCAACTCGGGCCAGACCTGCAGCGCCCTGACGCGGCTGATCGTTCCTCGCGCGCTGCTCGCTCGCGCGGAGGAACTCGCCGTCGAAGCGGCGCGCAGCCAACTCCTCGGCAATCCGTTCGACGCCAGCACCCGCCTGGGACCGCTGGTCAGCGCGGCGCAGCGCGAGCGCGTGCGCGAGTTCATCCGCGCGGGCGAGGCCGAGGGCGCCCGCCTCCTGTGCGGAGGCGTCGCGCCGCCGCCCGAGCTCCCGCGCGGCTGGTTCGTCGCGCCGACGGTGTTCAGCGCCGTCGAACCGGGCATGCGCATCGCGCGCGAGGAGGTCTTCGGCCCGGTGCTGGCGATCCTCGCGCACGACGGCGACGAGCACGCGCTCGCGCTTGCGAACGACAGCGACTACGGACTCGCCGGCGCGGTCTGGAGCGCGGATGCGGCGCGCGCCGAGCGCCTCGCCCGCCGCGTGCGCGCCGGACAGGTCGACATCAACGGCGGCAAGTTCAACCTGCTCGCGCCCTTCGGGGGCTTCAAGCACTCCGGCCACGGCCGCGAGTTCGGCGTGTTCGGCCTCGAGGAGTTCCTCACCACGCAGTCGCTGCAGCGCTGAAGCTCACGCGCGCGTGAGGCGCCGGCTGGTCGCGCGACGGACGAGGTCCGCAGCGATTCGGCCTACGTCAGCGGAACTTCGGGTCTCGATCGGCGTTGCAGCGGGCCGCGCTCTTCGCGCCGTGCCGCTCCCGGCGCGCGGAGGCTGCGCGAGAACGCTCTGGCAGGCGCTCTCGCGCTCCGAACCGGACCCGCCCGCGCGGCGCAAACCCGCGCCGCCCCCCTGTGATGAAGACCAAGCTGCTCGTCGGCCTCGCCGCCAGTGTGATGCTCGCCCACGCCGCCCAGGCGCAGGGCTTCCCGCCGCCGCCGCCTCCGCCGGCCGGCAATCCGATCACCGCGGCCAAGACCAACCTCGGCAAGGCGCTGTTCTGGGATGAGCAACTCTCGTCGACGCATCTGACGGCCTGCGGCACGTGCCACATCCCCAGCGGCGGCGGCTCCGACCCGCGCACCGCGGCGCAGGCGGCGGCGAGCACGCACCCGGGCTTCGACAACGTGTTCGGCACGCCCGACGACGTGCTCGGCTCGCCGGGCGTCGTGCGCAGCACGGACCTCGACACGTTCGCGCTCGACCCGGCCTTCCGCCTGCGCGCGCAAGCGACGCCGCGGCGCAGCATGACGGCGATCAACGCCATGTTCTCGCCCTCGTTGTTCTGGGACGGGCGCGCGGACGGCGTGTTCGAGGACCCGGTCACGGGCGCGGTCGTGCTGAACGGCGGCGCGGCGCTCGAGAGCCAGGCCGCGGGTCCGGTGGTGAGCAGCTCCGAGATGGGCCACGACGGCGTCGATTGGAGCTCGGTCGCGGCGCGCATCGCTCCGCTGACGCCGCTGCGGCTCTCGCCCGCGATTCCGCCCGCGCTGTCGAACTACATCAACGGCCGCACGTACGAGCAGCTCTTCCTCGAGGCCTTCGGCTCCGCTGGCGTGACGCCCGCGCGCGTCGCGATGGCGATCGCCACGTACGAGCGCTCGCTGATCGCCAATCAGGCGCCGGTGAACCTGCCGATCGGCGCGCCGGGGAGCCAGCTCACCCCGCAGGAGAACCAGGGTCGGCAGATCTTCAACGGCGCCGGTCGCTGCGGCGGCTGTCACGGCGGGCCGCTGCTCACCGACAACCAGTTCCACTACACCGGCGTCAGGCCGCAGTTCGAGGACCTGGGCCGCTTCAACGTGACCGGCCAGCAGGGCGACCGCGGCCGCATGCGCACGCCTTCGCTGCTCAACGTCGAATTGCGCGCGCCGTACTTCCACAACGGACGCTTCGCGACGCTCGAGGAAGTGGTCGACTTCTACGACCGCGGCGGCGACTTCAACGCGCCGAACAAGGCCATCGCCGTCGCGCCGATCGGACTGACCCCGCAGCAGAAGGCCGCGCTCGTCGCCTTCATGCGCCGGCCGCTCACCGATCCGCGCGTCGCGAACCAGTCGGCGCCGTTCGATCGGCCGCAGCTCTACGCGGAGTCCGTGCGCACGCCCGATCCGATCGGCGTGGGAACCGCGGGCGCGGGCGGCTTCGTGCCGACCATCACCGCCATCGAGCCGCCGAGCTTCGACAACTCCAGTTGGACGGTCGGCATCGATCGCGCCAACGCCGGCCGCACCGCGATCCTGCTCGTCGGCCCGTTCGGCAGCAGCGTTCCGACCCCGTTCCAAGGCGCGCAGATCTACGTGCAGTGGAACAACGCGCTCACCAAGCGCGTGCGCTACGGCCCGCTCAACGGCAGCGGCGCCGGCGAGGGCTGGGGTTCGGTCTCGGTCGACATCGGCGGCGACCCCATGCTGATCGGCTCACCGCTCTACGCGCAGTGGGTCGTGGTCGACCCCGACGGTCTCGGCCGCCGGCTGGCTGCGAGCCGCGCCGTCGAGATGCAGATCTTCTGAGCGCACCGCGCGAGGACCCACGCCGAGCCGGTGGAGACTCGACCCGGCGCCGAGGCCGCGGGCGCGAGAGCGATCTCGCGTCCGCGGCCTCCTCTTTCTGTTCTCGCACCGCAGCGCACTCGCGCCCCGAGCCGTCGATCGGCCTTCGCGCGACGCAAGGGTCCGCGTCAACGCTCGAGCGCCCACAGCGACCGTGCGCGAGAGCTACGGCGGCGTTCGCGCGTTGAGTGAACGCTTTCGACACCTGGCGCGCCGCGCGCAGACTGGTTGCTGTCGCAACGGGATCGCTGCGCGCGATGGCGCTACCATCGCTGCGTGAAGCGTCTGCGGATCGAGCCCGAGACCCAATTCCTGCTCCTGGCGGCCGCGGTGGGCGCGGCGGGCGCGCTGGCGGACGTCGCCTTCCGCGAGCTGATCAGCCTTTCGCAGCGTCTGTTCGCCTCGGGGGCCGACTCGCTCTACGAACCGGTCGGGCCCAGCCTGTGGTGGATCGTGGTGATCGCCATGCCCGCGCTCGGCGGGTTGGCCGTGGGCGCCCTGGGCCGCTGGACCCGCAGCGACCTCGGTGGCTACGGGCTTCCCGCCTTCCTCGAGAAGGTCAACCTGCGCTCGCGCGACATCGACCTGCGCACGACGCTGCTGCGCACCTGCGCCGCGGCGCTGACCCTGGGTTCGGGCGGCTCGGCGGGAGTCGAAGGCCCGATCGCGACGCTCGGCGGCGGAACGGCGGCCTGGATCGGCCGCGCGCGCCAGCTCGCCGGCGACCGGCTGCGCGTGATGATCGCCTGCGGCTCGAGCGCGGCCGTGGCCGCGGCGTACGGCTCCCCCATCGCGGCGGTGTTCTTCACGCAGGAGATCGTGCTCGCCGGCAACTACGACGTGCAGAACTTCGTGCGCGTGGTCGTGGCCGCCGGTTCGGCCACGGTGGTCGCGCGCGCGATCCGCGGCGACGCGCCGATGTTCCACGCGCCGCAGTTCGAGCTCGCGTCCTCCAGCGAAGTCCTCCACTACCTCGTGCTGGGGCTGCTGTGCGGCCTGCTCGGGGCCTGGTTCTCGCGACTGTTCTTCTGGATGCAGCGCCGCTTCGCGGAGAGCAACGTGCCCACGCTGTACCGACCCGCAGCGGGCGGCGCCCTCGTCGGAGTGCTCGCGCTCGTCGCCGTGGGCGTGCTGGGCAGCGGCCACGAGGTCATCGAGAACCTGCTCGAGCTCGAGCGCGTCGCCGACTGGACCATGCTCGCGGGCTTCGCACTGCTGCTCGCGGCCAAGATGGTGGCGACGAGCGTCACGATCGGCTCCGGCGGCGCGGGCGGCGTGTTCGGACCTTCGCTGTGCTTCGGCGCCGTGGTCGGAGGCATCGTCGGCGGCGCCGCCGACCTGTGGCGGCCCGAAGCCAGCGCCAGCCCCGCGCACTACTCGATGGTCGGCATGGGCGCGTTCCTCGCCGCGACCGTGCGCGCGCCGCTGACCTCGATCTTCCTGGTGTTCGAGATGACCGGCTCCTCGTCGACCGCGGTGCTGCCCACGCTGATCGCGGTGGCGGCGGCGCTGTTCGTCGCGCGCCGACTCGAGCGCTACTCGATCGACGAGGCCGAGCTCGCCTCGCGCGGCGTGGACCTCGCGCGCATCCGCAATCCCGCGCACGGACGCGAGCGGACGGCGCTCAGCAACGTGACCGCGCGCGCGGCGATGCGCCACGGCTTCGACGGCGTGCCGGCCAACGCGACCGCGCTCGAGCTGCAGGCGCTGGTGAGCGAGTCGAGCTCGAACGCCTTCATCGTCGTCGACGACCGCGGCGAGATGATCGGCATCCTCTCGCTCCAGGACCTGCGCGTGCTGGACGCCAAGACGGCTGAGGCGCTGGGCGCGCTGACCATCGCGGCCGACCTGTGCGAGCGCAACGTGGCCACCGTGTTCGCCGACGACGAGCTGGCGAGCGCGCTCAACCGCATGGACCTCTCGGGCTACCGGCAACTGCCGGTGGTCGAGCGCGATGCGCCGCGGCGCGTCATCGGCATGCTCGAGCGCAAGCACGTGCTCGCGGCCTATCGGCGTGCGCTCGGAGAGACGACGCGGCCGGACGGCAAGCGCGCGAGCGAGAGCAGTGATTCGCTGCGCTTGTGACGCGTTGCGCCCGAGCGCGCGTCGGCACGAAAGAGCGGCGTCCGCCGCGGGTGGATCCCGAAGCGGACGCCGCACAAGACGAGCGCGACCCGAGCGCTACTGCAGCAGGTCGTCCTCGGCGTCGAGCAGGCGGTAGTACGCCTTCTTGATCGCCACGGTGCGCACTCCGATCGGCTGCAGCGGGTCTTCCGCGATGTCGATCAGCGTGCGCGCGTCGGAGAAGGCCGGATCGGGGTCCGGCGAGAAGCCGAAGCCGGCGAGCACCTGCTGCGCGTCCTCGACCTCGAAGTCCGCCAGGCCCACGCCGCGCATGATGACAGGCTCGAACATCGTGAAGTTGGTCGTCGCCAGGTCGTACGCGCGCAACAGGAAGCGCCGCGCGTTGCGCGAGTTCTGCACCGCGTTGATCGCCCGCAGGAAGCGCGCGGTGAGGTCGGCGTCGAGCCCGCTCATGCTCAGCGGGGTCGGCTCGAACAGACCGCCCGACGAGTTGGCGAACTCAGCTGTGCGATAGAACAGCACCGCCGAGAGCACCGGGTCGGGATCGAGCGGAGTCGAAGCGCCGATGTTGTTGTGGAAGCCGGGCGTCGTGTCGGCGAACTCGATCACGCTGGGCGTGTTGAAGGTGTTGTCGCCGAACTCTCCGAACGGTCCGGGGATCGGCAGTCCGCCCGGAGGCGCCATGCCCGTGGGCTGCGTGCCGAAGCCGCCGTCGAACGGCCGAGGCAATCCCGTTCCGTCGGGGTTGTTGAACAGGAACATCTCGACGCCGGTGTCGAAGTTCCCGTTGGCCAGCGTGAACCCGAAGGGATCGCCGACCTGCACGCCCGTGAAGTCCGTCGTGAAGAACGAGTCCGCGCCCGCGTTGTGGTGGCAGGTGCCGCAGCGCAGCCCGAGGAAGGTCTGCTTGCCCTGCTCGGCGTCGACGTCTTCGAAGGCGATGAAGTTGGGATCGAACGGATTCGAGAGCTCGACGTCCTCCTGACGCCCCAGCGCGAGCTGGAAGGCCTCGAGCGCGTCGAGTTCGGTGCTCGTGGGCAGCACGAAGTCGACGCCCGGAACGCGGTTGAGCGTGCGCGGGAAGTGCTGGGTCACCGCACCGACGGCGAACTCACGCAGCGTGCCCGGACCGGGCGATCCGTCGCCGCTCCAGCCCAGGCGCTGCTTGGGCGGAGACTGGCCGACCACCGGCCGCAGGAGCTGCGCCTTCTGCGCGAAGGTGTGGCTCACGGCGCGCATCACGAAGCGGTTGGCGAGGTCGTCGAAGCCGTCGAGGTTCTCGAGGATCAGCCCGAAGTAGTGCATCAGCGCGGGCTGCTCGAACATCAGGCCGCCGTTCTGGCTCGAGTCGAGGTTGGGGTCGAACTCGGCGATGAACAGCGGGTCCATCGGGTCCATCGTGGAGATGAAGTCCCGATCGATCGTGAAGTTGTTCTCGGCCGGGTGGCAGGTGCCGCAGGTGCGGCCGTTGCCGCCGAAGGTCTCGATGAAGAAGAGCTTCTCGCCGTGGTCGACGAGCGACTGGATCTGCCCCGCGGGATCGAAGGCGCCGATCGCGATCTGCGGCGCGATCACGGCCAGCGGCAGGCCGTTGCCCAAGAGCGCCCCGTCGCGCGGCTTGGAGGCGGCCATCTCCGCGCCGTACAGGCGCTCGAACACGTTGGGTTGGCCGATCAGCAGCGAGCGCTCGTCGGGGCGTTGCCCGCGGCGCGTGATGGCGACCGTGTCGAGCGTCATGTCCGACCACTGCGGGCCGGCCACGCTCGTGATCAGTTGCGCGCAACCGCCGTCGACCTCGAGCTGGCCGAGGAGCCGCGCCTCGTCGCCGGGCTCGGGGAGGAAGCTGCGCTGCGGACCGTCGACGTTGGCTACCAGCCACGCGTCCATCGGCTCGGCCGCGTTCTCGACCTGCACCAGCACGCTGAGTCCGTCGAGATCGAGCGTGAGCGAGCCAACCGGCCCGCTGCGTCGGCGGATGTGCGCCGCAGGCTGCGCCAGCGGCACTTCGATGCGGCGCGGGCCGGCCTCGAAGTCCTCGCGCCACTGCGCGTAGGCGCGTTTGACCTGCTCGGCGTCGCCGACGATCGCAGGCGGCGGCGGCGCGTCGTCAGCGAGCGGAGCGGCGCGATAGTCGCGCCACAGGAGCGCTGCGCTCGCAGCGGCGGTCAAGAGCAGTGCACTGGACAGAACGGTTCGCATGTTGGGACTCCTGAAGCTAGTAGCGACCAACCAACAGCGCAGCGCGGCCGAGCGACGCAAGCCGACAGGCGCTTCGTCGAAGCTCCACGGGGCCGACGCGGGAGAACCGTGCTGCGCGGGAGAGGGGGAACGAACAGCGCCCGAGCGACTCACTCGGGGCGCGGGGCGACGCTAGTGGCGCGTCACACGCGGCTCCAAAGACCAACTCAGTGGTTCTCGAAAGTGGCGCGCGCTGAGCTCGCTTTCCCGTCGGCGCGACGCTCACGCGCGTCGTTGCGCGCTGCTTCGCGCGCTGGCCGACTCGCAGCGACTCGGACGAACACGATGGAGTTCGGGTCCGGTCCGCGGCGCGAGCGGGTCGCGAGGCGCCTCTCGCTCAGAGTCGGACGGACGCCCGCTGGAGTGGCTCGCGCCGCCGACGCCGCGGCGCGGTCGATCGGGGAGCTCCTCGGGACGCTCCTCAGGACGCTCCTCAGGACGCTCCTCGGGGCGCTCGGATCGGGCGCCGGGACGGCCGGGCGG
>CALKYE010000071.1 GCA_938003765.1 uncultured Planctomycetia bacterium
TGCCGAAAGCAGCGCGGGTCCCGCATCGCGAGATGCGGGACCCGCGTGGGATCCATCAACGGCGTCCGCGCTGGTCGAGCGCGGAGGGCGCTCTCACTCCATGCCCCAGTTCACGTCGCCGGTCATCTCCATGCTCATCTCGATGGCTTGTTCCTGACCTTCAGCGCTCACAGAGGCGTCGAGCTCGAACTTCAAGCCCATCTCCCCCGCGAGCGAGAACGTGTGCGGCAATCCACGCTGGACATCCCAGAGGAGCTCGCCTTCGCCCTTCATCGTCATCCCCACCTTGGCGGTGTTGATGCTCATGTCGACTTCGATGCCCTCGGGGATCTGCTTGCGCGCGAGCTCTTCGATGGTCTGCGCCAGGTCGACCGAGCCGTCGACCGCGATGCGCACCTTGATCACACCGACGTTCACGCCGTCGACTTCGCGGACGCCGTCGTACTCGCACTCGGTCTTGATGCTCTCGAGCATGCGCTCGAAGCTCGGCTTGAGCTGTTCGAGCATCTCGAGCGCTTCGGCGTCTTCGATCTCGTCGCCCATGGAGGGCAGCGCGTCGAAGTCGAGTCCGAACATCAGCGCCGAGCCCATGCCCTTGGGATCCACGCTCCACCGATCACCCTTGGCGACGGACTTCTGCGGCAGCAGCGTGCGGTAGTCGAGCAGATCGGGGTTCATCCCCAACTCCTCGAGCTTCTCCTCGTCGCCCTCGCCGTCCTTGTAGCTGCGCTCGTAGCTCTTGGACTCTTCGTTCCATTTGAAGACGACGGTCTTGCCGTCCATCTCCATCCAGTCCTCTTCGCTGCCGGACTCCTCGCCCATGTCCCACTCGGAGCTGGACTTGTCGAAGCGGCGCACGAACTCGAGCAACTTGCCGTCGACCGTCTTCACGTACTGGTCGACGACCGAGAAGCTGGCGTCGAACTCTCCGGACATCTGGTCGAGCGGGATCATTCCGCTCATGTCCTGGCCGTTGACCACCATCGAGAGGTCGCCCATCTCGAACGAGCCGCCAACGGTGAAGCTCTTGGTGGATTCCGTTCCGTCAGCGGGGTGGAACTCGACCTTGTCGGCCACCGGCTGGAACGCGAGCAGGAGGAGGGAGCCCAGGAGGGCGGTCGGGCGCGGAAGCGTGAGCATGAGTGCGTGGAGGGTCGGAAGACTTGAGGGGTCGGGGCGTCGACGGTCGCGGTCAGGTAGCGGGTGGCGCCCAAGACCGGTCCGAACCGTGCGTTTCGGGCAAAAGTTGCACTAAACGACGTTCGAGCCGCGCGAGTCGCAACCCCTGTTCCGCGTTCTCGACCGCGCGCCGGATGGCCGCGGCGGAACCGACCAGAACGAGCAGCTTCTTCGCGCGGGTGACGGCAGTGTAGAGCAGGTTGCGTTGCAGCATCAGGTGGTGCTGCGGGACGACGGGCAGCACGACGACGTCGTACTCGCTGCCCTGAGAGCGATGGACGGTCACGGCGAAGGCTGGCTGCAGGTCGCTCAACTCGTCGGGAGCATAGGCCACGGTGCGCTCGGGGTAGGCGACGTTCAGGCCTTCCTCGGTGACGGACACGACTCGGCCCATGTCGCCGTTGAAGACCTCCTTGTCGTAGTCGTTGCGCGTGTGGATGACTCGATCCCCGACCCGCCAACTGCGCTCGCCAGACCGGAACTCCGGCCCGCCCGCGCCCAAGGCCGCCCGCAGCCTCTCATTGAGCGCGTCGACGCCGCACTCACCCCGGTACATAGGCGCCAGCACCTGCACGCTCTGCACCCAGTCGAATCCGAAGCTGCGCGGGATGCGCTCCGTCACGACCTCGACCGTTCGCTCGGCGCAGCGCACGGCGTCGTCCGCCGGGAAGAAGTAGCAGTCCGAGATCGGTTCACCGCGAGCCGGGAACACCGGCATCTCGCCCCGCAGGATGCGGTGCGCGTTGTCGACGATGCGGCTGTTGCGGCCCTGGCGGTGAATGTGGGTGAGCCGGAAGACCGGCGCGCGCTGGCTGCGCATCAGCTCGACCAGCACGTTTCCCGGCGCAACCGACGGCAGTTGATCGGGATCTCCGACCAGCACCACGCGCGTGGCGGTGTCGATTGCCTTGAAGGTGTGGTGCGCGATGACCACGTCCAGCATCGAGGTCTCGTCCACCACGACGAGGTCCGCCTGCAGGGGGCGGTCCTGGTTGTGCGTGAACGAATGCGTCTGCGGGTCGTAGAGCAAGAGTCGGTGCAGCGTCGACGCCTGACGATCGGTGGCCTCGGTCAAGCGCTTCGCCGCGCGCCCCGTCGGCGATGCGAGCTTCACGCGCGCTCCCGCCGCCTCCGCCAGCGCGACCAGGCAGCGCACGATCGTCGTCTTGCCGACTCCGGGGCCTCCGGTCAGCAGCGCCAACGGCGTTTGGAGCAGCCCCAGGACCGCCTGGCGTTGGTCGCTGTCGAGTTCGAACCCGCTGCGGCGCTCGAACGCGTCGAGGTCCGCTTCGGTCGCGAGCGGCGTGCGCGGCCCACCGGTCAGGAGACGTGCGATGTTGGCTGCCAGCCCCCGCTCGCACGCCGCGAGGTGGGGCAGGTACACCGCGCGCTCGTCGTCCAGCAGCCCGTGTTCGAGCGTGACCTGCTCGGAGTCGGCGAGTTCTTCCAGCGCCTCGGCGAGCGGCAAGCGGTCTTCGTCCATGCGCAGGAGATCCGCCGTGCCGCTCCGCAGCGCCCGCTCTCCGAGCAGCGAGTGCCCGTCCTCGGCGGCGGAGCGCAACGTGTGGAGCAACGCCGCCCTGCAGCGATGCAGGCTGTCGGGCGCGAACCCGAGCTCGCGCGCGATGCGGTCCGCGATGAGGAATCCGATGCCCGGCACCGCGCCGGCCAGCTCGTACGGATTGGCGCGGATGCGCTGCTCGGCGTCAGCGCCGAGCTTGTGCGCCACCGCCGCCGACTGGCGGGGTCCGAGCCCGACCCCGCGCAGGAATCCGTGGAGCTTGTGGCGCTCGTACTGCGCTCGCACGGCTTCGACGAGCTTCTCGCGCACGACGCCGCGCAGCCCGGTGATCCCTTCCAACTGCTCGGGGTGAGCGTGGATCACCTCGATCGCGTTGGCGCCGAGCTTCTCGACGATCCGCCGCGCCAGGGTCTCGCCGATGCCCTCGAACGCGCCCGACGCGAGGTAGCGAGCGGCGCCGTCGACGCTCGCCGGCGGCAGCAGCTCGGCGCTCTCGAACGCGAACTGGCGTCCGTGCGACTTGTGGGTAGTCCACCGACCGACCAACCGCAGGCGCTGGCCCGCGGCCGGCTGCACCATCGCGCCCACCGCCGTCAGGCGCAGGGAACGCCACAGGCTCGGCGCCTGCGGGTCGTCGTAACCCTCTTCCGGGGACAGTCTTAGGACCGTGTACTGGCTCTGGTCGTCGTGGTACGTGACGACCTCGACCTCGCCCACCAGCTCCTCGCTGTGACCCTCGGGCGCGGCTTGCTCGTGCGGTTGGCGCTGCTCCACGGCGGCGCCGGCGGCGTCAGGCTGCGGGCGGGGCTTCAGAGCACCGCCTCGCCGGTCGACGCACCCTTTCCAGGCGCGGGCGGCGTGTGTAGCATCTCCCGCCCCTTTTTGCCCACGCCAACCGTCTCAGAGCCGCCGCCCGCGGCTCCGACAGCCGCAGGATTCTCAGCTTGACGATCAAGGTCCAAGTCCGCCAGAACGAGTCCCTCGAGGCCGCGCTGCGCCGCTTCAAGCGTCAGTGCAACTACAGCGGCGTGTTCCGCCTCGCGAAGGCCAAGACTTGGCACGAGAAGCGCTCGGACAAGCTGCGTCGCGAGCGTCGCGAGCGCCTGCGCACGATTCAGCGCGCGTCGCGCATCGCGCGCGATCTGATCATGGGCAAGCAGCCCCGTCGTCGTCCGATGGGCTCGCGCGGTCCCGGCGGCCGCAACCAGATCCCCTCGGCCGTTTGACGAGCGCGCGCCGTTGCGAACGGCGCCTGCTG
Source organism: uncultured Planctomycetia bacterium (assembly GCA_938003765.1). GTDB lineage: Bacteria > Planctomycetota > UBA1135 > UBA1135 > WYBT01. The sequence goes on from CALKYE010000071.1 coordinate 3,960, forward strand.
TCATGAGCGGCGTGTCGCGTTCCGTCCGTTGCGGACGTTGCGCGGCGAACCTCATCCGCGCGCACGGCGAGCGATCGTCGGCGCGCGGCTCTGTTGGATGCGAGCGCGGCGGGCGGCCGGCGTTCGCGACTCGACACGCACGGGGCGTCGAGTCGTTCCGCGAGACGCGACGGCCATCGCGCGTTCAGCGTGACGCCCGCCGAGCGAGTGCGGCGCGTTCGCGAGCCGAGCGCGACGATCGAGCCGCGCCGCCGCGTCACGGCGTCCGACTGCAGCGTCGACTCAAGCGGCCGCGTCGGCGAACGTCCTCGAAGGCGCTGTAATCCCAGGCCGCCGACTCGATGAACGCGACGCGTGAAGACAACCGCTCGAACTGGACGCGCTCCCGTCCGCAGGCGTGGAGCGCACTGGTCGCGATCGTGCTCGCGCTCGTCGCCTGCGCAGACTCGCAGTTGGCGGCGCAGCCGTGGATCGCCGCCGCGTCGTACGTCGCGGTAGCGGCTTGCTGCGCCGCTGTCGCTTTCGCGCTGGCCGCGGCGCTCGTCGACGAGCGCGAAGTCGAGCTGCGCCTCGCCTCGGCCCTCGCGCTGATCCCGATCGTCGCCGGCAGCGCGGTCACGCTGCTCGGCTTCGCTCGCGCGCTGAGCCTGCCGTGGCTGCTCGCTCTGCTCGGCGCCGCCGCGGCGCTCGCTGCATGGCGCGGACCGCGGCCGTGGCTCGTCGCGGCTCTGAGAGACAGCGCTCGGGCTCGCCCGACCTGGCCCGTCGCGCTCGCCCTTTCGCTGTTCGCGTCGACGTGGGCCTTCGAGCTCTCGCAGGTGCTGCGCTACACGCCGCAGGAGTCCGACGCGATGTGGTACCACCTGCCGATGGTGGCCCACTGGGTGCAGTCGGGCGCCATCGAGCTCAATGACGCGATCCCGCTGATCGCGCGCGCGTACCCAGGTTTGCGCCAGGCGGCGCTCGCGGCGTTCACGCTGCCGCTGGGGAACGAGCACCTGGCCTTTCTGGGCCTGATCGAACTGCCGACGCTGTTCCTGGTGTTGCTCGTCGCCGCCCGCCGCGCGGGCGCGAGTCGAGAGTTCGCGCTGGCTCTTGCGAGCTATGGCGCGTCGATGCCGGTCGTGCTCCACGCGACCACGTCGCAGGGCACGGACCTTCCGCTCGCGACCTACCTCGTGCTGGCCCTCGTCGCTCTGCGCGATGCGCTGGCGAGCGGCTCGCGGCGCAGCGCGCTCCTCGCGGGACTCGCTCTCGGCGCGGAGAGCGCCCTCAAGTACTCCGGACCGATCTACGCGGCGCTGATCGTGTTCGCGTGCGTGCTCGAGTTCGCGTTCGGCCGGCCGCGCGCGCAGTGGCGCGAGGCGCTTCGGTTGCGAACGTGGCTGACGCTGGCGGCGGCCGCGCTGCTCGTCGCTGGCCCGTGGTACGGCCGCAACATCGTGGTCTTCGGCAACCCGCTCTATCCGGCGCCGTTCCTCGGCCTCCCGGGACCGTTCGATCGCTCCGAGCTGGTCGCCAAGACGCTGGGTTGGGATCTCGCGCCGCTGATCCGCGCGTGGCGTCACTTCCCCGCGGCGAACGGCTGGCTCGTGCCGCTGATGTTGCTCGCTCCGCTCGCGCTGTTGGGCGCCATCGCTCTGCGCAAGCGGCCCGCACGCGAGCACCTCGCCGCGCCGGTGCTCGCCGCGCTGTGCTTCGTGGCCTTCCTGCACCAGCCCTTCAATCGCCCGTCGTTCCAGGCCTACTACAACATGCGCTACCTGATCGGGTGGTCGGCGCTGTTGCTGATCGCGAGCGCATCGGTGTGGCGCGCGCCCTCACTCGCCTTCGTCGCGCTGATCGGCGCAGCGAGCAACTTCTGGCACGTCACGCGCTGGGCGCCGCACGTCGTCGCGAGCGCGTTGGTCGCCGCCGTAGCGCTGCGCTGGGCGTGGGCGCCGCTCGCCTCGTCGCTCGCTGCTCGAGCTCGTCCGCGCGTCGTCGTCCCGATCGCGTGGGCCGTCGCACTGGCGCTCGTCGTCGGGGCTGCGTCGCTCCGCTCGCGGCTCCAGCACCACCCGGGCTACGGCTATCGCGACTCCGCCAGCGACAGCGGTTGGGCCGAGCTCGGCGGCTGGGCGCACCGCAACCTCAGCGGCGCCGCGATCGGGATCCACGGCGACACGCGCACGTTCCCGTACTACGGCGATCGGTTGGACAACCGCGTCGTCGCGATCGAGGCCGAGGCCACGGTCGAGCAGGTGGCCGCCGCGTCGCGCGAGCGCGGCCTGGACTGGCTGGTGTGCATCGCGCCGGTGATCGGCCGCCGCGCGGCGCGTCAGTTCGAGTTCGGACCCTCGCTCGGGCCCGCGCTGCTGGCGGCGCACCCCGAGCTGTTCCGCCTCGAACGCGAAGCTCGCGGCTCGCAACTGCTGCGCGTCGTGCGCTGACGCGCGTCGCGGCGCACGGCCGCCATTTTCGCTCGAGGGTCGCGTTCTCGCCTGGCGGCGGAGAAATGCTGACGCCTGCCGACCCGGAGCGTCGCGTTGCTGGGGCCACCACGACAGCCCCGGCCGGCGCCGTTCGCGTCGAGCTCCGCGGGTTCGTCGAGCGCGCCCGCCATGCCGACTGCACCCGCTCCTCGTCTTCATCCGCTCGTTCCGTCGGCGCTGCTCCTCGTGAGCGGCTGCGCGGTGGTCGCCTCCGTTCGCAGCACCGTCGGCTCGGTCGCCCGCTGGGCGGAGAGCTTCTCCGCCGGAGAGGGTCGCAGCTCGGGCGGCAAGCAGCAGGGCGAGTGGACCTTCACGTACCCCGCCGGCCAACTGCGCGCGCGCGGCGCGTACAAGGACGACGTTCAGGACGGGCCGTGGACGTACTGGTTCCCCAGCGGCGACAAGGAGTACGAAGGCAGCTTCGTCGACGCGCGGCGCAGCGGCGTCTGGCGCTACTGGCACGCGAACGGAAACTTGCGCGCGCAAGGCGCGTTCGTCCGCGGGCGCGAGTGGGGCGAGTGGAACTTCTGGAGCCTGCGCGGCGAGCGCGCGCAACGCGGCGCCTTCGCCAATGGCTTGCAGGTCGGCGCGTGGACGGCGTGGCGCGACGACGGAACGCGCGAGAGCTACGGACTGTTCCACGAAGGGCAGCGCGTCGGACCGTGGACCTTCTGGAACGCCGAGGGCGAGCCTGAGCGGCGCTCGTTCGAGTGGCCGAAGGAGTTGGAGTGGGTCAACGACACATGGCCCGAGGGAAGCGTGCGGCGCGCCGGCTTCTTGCAGAGCGGCGCGCCCGTCGGACTGTGGACGCTCCATCACCGCTCGGGCGTCGCGCGACTGGTCGGCTCGTTCGAGGCCGGTCTCGCCAACGGCCACTGGGCCGCGTTCGACGCGCGCGGCGAGCGTTTGGCCGAGGGCGCCGTCGAAGCCGGCCGTCCGCGCGGCGAGTGGATCGTCTACGAGCCCAGCGGCCGACGCGCGTGGGATGCGAGCGCCGCGCTGCCGTCGCCGGTGTTCCGCGGAGAGTGGTCGGAGGACGAGCTCGCCCGCAGCGCAGCGCTCGACAGCGTGCTCGCGACGTGGCTCTCGGAAGCTGCGGCGCCGGTCAGCGACGAAGCACGCTTGGACGTCGCCGAACTCGAGCGCGCCGCGCCGCGAGCTGGAGCCGAACTTGCGCAGGCCGCGGCGCCGACGACGGTCGAGCCTGACGTTCCCGTGCACGCGCAGCCGTGGACGCAACGCGAACTCACGGAGTTCGAGGACTACGTCAAGGCGTACACCGAGCTCGCCAGCGCGAAGGTCTCGGTGCTCAGCTCGCGCTATGCGCCGCGCCGCGCGACGACGAACGCGGCGCCCGAGCCGACCGGCGGCTCGCCCGAGCGCGCGCGAGCGTTCCTCGGCCGGCCGCTCCCGCTCGAGATCTTCACCGACGCGACCGGCGCGGAAGTTCGTCTCCGCGAACTGAAGGGCAAGCGCGTGGTGCTCGTCGTGCTGCGCGGCTTCGGCGGCGGCGTGTGCGTGTACTGCACGGCGCAAACTGCGGCGTTGTGGGAGGCCGGCGCGCTGTCGCGCTTCGAGTCGCTCGGCGCCGAGCTCCAGGTGCTGTTCCCCGGAACGCGCAACGGATTGGAAGCGTTCAAGCGCGGCTACGAAGCGTTGGCGCCCGTGGAGCGCCCGCCCTACGGGCTGCTCTATCAGAACGACTACCTCGTGAGCCGACTGCTCGATCTCGAGGGCAACAAGGTCATCCCCTCGACGTTCATCCTCGACGAGGACGGCATCGTGCGCTTCGCGTACATCGGCGAGCACATCGCCGATCGGCCGCCCGCCGCGCTCCTGTTCAGCGAGTTGGAGAAGCTCGGACCGCGGCGATGATGGAGGACTCAGGCTGGCGCGATCGCGCGCGCGACGAGAGCGCCGAGGAGACGGTCGCACGCGCGCCGGAGCGAGCGCCGTCGTCCACGCCGCCCGCGCGCGAAGAGACGGGCTTCGAGCGCACGCTCCAGGGGCCGGGCAGCGAACGCAGTCGCACGACGCGGCCGGGCAGCGCTGAACGGCCTCCGCCGCGCATCCCCGACGTGCGCATCGATGCGCTGCTCGGACGTGGGGGACAGGGCGTGGTCTACCGCGGCCGACAGACCTACCTCGAGCGCGACGTGGCCGTGAAGGTGCTGCACGCCGGCGCGGACGAGGACTTCGAGCAGCGCTTCCGCCGCGAGGCGCGCATCCTCGCCGGGCTCTCCGATCCGCACATCGTCGCGTGCTACCAGGCGGGCGTCACCGAGGAGGGCAGTTGCTACCTCGTGATGGAGTTCATCGACGGGCCGGACCTGGCGCGTTGGATCGAGGCGCACGGCAAGCTCGGCGTGCGCGATGCGCTGGTGCTCGCGCGCGACGTCGCCCGCGCGCTCGAGCACGCGCACTCGGTCGGCATCCTGCACCGCGACGTCAAGCCGCAGAACGTGCTGCTCGCGCCGAGCACCGTCGCCGCGTCGAGCTTCCCGTTCCGCGCCAAGCTCGCCGACCTGGGGCTCGCACGCGGCGGCGCGGGTGAGCTAGCGCTCACGCAGCTCACGGCGCCGGGCGCGATCATGGGCACCCCGTCGACCATGGCGCCCGAGCAGTTCGACGACGCCGGGAGCGTCGACTTCCGCGCCGACATCTACGGGCTGGGCTGCGTGCTGTACCACGCGCTCGTCGGCCAGTGCGCGTACACCGGACAGACGCTCGGACAGGTGATCCGCCGCAAGTCCTCCGGTGACGCGCCCGATCCTTCCAAGCTCAACCCCGACGTGCCGACCGGTGTGTCGCGCCTCGTGCAGCGCATGCTCGCGACGAATCGCGAAGAGCGGCCGGGCGACTACGCGGCGCTCGTCGAGGAGCTCGATGCGCAGATTGCAGCGCTCGCGGCGCCGGCTCGGCAGCCCGACTCGCGCGCGCGTCGACGGCTCGCGCGTCCGTGGCCCGTTGCAGCGCTCGTCGCGAGCGTCGTCGGCGCGTGGTGGTTGTGGCCTGAGAGCGAGGAGCCCGCGCCGTCCGCAGTGGCGGAGGCCGAGCCCGCGCGCGAGTCGTTCACCGCGAGCGTCGGTGCGCCTGCGCCCGATGAGGCTGAGCTCGCGTCAACCGATGGCGCGCCGCTCGAAGTCGTCTCGAAGGACAGCGCGCCGTCGCGCGACGCGAGCGACACGCGCCCGACGCTTCCTTCGGGCTCTCTCTGGCGACCGTTCGAGGCCTGGACCTCGCTCGAAGAGCTGCTGGCGGTCGACGGTTGGCGCCGCACTCAGCCCGAGGGCCGCGCAGTCTGGGGCTGCGTCGAGGGCGAGCTCGACGCGCTCCTCGCCAACTCTCCGAGCGGACTCGCCACCGCCACGCGCGAGCTGATGCGCGGCGCCTGGACGCTGCGCGGCGAGCTCTCGGCCCGTCGCGCGTTCGGCTGGGAGTCGCAAGAAGCGCGCGCCGGGCTGCGAATCGTGCTCGACGGCGAACGGGCGCTCGAGTGGGAGTGCAGCGCTTCGTCCAGCGGATCTGTGGCGCGTTGGCGCAACGCGCGACGCGACGGCGCCGATTGGCGCGCCGCGCCTGATGCGAGCTCGAGCACGCGCGTGCTCGATGCGTCGAGCCTGCGCTTCGAGTGCGACTACGACGGCCGCGAACTCTCGCTGTCGCTCGTGCGCGATGAAGTCCCCGAGCCCGTGACGACCTCGCGCGGCGTCGCGCGCGAACTCGAGCTCTACGTCGAAGGCGGCATGGGCCAGTGGAGCGCCTTCGAGTTCTCCATCCACTGAATCGACTCTCCTCTCCATTCGAATCCGCCTCGAGCGGTCATGCCATGAACCTGCGAACTCTCTCTCCGCTCCCGCTGCTCCTGACTTGCGTGGCCTGCGTCGTCCCCGACGGCGCCCGACCGAGCGCGACGTTCGGCATCGACCTCGCGACCCAGAACAACCGCCGCGGCGTCGTGCTCAACGAACGCCTCGTGGCGCAGCCCAGCGTTTCCGTCGCGCTGCCCGCCGAGCAGGACGGCACGATCGTGGCGCGCACGTGGGGCAACATCGACCTGTCGAACAGCAACGGCGACGCCTGGGTTCCCGACGCCGATCGCTTCGGGTTCAGCCAGCTCGACTGGAGCCTGTTGTACGAGCAGGTGTTGGGCGAGCACCTGCTCACGATGGGCTTCATCACCTACAACCTGCCGAAGGGCGGCATGCTGCCGCAGAGCGCCGCGACGAGCGAGTTCATGATCGAGGGCTCGACCCGCATCGAGTTCTGGGACCTGCAGCCGCGGCTCGCGCTGCACTACGACTACGACGCGGTCGACGGCGTCTACCTCCGCACCGGAGTCGCGCGCGAGTTCCCGATCGACGACAAGCTCAGCGGCGACGTCGACCTGCACCTGGGTTGGATGGACGACAACCAGGCGTACTACACGTACGGCGGGATGATGCAGAGCTACGGCAAGAGCGGACTCGCCGATCTGCGGCTCACGGGCCGGCTCACGTACGCGCTCGGTCCGCACATGTCGGCCCACGGGTTCGCTGCGTTCTCGGAGGTGCTCACCGCCAAGTCGCGCGACAACCTCGACGACGTCGGAATCGACTCCGCGCAGTTCTGGGTCGGCGCCGGCGTGACCTGGTCCTACTGACCGATGCTGCGGGCAGCGCCCCTATACTCCGACCATGCCCGACGAGCATGGTCGAGAGCCGCCGAGCGAGCCCAGCGCGGGCGAGGCGACTGTGCTGCTCCAGCGCCTCGGCGAAGGAGCCCCCCAGGACGCGCAACGCCTGCTCGAGCTGGTCTACGCGGAGCTGCGCCGCATCGCCGCCGGCTTCCTCGACCAGGAGCGCGTCGGCCACACGCTCCAGCCCACCGCTCTGGTCAACGAGGCTTACCTCCGCCTGATCGACCAGTCGCGCGTGCAGTGGAAGAACCGCGCTCACTTCTTCGGCATCGCCTCGCAGGCCATGCGCAGGATCCTGGTCGACCATGCGCGCGCGCGGCAGCGCGACAAGCGCGGCGGTCGCTGGCTGCGTGTCGAGCTGGACGCGCAAGTGGCGCCGGGCGAGGACGCGCACGACGACGCGGAGCAGCTCGTGGAGCTCGACGCCGCGCTCGAGAAGCTCAAGCTCGTCTCGGAGCGGCAGGCGCGCATCGTCGAGCTCAAGTTTTTCGGCGGGCTCTCCAGCGACGCCGCGGCCGAGGCGCTCGGGATCTCTCCGTCGACGGTGGACCGCGAGTGGCGCTTCGCTCGCGCGTGGCTCGCGCGCGAAGTGCGGCGCGGCGACGCGTGAGCGTCAGGGGCGGCTCGCGGCTCGAACGGAAGCACAGCGCATGAACGCCGACCAGCACCAGCTCGCCGCCGAGTGGTTCGAGCGCCTGCTGGCGCTGGAGGCTCGCGCGCGTCAGGAGCAGCTCGCCACCTTGCGCGCGTCGGACGCCGCGCTGGCCGACTTGCTCGCGGAGTTGCTCGAGGAAGACGGGGCGCAACAGCGGCTCGACCGGCCCGCCGCCGAACTCTTCGCGCGCGCGCCGCTCGATCGCACGCCGCGCCACGAGCCACCGACGCAGATCGGGCGCTATCGACTGCTGGGACGTCTCGGCGGCGGCGGCATGGGCGTGGTCTACGAGGCCGAGCAGGATCAGCCTCGCCGCAAGGTCGCGCTCAAGCTGCTGCGCGGAGCACTGCTCGACGCGCGCGCGCAGCGCCGCTTCGAGTACGAGGCCGAAGTGCTCGGGCTGCTCAATCATCCCGGCATCGCCAGGATCTACGAGGCCGGCTCCGCGCTCGTCGGCGACGAGCTCCAGCCGTTCTTCGCGATGGAACTCGTGCGCGGTCAGCCGCTGGATCAGTACGCCGAGCGCGCGCAGCTCGACCGGCGCGCGCGTGTCGAGCTGATCGCGACCCTGTGCGACGCGCTCGAGCACGCGCACCGCCGCGGCGTGATCCACCGCGACCTCAAGCCGACCAACGTCCTCGTGGACGAGCGCGGCGCTCCCAAAGTGCTCGACTTCGGCGTGGCGCGCGTGAGCAGCCGCTCCGACGCGTTCCAGACGCTCGCGGGCGAGCTGCTCGGCACGCCGGCGTACATGAGTCCCGAGCAGATCGAAGGCGATCCGGCCGCGGTCGACGCGCGCGCCGACGTCTACGCGCTGGGAGTGCTCGCGTTCGAGCTCCTCGCGCGCCGCAAGCTGCACGATCTGGGCGGACTGTCCGTGCGCGACGCAGTGCAGCGCGTGCTCGACAGCGAAGCCCCGCCGCTGGGCGCCATCGATCGCGCGTTGCGCGGCGACCTCGAGACGATCGTCGCCAAGGCGCTCGAGCGCGACGTCGAGCGACGCTACGGCTCGGCGCAGGAGCTGGCCGCCGATCTGCGCCGCTGGCTCGCCGACGAACCGATCGCCGCACGCCCGCCGAGCACGGTCTACCAGCTCGGCAAGTTCGCTCGACGTCATCGAGCGCTCGTCGGAGGAGTCGCGGCCGTGTTCGTCGCGATGGGCGTCGGGCTCGCCGTGAGCTGGACGCAGTACCTGCGCGCCGAGAGCTCGCGCGCCGCCGAGCGCATCGCGCGCATCGAGGCGGAGGACGCGTCCGCCGAGCTCTCCGAGACCACGGACTACTTCCTCGACCTGCTCCAGTCGCCGATGCCGGAGTACGGCGGCGCGGACGTGCGCGTGATGGACGTGCTGGAGCGAGCGCGGCCGCGCGTCGATCGCGCTTTCCTCGGTCGACCCCTGCAGCGCGCGCGGCTGCTGAGCACGCTCTCGCGCGTCCACCACGGCGTCGGCGACTACGCCAGCGCGCTCGAGTTCGCGCGCGAGGCGTTCGAGCTCGTCGACGCGAGCGCGTCGGCGGAGCGCGGCGAACGCATCGACGCGCTGCAGAACTTCGCCACGTCCGCGGCGCAGGTGGGGGAGCTCGAGCAGGGTCTCGAGGCGATCGAGAAGGCGGTTGCGCTGCTCGAGGAGGGCGACCACGCGCTGCGGCGCGCGACCGTCCACGGAACGCACGCGCGCATTCTGCTCGCGCTGCGCCGCGTCGATGCAGCGCAGCAGGCCGCCGCGGGGACGGCCGCCGCGCTGGAGCAGTCGCCCGGTCTGAGCGCGGCCGAGGCTGCGCCCGAGGAGCTGACCATCGTGCAGGTGTTGCGCGGCGCGGGTCGGCTCGACGAGGCTCGCGAAGTGTGCCTGGCCTCGATCGAGCGCCAGACGCGCGAGTCCCCGGAGGTCACCTTCGCGCTGGTGTGCTGCTTCGACGAGATGGGGGCGATCGAGTTCCGCGCCGAGCGCTACGACGAGTCCGCGCAGTGGCTGCGCAAGTCGCTCGCGCGGCTGCGGGAGCTGGTGGCCGAGGACCACCCGACGATCGCGACCCACCTGGGCAATCTCGGCGCAGTGCTGCGGCTCCAGGGCAAGCTCGACGAGGCGACGCCGCTGTTCGAGGAAGCGCTGCAGCTCGCGCGCAAGCACCTCGCGCCGACCGATCCCAGCCTCGCGGTGAAGATCACCAACCACGCGCTGCTCCTGCGCGATCGGCGCGAGTTCGCGCAGGCCGAGGAGCTGCTGCGCGAGGCGCTCGCTGTGTTCACGGACGCCAGCGGGCCGTCCCAGCAGCGCGCGTACGTGCGCTACCAGCTCGGCTCGGTGTTGATCGACTTGGAGCAGTTCGCCGAAGCCTGCGAGGTGCTGGCGCCTTCGCTCGAGGAGCAGTTGCAGATCTTCGCGCCGTCGCGGCCCGAGGCGGTCGCGGTGGCGAGCGCGCTCGCCCGCGCGCAGCTCGGAGCGCAGCGTCCGCGCGAGGCCGTGGCGACGCTGCGAGCGTTGTTGGACGCTCTCGAGGCCGCCGGGCCGCGCGAGGGGACGTGGACGGACGCGGCCATCGCGCTCGCCGGCGCTCACTTGGACCTGGGCGAAGTGGCGGCGGCGCGGGAGCTGCTCGGGCAAATCGATGCAGTGCACGCGGATCAGCCCGACCCCGCGCTGGACGCTCGCGTGCGCGCGACGCGCGGCTTGGCTCACGCCTTGGCGGGCGAACTCGACGCAGCGCGACCGCTGCTGGAGAACGCCGAGCGCGAACACGTCGAGCTCTTGGGCGCGGACCACGCGCTCACGCTGCAGCTCCGCGATCGGCTCGAACGGATCTACGCGCCGCTCGTGCGCCACTAGGAGCCCGTCGAAGGACTCATTCGGCGCACTTTCGCGCCCAAGCGCGCCGCTGCGGCGTCGGAGGATCTGCGGCGAATGCACTTGGATCCGCCTGTGGTTCTCCTCCTTGCTTCGACGCACCTGGGTCGGAATCGCCCTCGAAGCACTTCTTCAACGGACTCCCAGCGCGGCGGCATAGCTTCGTCGCGAGGGTTCGTGCGCCCGAAACGATCGGGGCCTCTGCCGTTCCGCATTCCGACGACGAGCGACGTCCGCCAGAGTCGCGCCGCACTCAGCGGAGCTGGTCCGTGGGCGGCGAGTTCGCGCCTCTCGCGCGCGCGGCGAGCTCTTCGATCACGCTGCGCAGCTCGGCTCGATCGATCGGTTTGGAGAGATGTCTGTCCATGCCGGCTGCGATGCACCGCTCGCGGTCCGACTCCATGGCATTGGCGGTCAGCGCGATCACCGGCGTGTGTCGACCTGGCGCTTCCAGCGCGCGCAGGCGTCGCGTCGCCTCGAATCCGTCGAGGACCGGCATCTGGCAGTCCATGAACACGGCGTCGTAGTGGTTCTCGCGCCACATGGTGAGCGCCGCCTCGCCGTCGGCGGCGATGTCGACCTGGCAGCCGAGACGCTCGAGCAGCTTGCGCACGAGGAGCTGATTGACCGGGTTGTCTTCCGCCACCAGGAGCGAGAGCCCATGGGGCGCGGCCGTGGACGTGTCTTCACCGCGCGCGGGAAGCGGCGCTGCTGGAGCCGCGCCCAGTGCGTGCCGCAGCGCGTCGCGGAGCACCGGCCTCGCGACCACGGTGACCGAGTCCGAGTTCAGCGCAGCGAGTCGCCTCGTGGCTCGGCGATACGGCGCCAGCACCACGCATCGGGTTCCGCTCTGTGAGGCGAGCAGCGACTCGAGTCGCGACATCGCTTCGCCCTCGGCGAGCCGCCCGTCGATCACGAGCGTGTCCTGGCCGTGTCCCGTCCGCGCGAGGTGCGCGGAGAGTTCGTCGAGATCGGACACGCGCTGGCACTGCATGCCCGCAGCCTCGGCGTGCTCCTTGACGATGCGCCACAGCACGTCCGACGCTGTTGCGACGACCGTCAGTCCCGACAGCCGCGCGAACGAGTCCGCGGGCTCGGCCGAGCCGACGCGCAGCGGCAGTTCGAGTCGGAACGTCGAACCTTGTCCTTCGACGCTCTCCACGCCGAGCGTTCCTCCCATCAGCTCAGCCAGTTGCCTCGAGATGGCGAGTCCGAGCCCCGTTCCGCCGAAGCGTCGAGTGGTGGAGGAGTCGGCCTGGCTGAACATCTGGAACAGGTTGGGCAGGCTGTGCGCGGGGATCCCGATGCCGGTGTCCTGAACCTCTATCTGAACGCGCGCGACACCGTTCCTCTCCGCCTTCACGGAGACGTCGATCACCACGTGCCCGCTCGCAGTGAACTTCACGGCGTTCCCGACGAGGTTCATCAAGATCTGCCGCACGCGACCGGGATCGCCGTCGAAATGACGGCGCGCACGCGGGTCGTAGCGCAGCGCCAGTTCGAGGTTCTTGCTGCAAGCTCGCGGGCCGAGGAGCTCGTTCACGTCCGCCGCCGCGCGCTCCAGGTCGAAGGGCGTCGACTCCAGCGACACGCGTCCGGCTTCGAGTTTGGACAGATCGAGGATGTCGTCGAGGATCGCGAGCAAAGCCTCCGCGCTGGACTGCACCGTATTGCAGTAGTCGCGTTGCTCCGCGCTGAGCTGGGTGTCCGCGAGCAAGCCCGTCATTCCGAGCACTCCGGTCATCGGCGTGCGGATTTCATGGCTCATCGTGGCCAGGAACTCCGTCTTGGCGTTGGTCGCCGCCTCGGCGGCCGCGCGCGCGCGCTCGAGTTCCTCGGCCTGTGCGCGCAGGCGCGCTTCGATCTGTCTGCGCTGTTCGATGTCCTCTACGAGGAGCTCCTGCGTCGCTTGCAGATCGCTCGTGATGGTCTCGACGGCGCGCTTGGCGTCCGACAGTTCGGCGAAGCGCCGCTCCAGGTCCGAGAGCAGTCGATCGTCTCGCAGCGCCCGACCGCGCAGATCGTGCGCCCAGGCCCCGCAGATCGCGACGTGTACGACAGCGATTCCGAAGTGGAAGGTGAGCTTCCACATGCCGACGTACTGCTGTTCGAAGAACAGCAAGTTCGTTCCCGAATTCTGCAGCACCGCGAACAACACGTGTTGCCCGATGATCAGCAGCGCGCCTGGCCACATGCAGGCCCAGTCGCGATACACGATCATCGCCGTGAAGGCGGTGAAGAACCAGAAGTGCTGCTCGGCCTGGCCGTGCATCTGGTAGATGTGCAACGCGACGAAGCTCTGGAGCGAGACACCCGCGATGCAGCGCGTGATGAAGCTCGCGGGCGCGATGGCGCGCGCCGCGAGGAACATGGTGAGCGCCGGGATTCCGATCCAAGCGGCTTCCAGCCAGGTTCCGTAGAAGGGCGCGAGCAGCGCAGCGACGCCCAGGTGCATCCAGAGGAACCAGCCGATCCAACGATCGCCGAGGATGTGCAGCGGTCGCAACACTCGCTCGACTTCCGGCTCGAGCGGACGGGTTGCGGCGGACGCGGTCACAGAGCTGCCTCCGCGTCGTTCGGAAGCGGACAACCCCACGCCGTCTGAGCGCGCTCGTCTGGCGGCGGAGCGGCTTTGCCGGCGCACGCGCGCTCGAGCGCCACGCGCGCGAACTCGCTCTCGCGATTCGAGCAGTAGCGCGAGGTGTTGTAGTTGCCGCGCCAGAACAACTTCTGGTCCGACGTGACGATCGCGGCCTGCGGCGTCGAGTAGACGCCCACGGCGGCGGCGATGCGTCCGCTGGGGTCGAACACGGCCTGATCGAAATGCTCGAGCAGGCTCTCGAGGACGTCAGACGATTCATCCGGCTCGCACTCGAGCACGGCCACGAACCGCGCCGCGCCTGCGTGTCGTGCCGCGAGCTCGCGCACGTGGTCGAGGTTGAAGCGCGAGCACGGACACTCGGGGTTGTAGAAGTGGAGCAGCGTCGGGCGCCCCGAGCGGAGTTCGCGACTCGCGAGTTCGGGCGGCAGCTCGACGACTTCACCAGGGACGACGGCGGTGTGCGCGTGCGGAATCGGCGTCGGCAGCGCGTAGCGCAGGTCGAGGCGCCAGAACGAGAGTCCGACCATCGCCAGACCGACGACTCCGCAGGCGGCGGCCATTAGCCGTCGCGCCGGACTTGCGCGGAAGTCGTGGGAGCGAGACACGAGATGCCCACGACGGACGGGAAGTTCGCCGCGGGCTCGCTGAATCGACATGCCCTGCCAGCGCGCTTGACCGGAGTTCGCAGTCCGGCGGATGCGGCGCGCGAACTGCTGACCCACCGCCCCGGAGAGGCCCGTGGGGCCCGTTTGGCCGCTGCCGGCGGCGGCTGTCCGGGTGAGGTGTCCCGGCTCCACGGGCCACCTCGAAGTCGCGACTCGACGCCCTGCGGCTCCTCGCGCGACCCGACGCCGCGCGCTCGAACTCAGCGGGCCTGCGCAGGCCGGCGGCGGACTCAGCGCTGGGCCGACGGACGGCGAAAGCGCCGGACGGCCTGCGAAACGTCGTCGAACAGCGAGTAGGCGACCGGCGTGACGAGCAGCGTGAGCAGCAGGCACAGCGTCTGCCCGCCGATCACCACGATCGCGACGGCGCGGCGCTCCTCGGCGCCCGGGCCCGTTCCGAGCGCGAGCGGCAGCATGCCGGCGACGAGCGCGAGCGTCGTCATCAGGATCGGCCGCAGACGGTCGCGGTTGGCTTGCAGGATCGCGGCGCCGCGTTCCATGCCTTGCGCGCGCAGCGTGTTGGTGTGGTCGATCTGGAGGATCGAGTTCTTCTTCACCACGCCGAACAGCACCAGGATGCCGAGCGCCGAGTACAGGTTGAGCGTGCCGCCCGTGAGCCACAGCGAGGCGAGCGCGAACGGCGCCGACAGCGGCAGCGAGAGCAGGATCGTCAGCGGGTGGACGAGGCTCTCGAACTGCGAGGCGAGGATCAGGTACATGAACACGATCGAAAGCACGAAGGCGATCAGCAGCTCGTCGAACGTGCGCTCCAGCTCGCGGCTGCGGCCGAAGAGCGTCGTGCTGTAGGCCGGCGGGAGCTTCATCTCGTCGGTCAGCTCCTGCAGCAGCTCGAGCTGCGGCCCGAGGGCGGCGCCGGGCGCGACGCCGCCGCGCACGGACACGGTGCGTTGGCGATCGACGCGGTCGATGCGCGATGCAGCGCGGGCCGTCTCGATGGTCGCGAGGTTCTCGAGCTCGACCGTGCCGCCTCCCTGTCGCGGCAGGAGCAGCGAGCCGAGCAGCTCCGGCTTGTTGCGGTCGCGCTGCTCGAGCCGCAGGCGCACGTCGTAGGTCTCACCGGTCTGCGGATCGCGGAAGCGCGAGACCTCTTCCGCGCCGCCGACCAGGAGCCGCAGCGCCGTGCCGAGGTCGCGCGCTTGAACGCCGAGGTCGGCGGCGCGCTCGCGGTCGATGCGCACCCGCAGCTCGGGTCGGTTGAGGCGCAGCGAGGTGTCGAGTCCGCGGAATCCGCCGGCTGCGATCGCGCGCGTGCGCAGCTCTTCCGCGTAGCCGACCAGCGACTCCAGATCGGGCCCCTTGAGCACGAAGTCGACATCGAACGGCCCGCCGCCGACGGAGAACGAAGCGAAGTTGCGCACCTGGCAACGCACGTCGCGGAACTGCTTGAGGCGCGTGTCGACGGCCGTCATCACGTCCGACTGCGAGTAGTTCCCGCGCCACGCTGCGGCGGGATCGCCGTCGAGCAGCGCGTTCCAGATGCGAGTGGCGCTCAGCACGCGCTCGGCGTGCGGCGCGATGCGCACGTAGATGTCGCCGCGGTTGGTCTGGCCGAGGAAGGTGCTGCCGCTCGTGGCGAGCGTGGCGCGCACGCCGGGGATCTCGCGGATCGAGCGTTCGAGCTCGCCCAGCGCGAGCTCCATGGCCTCGATGCTCGTGCCCTCGGGCGCCGACACGCCGATCGTGAACTCGGCCTCGTCGACGTCCGCGGGGACGAACTCGCGCGGCACCTGCGCCAGCAGCGGGAACGACACGCCGACAACGGCCAGCGCGAGAACCGCCATCGCGAAGCGCCGTCGCATCGACCAGCGCAGCATCGCGACGTACATCCGCTCGATCAGCGCGTAGGCGCCGCGCCGTGAAGCGTGTTGCGCCGAGTGGGAGTCGCGTTCGCTCCCGCCGCCCTTGAGCAGTCGAGCCGCCATCATCGGAGTCAGCGTGAACGAGATGAACAGGCTCACGAGCACGGCCACGGCGGACGTGATGCCGAACTGGTAGAGGAAGCGCCCCGCGATGCTCGACATGAACGAGACGGGGGCGAAGATCACGACCAGGCTGAGCGTGGTCGCGAGCACCGCCAGACCGATCTCGCGCGTCGCCTCGCGCGCCGCCTCCATCGGCGCCATGCCCTTCTCTTCGACGAAGCGGAAGATGTTCTCGAGCACCACGATGGCGTCGTCGATCACGATGCCGACCATCAGCACGAGCGCGAGCATCGTCACGCTGTTCAGCGTGAAGCCCAGCGCCCACATCGCGCCGAAGGTCGCGATCACGCTGGTCGGGATCGCCACGGCGGCGATCAACGTCGAACGCCAACTGCGCATGAAGGCCAGCACGACCAGGCTGGCGAGCACCGAGCCGAGCACCAGGTGCACGTTGATCTCGTGCAGCGCGGCGTGGATGTAGCGCGACTGATCGCGCGTCACTTCGAGCCGCACGTCGGCGGGCAGTTGGCGTTCGACCGCCGCCAGCGCCTCCTTGCAGCCGTCGATCACTTCGACGGTGTTCGCGCCCGACTGGCGGATCACCTCGAGCACGACGGTCGGCGTGCCGTTCCAGCGCGCGCTGCCGCGCTTCTCCGCGACGCCGTCCTCGGCGCGCCCCAGATCGCGGATGCGGATCGGCACGCCGTCGATCTGCGCGACGACGATGTTCTCGAAGTCCTCGCGCGTCTCGAGCCGCCCCAGCGTGCGCAGGTTGCGCTCGTTGTCCGTGTCGGTGACGTTGCCGCCGGGGACGTCGGAGTTCTGCGCCTCCACGGCGTCGCGCACCGCCGTCGCGGAGAGCCCGTACGACGCGAGTCGCGCCGCGTCGAGCCACAGGTTCATCGTGCGCTCGGCGCCGCCCGTGATGCGCACCTCGCCCACGCCCGTCGAACGCTCGAGTCGAAGGCGCACGAGCTTGTCGGCGAGCTCGGTCAGCTCGCGCACCGAGCGCTCGCCGATCAGCGCGACCTGCAGCACCGGCTCGGAGTCGTTGTCGACCTTGGCTACGAGCGGCGGGTCCGCCTCCTGCGGCAGGTCTCGGACGACCGAGCTGACTCGGTCGCGCACGTCCTGAGCGGCGACGTCGATGTCGCGCTCGAGCTCGAAGGTCACGAGCAGGATGCCGCTGCCGTTGCCGGAGATCGAACGGAGCTGCTCGATGCCCGCGACGGTGTTGACCGCCTCTTCGAGACGCTCGGCGAGCTCGGTCTCGACCTCCTCGGGGCTCGCGCCGGGCAGGCGCGTCTGCACGCGCACGCTGGGAACGTCCACCGACGGATAGCGGTCGACGCCGAGCTTGACCCAGCTCACGGCGCCGATGACGCACAGCGCGAGCGCCATCATGCTCGCGAACACCGGGCGGCGGATGCAGACCTCAGCGAGCTTCTGCATCGTCACCTTCCGGGAGCGGCGGGCGCTCGAGTCCGAGCCAGCGGTGCACCGTGCCGGTCGCGCGCAAGAGGTCGATCCGGAACGCGCCGAGTTCGAGCTCCGCGTTCTCGAGCGCCAACGCGGTGCGCAGGCGCTGGTCCTGCGCGGTGACGCGCTCGAGGTTGGTCGCCAGGCCCGCGTCGTAGAGCGCTTCGGCTTGCGCGAACGCTTCGTCCGCCGCTGCGAGTTGCAGGCGCAAGGCGGCGACGCGCTCGCGACCCGTGGTGAGGTTGGCGTGGGCCACTTCGACGTCGCGGCGCACGGCGCGCTGGAGCAGTGAGAGCCGCAGGCGCGCCTCGCGCAGCAGGCTGAACGCGTCGGAGACGTCGGCGCGGATGCGCCCGGGTTCGAGCAGCGGCAGCGTCACGCCGAACAGGGCGCTCCAGTCCTGATCGGTCGGCATCGAGGCGCGCGAGAGGAACGCGCGCAGATCGACGTTCACGCTCGGCCACCATTGCGCGCGGGCGACTTCGATGGCGCGGATCGCGGCCTCGACGTCGGCCTGGGCGGCGGAGAGCTCGGGGCGGTGGGTCAGAGCGACCTGCGCGAGCTCGGCGACGCTCCGCTGCTCGTCGGGAATGTCGAGCGTGCGATCGAGCTCGACCGCTTGCGCGTCGGCGGCCACCAGGAAGCTCAGCAGCGCGCGACCCGTGAGCATGCTGCGCTCGGTGTTGATCAGCGCCACGCGCGCGTCGACCAGGCTCGACTCGCTCAGCGCTACGTCGAGCGGTCGCGCCACGCCGACGTCGTTGCGCGCGCGGACGTCCTGAACGCGCGCCTCCTGCAGCGCGAGCGAGTTCTCGAGCACGGACCGGGCGCGCTCGGCTTGCAGCACGGCGAAGAGCGTTCGCGCGACGTCGAGCAGCAACGCGTCCTGCGTCGCATAGAGACCGGCGAGCCGTCGGCGTGCTTCGAAGCGCGCTCGCTGCTGTTGCGCCGCGAGGCTCTTGGGGTTCACCTGATAGGGCGCCTGCAGCAACAGGTCCGACCCGTCGATGGTCCCGCGCGAGCTGTCGCGCATCACGTAGCTCGGGCTGAAGTTCAGCCGGGGCAGCCAGCTCGCGGCCTGTCGGCGCTTGTCGACCAACGCGCGCAGGTAGGACTCGCCGTCGATGGAGAGACGTTCGTTGCGCGCGTTCGCGAGCGCCATCGCGCGCCGTGCGTCGAGCTTGCCCGTCAGCGGTCCCTGCGGATCCTCCGGGGCTTCGAGCCCGGCCTGCAGCGGCTCGCGATAGCGCGCGACATCGCTGGCCTCGTCGACGACGCAAGCTGCGGCCGCGAAAACGGTCGCACAGACCAGTCCGACCGCTCTCAAGGCGCTCCGCCTCCGGCGACGACGCGCACCGGAGTTCCGGTGACGAGCCCGCGCGGGTTGCGCGCGATCGTCTCGCTCCCGTCGAGGCCCGTGAGCACTTCGATCCAACCCTCGCGCTCGCGTCCGGGCTCGATGACGCGCTCCTGCGCGAGCGAATCGACGATCACGAACACCTTGTGCACGCCCGCGAAGGTGGCGATGGAGGCTTGCTCGACTTGGAGCACGTCGGGCTCCAGGTTCGTCTCGATCTCCGCGGTCGCGAACGAGCCGGGGCGGAGTTGGCGCTCCGCGTTGGGCACGGCGATCTCGACCTCGAAGGTGCGCGTGCGCACGTCGACGGCCGGGCTGATGCGCGCCACCTCTCCCGTGAACGTCTCCGCGTGCGATTCGACCTTCACGTGGACGCGCTGGCCGACGGCGATCTCGGCGCCGTGCCGTTCGGAGAGTCGGACCCGCAGCTCCAGCGGATCGGGGTCGACCAGCTCGAACAGCGGAGCGCCGACCGTGACGAGGTCGCCGACCGACACGCGGCGTTGCGCGACGGCGTACTCGGCGCCCGGCCGCTGCAGGCCGGGGACGACGTGCAGCGTGTCGAGCAGCCGCTGCTGCGCGCTGTCGATCTGCGCCTTCTGGGCGCGCGCCTCGGCGAGCTGCGCGCGCGCGCCGAGCTGAGCGATGCGGTGATCGGCCTGCGCGACCGACCACGCGGTCTTCAGGTCGAGGTAGTCCTGCTCGCTCATCGCGGGCGGCACGCGCTCACGCAGGAGTCGGCCGCGCTCGTAGCGCGCGTGCCCGTTCTCCGCTTGCAGCCGCGCGCGCTCGACCGCGGGCAGCGTCTCGACGTCGATCTCGCCCTGCGGCAGCTCGGTGAGACCCAGCCGCGCCAGCGACTGCTCGAAGGCCCGGCGGCGCTCGCTGAGCGCGAGTTCGAAGTCGACCTTCTCGAGTTGAGCGAGCGGCTCGCCGGGCGCGAGCACGTCGCCCACGTCGTGGAACACCTCGGCCACGCGCCCGGGAACCTTGGCGGCGATCGTCACCGACTCTTCGCCGAACAACGTGCCTGTGGTCCGCACCGTGCGCTGCACGGGCCCGCGCCGCGGCTTCGTCACGCTCACCTCGATCGCCGCGCGAGCCGACTCTTCCGCCTTCGTGCCGCCGGACTCCGGTCGACAGCCGACCAGCGACAGTGCGAGCACCGCGAGGACGAAGCTCGACGCGCGCTGCTGCATCGCGGGTTTGCTGGATCGAGGCGACGGAGTCCGGGAGACGGTCTGCGCGCCTGCGACCCTCCGAGCAGGAACGACGGGGACAGGTGCGTGGGCCACCGCGTGAGGATACGGAGGCCGGGCGCATCGGCGAACCCGATTGCGCCGCTCTCGCGATGGTCCGGCGAAGTCTCACGGGCGGCGCGAATGGCGCGCTCCGACTTCGCGATCGAGGTCTGGCTGCCAGCGCCGCGGACGGCGGGGGCCGGCGCGCAGTGGCCGTCGACTTACGTCCAAGGCCCCGGGCGCCGCGCGATGCCGCAGTTGCTATGGCGCTGGTTCGTCGCGCTGACGAGCGGCCCGCCTCGCGCGACTACTCGTCCTCGATCGAGATGTCGAGTCGCGTCTGGCCGCCGGCGGCGACGGTGACCTTGTACTCGACGGGTCGCAGCTTCTTGTTCCAGAAGGTGAGCTTGTAGTCGCCCGGAGGAACGTCGGGGATGCGGTACTCGGCCGAGTAGGTCGCGCCGTCGCCTTCCTTCTGCTTCTCGAGCTGCACCTGCGTGAACCAGGGATCGCGCAGCACGAGGACCCACAGGGACATCTCCGGATGCAGGCGACAGACGATCGAGGACACGCCGGTCTCCTTGAAGGTGACCGACTTCTCCGAGCGCGGACTCATCATCAAGTCCATCGCGCAGCACTTCTCCGTCGCGAACACGTTGTGGTCGACGTCGTCCTTGTTGAGGAACTTGACCGTCGAACCGCTGCGGATCGCGAGAACGTGGGGCTCGAAGCGCAGGCGTTCCTGCGTCACGACGGCCGGCGCAGTCGGAGGGGGGAGAGTGCTGGCGCGCTCGGCGGTCAGGTAGATGACGACGTCGCGTTGGCTCGTCGCGCCGCGCGTCAGCAGCCGCTGTCGCGACGCGAACACGCCGTGCACCACGCCGAACTGCTGAGGGCGGGACGTCTCAAGCGGTTTGGGAGCCTCGGCCGGCGGCGTGCTCGAAGATCCCTTGACGACGCCGTGTGCGAGGAGCGTGACTGCGGCCAGCGCGCCCGCGGCCCAGGCTGCGATTCGAAGTTGTCTGCTCATGGATCTCTCCACTCTGTGCGCCAGCTAGTCGCCCGCCGCGCGAAACGTGATCGTGTTCTGCAGCGACTTGAGCGGCCGGCCGCCGTACTCGCCGGTGAGTGAACGGAGGAACTCGACGATGCGGGTGACCTCGGAGTCGGAGATCGACCGGCCTATCTGGTGGTCCGCCATCATGCGCACGACGTCTTCCAACTTGTCGAGCGATCCGTCGTGCAGGTAGGGCGCAGTGAGTTCGATGTTGCGCAAGCTTCCGACCTTGAAGACGTGCTTGTCGGCCGCCAGTCCCGTGACGTTGAAGCGGCCCAGGTGAACGTCGCTCATGCCCGGATCGAAGTAAGGCTTGCGACGTCCCACGACCTGAAAGGAGCCGCCTCCCACGCCCATGCCGTTGTGGCACTCGATGCAACCGACGTCCTTGAAGAGTTGATAGCCCTCTTTGGCGGCCTCGCTCACCGCGCCCGTGTCGCCGCGCAGGTAGCGGTCGAACGGCGCGTTCGGCGTGATCAGGGTGCGCTCGAACTCTGCGATCGCGAGGCGCACGAAGCGTGCGTCGACGCTCTCGTCGAACTCACCTTCGGGGAAGGCGCGTTCGAAGTCCGCCATCAAGCTGCCGTCGGTGTTGAGCTTGGCCGAGATCTCCTCCCAGTTCGACGCCATCTCAGTGGGGGTGTTGGGCGGGCCATCGACTTGCGCCTCGAGGTCCGGCGCACGGCCATCCCAGAACTGCCCGAGGTGGAACACCGCGTTGAACACCGTGGGGGTGTTCATCGATCCGATCTGACCGAGGTGACCCGTCGGGGTGACGGCTCGATCCGCGCCGCCGTAGCGCAGGTCGTGGCAGGTCGCGCAGGAGATCGAGTTGTCGGTCGAGAGCCTCGGGTCGTGGAACAGTCGCCGGCCGAGCTCGATCAGCTCGGGGTGATAGTCGCGTTCCAGGTAGTCCTCGAAAAACTCCTCGATGCTCTCGGGAATCGGCTCGATCAGCTCGCGCGCCGGATCGATCGGAGCGTAGGTGAAGCGCTGCGCCGGCTTGGGCGGTGACACGAAGCCAGTCGCCGGCGACATCAGCACGGGCGCTGCGCGCGGCGCGTCCGCGTTCCGCGTGGTGTCGCGTCGCGGAACGCCCGCCAATGCGAGCACCGCGAGCGCGCTCGCTGCGCCAGCGGCGAATGTGACGACCAGTTGGACTCGCATGAGCTAACGCCTCCGACTTTCTGTGACCTTGCCTACGCGGCTTGTGCCTGATGGGTCGACGCCGCGAACGGAAGCCGGATCACGAAGACGGTTCCCTTGCCGACTTCGGACTCGAAGTGGATCGTCCCACCGTGTCGGCCCACGACGACCGAGTGCGCGACGGACAGTCCCTGGCCCGCGCCCTTGCCGACGTCCTTGGTGCTGAAGAACTGATCGAACACCCGGTCGCGAATGGCCTCCGGAATCCCGACGCCGGTGTCGGCGACACGGATCTCGGCGCGGTCGCCCACGCGCGACAGGGAGATGCGAATCTCACCCAGCGCGGCTGTCTTGCCCGCCCCGCTCTCGGCGATTGCGTCCGCCGCGTTCACGATGACGTTGAGCAGCACCTGATTGATCTCGCCGGGGAAGCACTCGACGAACGGAACGTCGTCGTCCAGCTCGAGCGAGACTCGCGCAGTGCTCCGCCACTTGTTGGCGGCGACCATCACGGTGCTCTCGATGGACTGCCGCAGGTCGGTGAGCGACTTCCGCTCCGCGCCCGGCGGCCGCGAGAACTCCTTCATCGCGCGCACGATCTTCGCGACCTGATCGATGCCCTCGATGGATTGCGTGACGGCCGACTGGCTCTCGGGCAGCAGGAACGCGAGGTCAGCGGCTTCGAGCAATCGGAGCAGCTCTTCGGCGGCCTGCGGATCCGGACCCGTTCGGGACGCGTTGGCCAGACGAGCGGAGCATTCGGCGATCGGGCCGATCTTGGCGACGAGGCCCTGCAGGAAGCGCACGTTGTCGCCGATGAACTGGATCGGCGTGTTGAGCTCGTGAGCCAGGCCTGCCGCGAGCTGCGCCACGGATTCGAGCTTCTGCGCGAGTCGGAGCTGCTCCTCCATCTGCGCGCGCTGCTCGCCTTCCTTGACCAGTCGCACGTTCGCGCGCCGCAGAGCCTCGGTGCGATCGTGCACCTGGAGTTCGAGCGTGTCCGCCCAGATCTCGAGCTCGCGGTGGGAGGCTGCGATGCGCTCCGCCATGCTGTTGAACGCCGCGGCGAGCGCGCCGAACTCATCGACCGAGTCGACGGCGATGCGCGCGCCGAGAGCGCCGTCGGCGAACCTCGTCGTTCCTTCCGTGAGCTTGCGGAGCGGATGCACGACCGAGCGTTCCACGACCCAGGCAGCCGCCAGTGCGAGCAGCACCGCCGCGATCGCGCTCAGCGTGAGGATCCCGCTCAGCACACTCTTGCGGTTGGCCGAGAGCGCCTCGTAGTGCTGAAGCGCTCGCCGCTGCTCGACCATGATGGCGTTGAACGCTTGCTCGAGGTTCAGCCCCGCAGAGGGGCCCACGCGTCGGCCCAGCTCGGCCTTCGACTCGACGACCGCATCGAGCGAAGCGCGCAGCGAGACCCAGGCCTCCTGCAACTCGCGCATGGCGTCGGGCGCCGACGGCTGACTTGCGTTGGGCGCGTCGTCCGTCGAGAGCTGATCCTCCAGCGTGGCGAGGAGGTCCGTGATGGTCTCGGCGGCGACGGACATGCTGAGCCGCGCCTGACGCTCGGAATCGCCCGGGGTGGCCGAGGTCAGCTTCAGGAACGAGCTGTTGAGCGAGTTCGAGGCGCTGCGGCACTCTGCGATGAGCGCCAGCTCGTCCTCATACTCGTCTGCGCTCGGGTCAACGCTCGCCTCCAGATTGTTCAGCGAGGCGAGCCAGGGCGAGAAGTCACCGAGAGCGCCGTCAGCGTGCTTGACGAGCGCGTCGTTCGCCGCGACGACCGCCGCCGTGGCGTCGCGGTAACGCATCCAAGCGTCGATGAGACGCCTGTCCTCCTGCTGCTCGTCCGTCGTGTCGCGCTCCAGCAGTCGACGAAGCAGGTCCTCGTACGCGCGCTCCTCCAACGCGAGGTGCGCGCGGGCGTCGTGGCCGCGCAGGAGGCTCATCGCGAGCAGCTGCTGGTGGAACACGCTCGTCTCCTGCGAGCGCGCGATGGCTTCTCGTCTGTTGTCGTCGTCCAGACCGTCGAACGTCCAGTAGGTCAACGTGATCAGCGACAGCGTCACCAGCCCCAGCGAGCAGACGACCACGCCGAGCTTGCGACGAATGGAGCGACTCACGGCGCCGAGCAAGCCCGGCGGCCGTGTGTTCGTACTCTCAGAGCTTCGCAAGGGGACGTTCAAGACACGGAGCGTGTTGCGCTTGGAATCAGCGAGCTTCTCGCGCGGCGACGGGTGCGTGACGGACGTGCTCAGGCGTCCGTGTGCGGAGTTGCGCGCGCGAGGCCTCCACTTACGCGCTCGCCTTCTGTTCGATCGACGCGGAGTGATTGGCCGCAGCCAGCGCCGTTCGAACCAGCAGGTCGAACTCGGCGGCGAGCTTGGAGATCGAGGTGTGCTCTCCAGGCAGTTGCAACTCGCCATCGGCGGAGCGCGTCATCGACGTCAGCCCGGGCGCCTGCTGTTCGAGCCGCTCGAGGAGCTCTTGGCGCTGCAACGTGGAGTCGCGCAGCGCGCGAGCAGTCCGGATCAGGTCGAGTTGACTGCACCCCTCGATCAGGGCTCGCCCCAGAATCTCACCGCGGCAGGGCTTGGTGAGCAGGCGGAACACTCCGGCGTAGTTCACGGCGTCGAGCGCGAGGTCGAGCGTCGGAGCGCCGGTCAGCATGATCCGCAGGGTGTCCGGCCAGCGCTTGGAGACCTGCTCGAGGAACTCCGCGCCCGTCATCTCCGGCATGTACTGGTCGGAGACCACGGCGTCCGCCGGCGAGGCCCTCATCAGCTTCATGCCCTCCGCCGCGGATCCGGCGACTTGCACTTCCAGCGGGAAGGGAATCAGCGAACGACGAAGCGCCGCGAGGAGCGCGGGTTCATCGTCTACGAGCAACACCTTGTACTTGTTCATGCGGCTACTTCTTGCGCCTTGGCGATCTTGGGGGGGGTGGACGGGCCGTCAGCAAGAACACGACTCAACTGATTCTTCCTGCTCCGTTGGAAATACCGCCGAGCGGCATCGAGGACGCGCCGACCAACGGAGTGCGGCGCGCACGGCCTGACTCGGCCGTTTGACGATGCGATCGAGTGCGTCGATCGATGGTTCGAGTTCGCGCCCGGCCGGATCGAACCTTGCGCGCGGGGACGAACGTGAAGTCTGTGATCGCGGCTGCGCGCGCCAGCACGAGCTTGCGGGCGCAGCAGGTCGTCGCGCTCGCGCGTGCGCACAGCGGCGCTCGCATTCCGTTCCACGGCGTGCTCGACGCATCCTCGTCGCAGCCCGTCGACGGCCGCGAGGGCTACGGCGCCGCCGTTCACACGTTGTGCCTGCATGAGCATGTCCGTGTTTTCGGCGCGCGATCAGCCCTGGCTCACCGAGGCGACACGCTTTTCCGCCTCATCCAGGAGTTCGGCCTCTCGCTCCAGGAGCCCGAGCGGCGCAAGGTGGTTCTCGCGCAGGCGCTTCAGGGAGAAGTCCCGGTCGGCAGCGCTTTCCTCCGTCACCGCCATGCACAGGCCGTCCGCGACGGCGACCGCCTCCGCGACGCCCACGCCTGCGCTGGTCGGCAGCGCCGGGCGGTGATGGTGGAGAATGGCCTCGACGATCAGCCGAGGCAGACCCCATTGACCGGCGAGGTATGCGCCGGCTCGGGCGTGCAGCGGGTGCTTCGGGAGTTCCTGCGCCGTCCACGTGGCCCGACACGTGTCGAGAATCGGTTCCCGACCTCCGGTCGGACGCATGGCGAGCAAGAGCTCACCCAGGTCGTGAAGTACGCCCGACGTGTACGCCGACTCGGCGTCAGCCGGGTTGCTCACCAGGCGGCTCGCGACCTCCGCGACTGCCAGTGCGTGACGTCGCGCCGCTTCGAGATCCACCGACGGGGCGAGTTTGCTCGCGTCGAACGAGCGGAACACCTCGGCGCCGAGCACGACCTGTCGGACGGTTCGGAAGCCGAGGTAGGACACCGCGCGCCCCACTTCGGTCGTCTTCGCGCCCAGCCCGAAGAAGCTGGAGTTCACGATCTGGAGCGTCTTCGCGCACAGCGCTGCGTCGCTGCGCAGCACTGCCGCGACATCCTCGATGCGCGAGTCGTCTCGCGACACCAGTTGGACGAGCTTCTGGTACACGCGCGGAGGCGAGGGCAGGCTCGTCGAGGATCCGGCGAGCGCGCCGATGGCGTCCTCTTCGAGCAAGCTGGTCGTCTCGAGCGCGGCCGAGATCGCGCCGATCAGCACTTCGGCCGAGCACGGTTTCGACAGGAACTGATGCGCTACGGGCACCGCCTGCAGCGTGTTGTCCCGATCGCACTGCCCCGAAAGGATGATGCGGGTCGCGGCCGGCATCTTGGCTTGCGCGTGGCCGAGGAGCTCGGCGCCGTTCATGCCCGGCATGCGCATGTCGGACACGACGACGTCGAACTTCCCGTCGCCCAGCAGCTCGGCGGCGGCGCAGGGGTCCTCGACGAACACGAGGTCCCACTCGCTGCGCTTCGAGTGCAGCATGCGGCGGATGCCCGACAGGATGCGGCTCTCGTCGTCGACGAAGAGGATGCGCTTCAAGCCTGCGCCTCCTCGGAAGTCGAGCTCGGCTCACCGAGTGGGAGTCGCAGGATGAAGGTCGAGCCCTGGCCGAGCTGGCTCCGCACGTCGAGTTGTCCGCCGTGCTTCTGGACGACGACGGCGTAGGCCAACGACAGGCCCTGGCCGGTGCCTTTGCCGATCCCCTTCGTGGTGAAGAACGGCTCGAAGATGCGCTTGAGGTTTTCCTCGGGGATGCCGCAGCCGTTGTCTTCGAAGTGGACCTCGATCCAGTCGTCGACGCGTCGCGTCGTGACGCGAATGCGCCCCGGAATCGAGCGGTCCTGGCTGAGTCGGTCGCCGATCGCGTGCGCCGCGTTGACGAGGATGTTCAGGAACACCTGATTGAGATCCCCGGGGAAGCAATCCAACGTCGGCAGGTCCGGCGCGAAGTGCGTCTCGAGGCTGGCGACGTACTTCCACTCGGACTTGCCGACGGTGAGCGTGCTCTCCAGCGCGTGGTTGATGTTGATCGGGACCTTGGTCTGGGTCCCGGGATGCGAGAACTCCTTCATCGCGCGGACGATCGCAGCGATGCGCTCCATGCCGTCGATGGACTGCCGCACCGCCGAGGGGAGCTCGGCTTCCAGGAACTCCAGATCGAGCGCCGCGAGCTGCTGTCCGACGCGCGCGAGCACGCGTGAGTCGACGCCGGTTGGGCCGGCGGCGCCCAACACTTCCTTCATCGCCTTGCACAGGCCGAGAAGCGTGTCGATCTGCTGCTCGATGAACCCCAGGTTGTCGCCCACGTACTGAGTGGGCGTGTTGATCTCGTGCGCGATCCCAGCGGCGAGCCGGCCGATCGACTCGAGTCGCTGGGAGTCCGCCAGTGAGCGCTCCATCTTGCGAATCTGCTCGCCAGCTTCGGCCAGCTCGGCCGTCTTGCGGCGCACCGCTTCCTGCAGGGCCGCGCCCTTGAACAACTCGCCGAACGAGGAGTTCAAGTCGGCTTGCCGACGCTGGGCGGCGGCGAGGAGGACGTGGATCGTCTTGTCGCGGGGATCCGCGCGAGCGCTCGACGGGAGCGCTCCGCCGACGTCCCCGGTGGGGTCGAGTCGCGGGCTCATGGGTTCTTGCTCGCGGCGCCGATCGCGACGCCGGTGAAGGTCTGATTCACGTGGACGCCGTTGAACTGCTCGCCGTAGGTGTCGAAGCCGCTGACCGCGTACTTGCGGTACAGCGCGCAGATCTCCGGGACGCGACCTGACTGCTCGAACTCGAGGCGGCGGAGGATGCAGGTGCAGCCCAAGACCACCTGCGGAGCGCCGATCTCGTCGACGGCCTGGCTGAAGGCGCGGCGCGTGGTTTCCACCGGATCGATGGCGACGCCGAGGGTGAACACCACGCCCACGTCGACGGCGCAGAACATCCCGAGGCTGCCATCGGCGTTCACGGCGGCGATCGAGCGCACGTAGACCTGGTCGCCGATCTGGACCACGATCGGGTGGTGCGAGCACGTCGCGCTGTCGAGCTTCTCGGGAGAGACCCCGATGGCGCGCGCATACACCACGCTCGCGGGCTCGCCGTTGATCTCACGGATGATGCGATCGTCCGGGTCGGCGTCCGTGATCACGAACAGCTCCTCGCCCGGCTCGAAGTGCTGGAACTTGATCGTGCTGATGCTCTCGTTCAGCGCGAAGGTCGCGAACACCGCGGCGCTGCGGTGGAACGCTCCGTCGTGGAAGACGAGCGTTTGCTCGAACGTCAGGTCGTCTCCCGCGGACCCGCCGACGATTGGGATCATGGGCGCATCGCGGTACAGCGCCAGTGCGAGGCGCTCCTCCTGCTTCGAGAGTCCGTCGGCGAGCAGCAGACCGAAGGCGCTGCGCTCGGGGTGGCGACTGCGGAGCTCCGCGCTCCCTGCCGCGACCGCCGCGACGCCCTCGTCGATCTGGCCGAGGCGGATCAGGTGACAGTCGATGTCCACCTCACCCGCGAACCCGACCGCGCTGAGTCCGCCGCGCGTCGGTCCCGCTGGCCCGTGCTCTCCGGCCGACGTGCACCCGAGCACGACCTGCGCCGAGCAGCCTTCGCGCAGAGCCGCGGCGAGTTCGTCGAGGTCGTAGCGCGTCGATGCGAAGAACAGCACGACCTTCTGGTCGTCCTGCTGAATCTGCGCCAGCACCTCTGCGACGGCTTGGGTTGCGGAGGGAGAAGCGCTCTGTCCACGAAGGACGCGCACTCGCGCGTCCGTCACGGCTTGGGCAGTCGACATGTAATGGGTCGCGGGCGGGATGTGCGAGGCTGAACACCGCGTCGCGCATGGGAGCGTCGGCGCGGAAACGTGCCGTGCTTCGTCGATCGAACCGGGGCAACTGAAGGCGACCGCAGAATTGCAACGCCCCAGGATTCCCGCGGGGCGGCGGCCATGCGCGGGGGCCTCGATCGCGGCGCTGGCGACACCGCCCGGACACCTTCGAGCGGGGAACGTCCGCGCCCGCGCCATTGCAGTGGCGAAACTCCAGACGCCGCCGCAGTTGGGCTTCCGAGACCCTGCCGCCGCCCTCCTCGGCGGATCGGAAGTCGGTGCTTCGGCCTTGCAGCGCCCCAACGATTTTTCGCGCCACGCTGTGACGGGCGAGCGCCGTCGAAGCGTTGAGAAGCGCTTCCGCGACACCTGATTTGTTCAGCGTGATCGCGGCTGAACTCCTCCTTCGGAGTCACGCGGCTCGCGACGCGCCCGCCGCGTGCGAGGCTCGATCGCGCGCGTGTCGCCGCGCCGCGGTGGCGTCCCGTCTGGAGAGCGCCAAGCGCGGCGCGGGACTCACCGGTTCAAGCGGGCGCGCCGACCATCTGCACGCCGAAGCGGGCGGTGATCGCCGCCATCGCGGCCGCATCCTCGGGCATCCGATGCACCGACTCGTTCATCGCGAGGAAGAACTGATCCACGGGGCCGCCCACGGTCCAGGCGAGGAAGCGCACCGGCGCGCCGCTCTCGTTGGCGTACGCATGAACGGTTTGCGGCGGCACATGGCCGAAATCTCCGGGGCCGAGCGTGTTCGTCTGGTCGCCGACGCGCAGCGCCAGAGCTCCCTCGAGGACGAAGTACGCCTCCTCTTCGCGCGCGTGCGTGTGCGGAGGCACGAAGCCGCCGGGCGGCACGTCGACGAGCATCGCACTCATCTGGAAGGGGGAGTCGTTGGAGCGCAGGAGCAGGCGCAATCGGTCGGAGAGCACCTGGATCGGCGCGATGTCGGCGCTGCGGACGAAGCTCACGGTGGAGTCCTTGTGGTTGACGGGAGCGGAAAGACAGTCCATCTGTCGGAAGTAGACAGTCGGTCTGTCTATGTGTCAAGATCTCCGACATGCCGGTCCACCGCAATCCGCCGCCTCGCTCGAGCACTGCACGTCGCGGCGCGGCGAAACGCCCCGCCGACCAGCCGTCGCAGTCCCGCACGTTGGGCCATCTGCTCCGCGAGGCCTACGGGCGGTTGCAGTCGCGCGTCTACGACGCCGTCGCCGCCGCCGGTCACCCTGGCCTGAAGGCGATGCACTCGCCCGTGCTGCGCCACTTGCCGTCGACGGGCGGGCGAGTCGCGGACCTCGCCCGCGCGACGGGCATGGCCAAGCAGAGCGTCACCTACGTCGTCGAGGACCTGATCGAGCTCGGCTACCTGATCGCGCAACCCGATCCCGACGACGGACGCGCTCGCCGGCTTCGCTACACCGCGCAAGGACAGCGACTGTTGCAGGCGCTGGTCGCCGCCAGCGAAGAAGCTGAGGAAGACCTCGCCGCCGAGATCGGTCGAGAGCGGTTGAACGCGCTCCGTGATGCGCTCGAGTCGATCGCGGCGGGCGCTCCCGCCGCCGAGGCCTGACTCGAGCGGGCTGCGCCTTTTCGACGGGTGGCGAAGGCTCCGTGAGCGCCGCGCACGGCGGGAGGCGCGACGACACGGCGGAGTTGCTCGGCCGGTGCGCAAACCCGGCCAACCCGATGAGAGCACTCCCAATCCGCGATGGGTGGGGCGACTTCAGCCCTGCCGAAGCGGACGCGGTCGGGAAGCCCGGCGCGCCGCCGGGGCGCGATTGCCGCGCGCACCGCGATCGCACGACGGGGCCAATGCCGAACTTGTGGTTTTCGAGCGTCCGAAGCGCACGGCGACGACGTGAACGCGATGCGCGCGACAAGGGCGGGCGGATCGCGCTCCACCAGCACCCACCTCGAGACTCACCCCATGCACTCAAGTTCGTTCGCCAGTTGGTTCGCCGTCTGCTCGCTCGCCGCTGCTGCTCATGCGCAGGGCTCGCTCACGATCAACAACGTGGCGTGCGAGGCGCTCTCCGCCGTTCGCGACATCGACGGCGATGGAGTGCGCGATCTCGTGTTCGGCATCCCGTCCACTTCACGCGTCCAATTCCATTCGGGACGCACGGGCGCGCTGATTCACACGTCCGTCGGTCCGGCCTCGTCGCGCTACGGCGCTGCGCTCGCCAATCTCGGCGACATCGACGGCGACACCTTCGACGACATCGCGGTTGGCGCTCCGCTCACCGGACAGGCGTTCGTGATTCCGTCCGTCGGAGGCGCGGTCACACGGACGTGGACGGCGTTCGTGCCCGGCACGTCGTGCGTCGTTTCCGATCGCTACGGCTTCTCGATCGCGTCGGCTGGCGATCTCAACGGAGACGGGATCAGCGAAGTGCTGATCGGGGACCCGCACTGGCGCGCCAACCCGGCGAACTGCTGGGCGGATGGAATCGCAGAGATCGTCGACGTTGCGGGCGCGCCGGCGCTCGTCACGAGCATCTCCGGCAGCGGTCTGCCGGCGAACCTGCTGACGCAGCCGCCGTGTGTGCTCACCGCTGCCGGGCCGGCGATGGGGTTCTCGGTCGCTGGCATCGGCGACGTCGATCTCGATTCGGTCCCCGACATCGTCGTCGGCGCTCCCGGTCACGACGTCGCGTTCGCGTACTCGGGCGCCTCGCTCGCGCCCGGCCTGACGCCGGTGGTTCTGGCGCAAATGCCGGGATCGGGCAACTACGTCACGGGCGTCTCCGCCGTGGGCTTCGGGGATGTGGACTCGGATGGCCGGCCGGAGGTCGCCATCGGCGCGATGTACTTCACGACGAGCGGGTCGCTGGGGTCGGTGTTCGCCTACCGGGGTCAGAAGATCGCGACCGCCGCCGGCGGCCCGATCCGGCCCTATGGCACGTATTCCATCAACCCTCCGGGTCTGGGTTGGTCGGTCGCCGCGGTCGGTGACTACGACGGCGACTCGCGCGCTGACTTCCTCGCCGGAGCTGGCGGTCCGTGCAACAGCTCCTTCGGCTCGGCCTACGTGTTTAGCGGTGTGACGGTCCTCCCGCTCGCGACTCACGGCGGCGCCGGTGCGGGCTCGACCTACGGCGTGGCCGTGCACGCGGTCGGAGACATCTCCACCGCGGGAACGCCGCGCTACATGATCGCCGATCCGGGAACACTCACGGTGAGTGTCCGCTGATTCGAGCCGCGAGCTGCGCCAACGCGCGAGCGCCGCGGAGCGCTTCACTCGACCGGGCGGCCCCGAACATGACTTCGAGGCCGCCCGAATCGTTGCGTGAGCGTCAACCGAGCGTCGACGCCTTTGCGCGCGTCACGGCGCGATCGTGAAGCTCAGCGCGCTCGACAGCGCGTATCCATCGGCCCCGGCGGAGCTGTCGCGTTGGTAGTACTGGCCGTAGATCGTGTCGCCCGCCGCCAGACCGCGCAGCGCGATGTAGTTGGGGCTGAAGTGGAACGAGTAGCGCCCACTGCAGCCTTCGAAGGAACCGAGCGAACCGCCGGAGGGCTGAAGCGGAGTGCGCTGGATCGGAGAGCCGACGCACAGCGTCGCGCCGTGGAACGGAATCGACGCCGGCTGCAAGCCCCAGAAGAACATGCCCGAGACCTGCGGCTTCATCTGCGTCGCGGTCACGAACATCGAGGCTGGACCAGCCGCCGACGGGAAGCCTCCGGCGTGGATCTGCCCCACGCAACCTCCGCTGTGCACGTTGCCCGTGCAGTACACGGAGCTGTCGGGATGCGCGTTCACGGTGAGGTCGCGCGCCCTGAGATCGAGGTTGCTGAACACGAGGTGGCGGCCGTCCGGAGTCAGCGCCCACTCCTTGATCGAACTCACGATGTCGCCCTTCGTCGAGAGGCTGGCCGGAATCGTCACCGCCGCGAGCCGGTCGTACACGTAGAGGCGGTCCGGCGCGCCGCCGCTCGGGATCCCAAGGTCGCTCGCCAAGCTGACGAAGGCGACGTAGCGGCCGTCGGCGCTCACGTCGCTCGGACCGTACGACAACATCGTGAACGGCGGGGCGCTCTGAGCCGTGCGGCTGATGAGCTCCGTCGTCGCCATGACGCGATCGCGCAGGAACACGTCGGAGACGCTGTCCGGGTCGTTCGCATCGAGGTTCGTCGCGAACGACGTGAACGTCACGAAGCGACCGTCCGCGCTGATGCGCGGGCGCATCGAGCCTCCGTTCGACGACAGCCCCGCGGAGTTGACCGACACGATCTCGGTCACACCGAGCTGGAGGTCGCGCAAGTAGATGTGGGCGAGAGCGCTCGAACCCGGCGCCAGCGTCGACGACGAACTCGTGAAGACGACGAAGCGTCCGTCAGCGGAGATGGCGGGCTCGGAGCAGTTGGCGTCGGCCGCCGCACCGGAGGTCGAAACGCTGACGAGCTGCGTCGCGCCGCTGGCGACGTTGCGCACGAAGATGTCGGCGACGCCGTTGATGTCGCCGGCCACGAGGTTGCTCGACTCGCTCGAGAAGACGACCCACTGTCCGTCGCCGGAGATTCGCGGCTCCGACGAAGCTCCGTTGCCGCTCACGCCCGCGGGCGTCGAGCTGATGAGCGTGGTCGTGGCCTGCCACGCGTCATGCAGGAAGATGTCGTGCTTGCCGTTCGCGTCGCCGGGCGTGAGATCGGACGACAAGCCTTGAAAGGCGATGAACCGACCATCTGCGGACATCGACGGAGAGAGAGCGTTGAGCCCGCCGCCGTCGCCGCTCGAGCTGACGCTCACGATGCGAACGCTGCCGGTGAGACGGTCTCGCAGCAGGATGTCGATGTGGCCGTCGAAGTCGCCCGGCAGGAAGTCGCCGAAGCTCTCGTAGGCGAGCCAACGCCCGTTGGCCGACACCGTTGGGCTGCGGAAGGGGCTGCCGTCGCCCTGAAAGCCGCGCGCGTCGAGCGCTTCGTAGGAGATGGACTGCGCGATCGCCGGCCGGGGCGCCAGGGCGAGCGCGGAAACGAGGACGCCAAGTAGTCTCGAATGCATGGGAACTCCTTCGCGGCGCTGGGGCGCGCCGCCGCTGGGTGTTCCGCCAAAGGGATCTATACGGCCGCCGTCGCCGAGGACTACCGGAAACTCGTGGGCGTGCGAATCAGAAGTCCGAGCGGTCGTCCGCTGTCCCGTGCGTTTGCCCCGAGCCGAGCGGTGATCGCACACCGCCTCGTGCAGTCCGATATGAGAGGCCGCTCCGGGGCCGGGGCCGCGCCGCGACGCGAGCGAGTTGGGCGGTGCGCCTCCGCGGATGGTCGGACGCCATGGGGACCGACGTCGCATCGCCGACCAGAGATGCGCGTCGCCGGAGAAGAAGGCGGCGGGGCCCACTCTGAACGTGCGGGCCGCGCGACGACGTGCAGCGTGCGACGTCCGCCGTCGGATTCGGCTGGCGCCGCGAGATTTCGCCAAGTTCGCCGTGCAGCACAGCGTTGACGCGGCCCCCGGCTCGCCGGCCGCCGCTCGCGGTCCGTCGAGTGTCGAGCCCTACGTCCACTCTCAGTGAGGTGAAACCGTGCAACCGACTCATGCCCTGTCGATGATCGCGATGTCGTTGGTGCTGGCGCTCGGGACGAACTCGTCCATCGTGCGCGACGCTGAACCCACTCAGAATCCTCCCTCGAGCCAGCGCGCGGCGACCAACTACGAGCTTGAACTGTTCCTGGCCGTGCTCGAGGGCCTCTACGAGGACGGCGTCTCGAACGACGCGGTCGACGCCATCACGGTCATCGACGCGGAGCACGGCTATCCGGCCAACTTCGTGTGGGCGTGCCCCGTCTGCATGCCCGCCTATCGTGCGTTCCTGACCTATCGCGCGCGGCCCGAATTCACCTGGATCAAGGGCTCGCCGGACTTCGGACCGGGCCTGACGGCTGAGCAGATGGCGGGGCTCACGACAGGCGAGTTCAGTGCGCGGCAGGACGCGCTGATGGAGCTCGTCGGTGGTTGGGTCGAGCGGCGCATGGCCCGTCTCCGACTCACTCCCGAAGAGAACGCGGCGTGGCGACGCGAGATGGAGGAGCGGCGCAAGAAGGGCATGGAACAACTCGAGACCTACAAGAGCCAGGGCCTCGGCGGCTCGTACGCGCGAATGAGCGACTGCCCGCTGTGCGATGGCGCGAACCATCCCTGGTTGCCGCCGACGCGGCGCCGCTGAACACGCAAGCTTCGCTGGCTGACACGGCGCGGCGTTGCGCGTCGCCTGCTCAAACGAGCGCGCGTCGCGATCGAGGCCGCGCGAACTGAACTTGGCCAGAGCCGACGGACTCGACTCGCGGGAGGTGCGCAGTCGCCGCCCGCGAGCTCGACGCGCCAGTGCTTGTCGACAGCGCTGGCGCGCTCATGCCACACGCCCGACTTGTTCGGCAGTCGAAGCGAGGCCGTGCGATGCGCCACACCGCTCTCGTGTCGCTCGCGCGCTGCTCGACGCAGCCGGACAGACTCCGTTCGCAGCGCAGCGTCACCATCCGCGCGGCGTCGGCTCGATTCGGCCGAGGAACGCGGGACTCACCCTGCCGGAGTCGAAGCGACGAGTCACCGGACCTACCGCTCGCGCTCCTGCTTCCAGATCAAGTCGCCGAGCTTGCGCGGCTTGATGCCGGGGAACACGCGGTCCAGCTCGCGCGACGCGGCGGTGAGCATCGCCTGCGCCTCGTCGGGACCGACCGCTCGTCCGATGACGCGCTCCAGGACGCGCAAGATCATCCGGTCCTGCTTCACGAGGTCCTCGCGGGTCGCGAGCATCAGGAAGTAACGCGACGAGAGGTCCGCTGACTGCTCCCAGGCTCCGCTGCCGAGGTCGAATCCGTACTGGGGTGGGGACGCCGCCGACTACCCGCGCAAACCGCGCGTGAGTGCGCGGTAGACCGCGACCGCGAGCACGCCGGCGCACCCGAGTGCGAGGAACGGTCGCCAACTGTCCGGCCGCCAGTTGTTCTGCACGGCGAGCCAGATCCACACTGCGACCACGACGACGATCGCGATCGTGGCGCTGATCAAGTTGCCAGAGCCGAGGCGCGTCACTTGTCCTCCGCAGCTTCACGCCCCACGAAGAGTGCGGGAGGTGTCGCATCCGGCGCAGCCCGCGCGGAGTCGTACTCGACGAAGGGGAGCTCGACGAACTCGCTGTGGTCTTGCCACGGCGGTACGCGCCAATCGCGGCCCCCGACATTTCGAACGGAGACCGTGACGCGAGTGGGTCGGAGCCAGCTGCTGGTCCGAATGGTGACCGACTCGCCAGGCGGGATCTGTTGATAGCCACAACCTGTTCCGCAGTACACGCTGGGCTGCGGATCCGTCCAGCCTGCGCCAGGCACGAGCACATCGACGACTCCGTAGCACCGCGTCCAGATCCAATCGCAGCTCATGTGCGCTACGCGCTCGAACGTGGACTCAGTTCCGTTGTGCAGCTCGAGTACGTCCCAGTAGCCCTGCGGCGCGCCTTCTTCCTCCGGCGCCTCGTCACGCTCCATCGGCTCTGTTCGCAGGTACCGAAGCGTTGGCGCGAGCGCCGGTTTGACGTCAGTGAGGTCGGCCACCGCGTTCGCGGGCGCCAGCTGCGATGACGACGTCGGACTCGTCCGACAGCCGATGGCGGCGAGCATGAGCAGGCTCGCGAACAAGCTGAACCGCAGCGGCTGCATCCCAGGGCGGCCTACTCAGGCTGGAGGTTCAGGTTGCCTCTGCGCTCGGGCCGGCTCGGTCCCTCGCGATGGGACCGAGCCCCGGGCCGCATCACGGAGCGAAGATCAACTCGAGGCCGGACGACAAGTTCGAACCCGTGCCTCCAGCGGCCGAGTCCCTGAACCAAGCCTGGGCGTACCAGGTCGATCCGGGCGCCAGCAGGCCCAGCGCTCGAGCGGCGGCGAGGTCCACGTCGTCGGCGAGTTCACCTCCGAGCTCGAACACCAGCGGGCGCCGCATCGAGATCCCTCCGACACAGCGGATGCCGTCGAACATGGGGACGCTCGGGTTCGTGCTGCCCAGGAGGAACAGACCCATGCTGCCCGGCGGCGTCGGCGCCGCGCGCAGGAGCAGGCGCTCCTCGAGAATCCCTGGGCAGGCGAGCGAGGTGTGCGCGGCCTGACCGGTGGAGTTCGTCGTCGCGGCGCAATACGAGAGGGTCTCCACTCGCGGGAGGTCCTTGAAGAGCACGTGGCCCGCGTAGTTCGCGGTCTCGCTCCCCGTGGGGTTGCCCACCAACATCGAGTCGCCCCACAGATGCACGGAGGTTCCGAAGCCGA
>CALKYE010000072.1 GCA_938003765.1 uncultured Planctomycetia bacterium
CCCGGTGCTGCGCGTGGAACGCTGGGTGGAGTTCTCGGGTCCGGCGCCCACTCTCAAGCACCGCTTCTCCAAGGAAACCTCGGCCGAGCTCTGGGACCCCAGCAGCGCCGGTGACTCCGATGCGCAGGTGAGCAGCGTCGCCGCTGAACTCCGGCAGCGCTCATCGATCGTGCTCCGCGCGGAGTGATCGGCGCGCGCGGCGGAGCGCTGGCCGAAGTTCAGGAGCCAGCGCTCTTCAATCGCAACCGCGCTGCGGCGCTGGTTCAGTCGAGTGATTCTGCGGCGGACCTTCGTCCGCGCGCGAAGTCACGCTACTTCGACTCGTCGCGCCACCAGTCGCCCTGCGCGACCTGTGCGATGCCTTCGGCGTAGCTGCGCGGATGCCAGTCGAGCTCGAACACGGCGTTCGAGATGTCGTGTTCGTGGTGCAGGTTGAAGTACGCGCTGGCGCGGCGATCGGACGTGTTGTCGACGAACAGGCCTTTCAGGAAGATCGCGCGGTCGGCCCACTTCTTCGAGATGTTGCGGCGCTTGATGCCGCCGCCCGTGGCCTTGATCGTGAGGTCGATGAACTCGTTGTAGGCGATGCCGCCGGGGCCCGCGAGCTCGTAGCAGCAGTCGATGCCGCGCTCGAACTTGAAGTAGCGCAGCACCGCGTCGATCACGTCGTCGACGTGGACGGGATTGATCTTGGAGAGCCCGTCGTGCGGAACCCAGAACGTCCCGCTGTTGCGCGCGCACTTGCGGAGCAGCGGCGCGGTGTGGCGGTAGTCGCCGACGCCGTACACCAAGGTCGGCCGGAACGAGGCCCACTCGATGCCCGAACCGCGGATCAGCTTCTCCTGCACCCGCTTGGAGTCGCGGTAGTAGCTGTAGACCGGCGCGCCGATCACCGCCGACGACACGACCCAGATCTGGAAGTCCTTGTTCGCCTCGCGCTTGGCCGCGTCGAGCAGGTTGGTGGTGCCCTGCACGTTGACCTTCTGCATTTCCTCGTCGCCGAGGTGGTCGTGCGCGCTCGCTAGGTGCACGAGCAGGTCGACTCCGCCCAGGAAGCCCGCCAGCGAGTCGGCGCGGGTCAGATCGCCGCTGTGCACCTCGAGCACGCCCGCGACTCCCTTGGCGGCCTCGGTGATGACGCTCTCGCGGCCCGCCCGGGCGAGCGCTCGCACGCGGTGCCCCGCGCGCATCAGTCCGCGCACCATGTACTGGCCGATGAATCCCGTGGCGCCGGTGACGGCGATCGACAGGGCTTGGTCTTTGAGCAGCGGCACGGTGGAGGCGTGGGGGAGAGAAAGGGGCGCAGAGGTTCTACCTGTCGCCCGGCGGGGCTCCAAGGCCGGTGCGCCGGATCAGCGTCTGTCCGTAGGCCGCCGCGGCCGCGCTGCGACCTTGCGGAAGCGCGTCGAGGAACGCGTGCAACGCGCTCCGCGCCCAGCGCGCGTACTCGCGTGAAGCGCTCGGCAAGCGCTCGACGACCTCGGGACGGCCGGACCAGCGCAGCACGTCCACGCTGTAGCCCGCGAGGAAGCTGAGCGGCGAGCGGAATTCGAGCACCGGCCGCACGTCGCGCATCGGCGGCGTCGCGCCGATCCACTCGCGCAGCTCGCGCGCGTCGGCGACTTCGAGCGCCGCGAGCTCGTGCGCGCCGAGGATGCCGATCTCCGCCAACCGTTCCGGCAGGGGCGCGGGAAGCGGAGCGCGCGCGAGGTCCGTGTCCCACGGTTCGTTGGCGCCGATCAGCGCGAGGTCATACGCGGTCAGGTACGCGGCGACGTGCTCGAACGCGCCGCACCAGCTCGCGCACAGCACCTTCAAGTCGTCGGTCGAGAGCTCGTACAGGCTCAGCCATTGCGAAGCGATGCCCCGCGGCGCGAGACGAGCCGACATCGAGCGGAAGTACTCGAGCGTGTACAGGTCGCTCGAGCCGCGCGTCCAGATGTGCACCGGATCCGAGGTGATCAGGTCGTAGCGCCGCTCGCTGCGCGCGAGCGCGTGACGTCCGTCGACGAAGCGCAGGCTCACGCGCGGATCGTCGACGACTCCGCCGTTCCAGCGCGCGAACAGTCGCGCCGCGTCCGCCACGCGCGGCTCGAGCTCGAACACGTCGACGGACTCGATGCGCGGCAGGTCGAGCAGCGCGCCCGAGGTGGTTCCAGCGCCAAGGCCGATGACCGCAGCGCTCTCGACCTCGCCGTGCAACAGGCCGGGGATGTAGGCGAGCAGTCGCTGGAGCCGCATGTCGACCGGCGCCGTGCTGGCCTCGACCTTGCCGTTGATGCGGATCGCGCGCACGCTCGCTCCGTCGTCCTCGCGGTTGTCCTCGACCGACACGTTCTCGGAACGGCCCGACGCGGAGTACAGCACCGTGCGACCCGGCGGCGGATCGGCGGGCGCGACGGCCCAGGCGAGGGGCGCGAGGCACAGCACGCGCAGCCACGGACGCTGGCGCGCGTGGAGCTGCGCGATGAGCACGACGAGCGCCAGCGGCGCGAGAGCGGCGAGGAACGCGCCGCGTTGGCCGAGTTGCTCGAGCCACACGAAGCCTGCCAGCAGCGCTCCGCACAGCGCGCCGAGCGTGTTGGCGAGGTAGACGCGCCCCAGCAGCACTTCGCTCGACGCGCCGCGCGCGCGTTCGCTCGCGAAGGCGGCGCAGGCGGGAAGCGCGGCGCCGAACGCGACCGCCGGACCGAGCAGCGCGAGCGCTGCGACGATCGCGTGCGAGGCCCACAGCGCCAGCGGCGAGGCGTCGGGGACGAGGCGGTTGTCGAGACCCGCGAACAGGTCGCGCTCGTCCAACTGCCAGCGCAGCGCGACGACTCCCAGCGACGCGGCGAGCAGCGCACCGACCGCGCAGCGTTCGAGCACGGCGAGCGCGCGCACACGCGAAGTGAGCCACTCGCGCGCCTGGAAGCTGCCGAGCGCGATGCCGCCGAGGAACACTGCGAGCACCAGAGCGAAGGCGTACACCGAGGCGCCGGTGACCGAGATCAGCACGCGCGTCATGACCACCTCGAGAGCGAGGC
Organism: uncultured Planctomycetia bacterium; assembly: GCA_938003765.1. Taxonomy (GTDB): domain Bacteria; phylum Planctomycetota; class UBA1135; order UBA1135; genus WYBT01. The sequence goes on from CALKYE010000072.1 coordinate 3,027, forward strand.
TGGCGGCGCCGAACGCAGCGGCGAAGACGAGTGGAAGCGCGCTGGCGCTTTCCGCCGGGCCCTCAGATCGAGTGGTCGCGGCGATGGGGGGCGCGTTCAGCCCCGCGCCCAACGCTGCGCACACCGCGGTCAATCCGGCGGCGCCCCACAGTGCGCCGTGCAGCCCGAGGACGGGCATGAAGAAGGCCACGCTCGCCAACGCGCCGACGCAGGCGCCCAGGGTGTTGGCGCCGTAGAAGCGGGCCGTGGCCTCGCCGAGTCGCTCGCGCTCGGCCAGCACCAGTCGCGCCATCACCGGTGCGGTGGCGCCCATGGCGAGGGTCGGCGCGAGCAGGAACGCGCTCGCGAGCGCGAGGCGGGGTCCGAGTCCGTCGACCGGGCCCAGCGCCTGCGACGCCCACGGGACGGCGCTCGCCCACAGCCCGATGAACAGCTCCAGCGCGGCGTACAGTCGCCCGGGACGCAGCACGCGCGCCGCGAGGGGCGCTGCGAGCCAGGCGCCGAGCCCCAGGCCGAGCATGAACACGGCCAGCACCAGCGCGGTCGACTGCGCGTGACTTCCGAGGCGGCGCGCGAGGAGGCGCGCCCACACGGACTCGTACACCAGCGCGGCGACGCCGCTGAGGAAGAACACCAGGTCCGTGCGTCGCATCGCCTTCGCGACACAATAGCCAGGGTGCAGCGCGAGGCATCATCGATGGAGCGATCCCCGGGCGCGCTAGGCGTTCTGTGCGCGCTGCGCGAGGAGTTGGGCGGACTCGCGGAACTCCCGCACGAGCGGCGCACGCACCTGGGGCTCGAGGTGCGCGAGTTCGAGCTGCACGGTCAGCGGCTGGTCGCGGTCGTCGCCGGCGTCGGCAAGGTGAACGCGGCGCGCGGGGCCTGCGCGCTGCTCGGCGCGGGCGCGACGCGCGGGCTGCTCGTGGTCGGCGTGTGCGGGGGGCTGAAGTCGCACCTGGGGCCGGGCGCGATGGTGCACTGCACGCGCGCGGTGCAGACCGACCTGTCGCGCGTCGAGGGGCGCGAGAGCCGCGCGGATGACGAGTTGCGCAGGCTGTGGCGCGAGGTGGCGCCGGGTCCGGAGGGCTACTTCCTCACCGCGGATCGCCCGGTGCTGTCGTGGTGGCGCAAGGCCCGGCTCGCGCGCGCCTTCTCCGGCGACTGCGTGGCCGACATGGAGACCGCCGCCGCCGGCGCAATCGCGGCGAACGCCGGGGTTCCGTGGGCCGGGTTGCGCGCCGTGACCGACCGCGCGGACGCCCTCGGGGGCCTGTGGTTCAAGCTCCACTTCCCAAGCCAGGCGGGGCGGGCGGCCGATACGGTTCCCCTGCTCGTCGCGCGACTCGTGCGCGGCGCCGCCCCGTGACTAACGAGCCCGTCATTCACCGCCCCGGCGCGAGCGCGCTAGGCTTCACCATGCGGGGGGACAGAGCACGTGCCGGCGTCCAGGGGCGTCGACGCGGGCTCTGTGTGCTTCCCGCCGCCAGAGGTCACGGCGGCTCGATGGGGCAGCGCACCAGCTACATGTCCGGATCGCGGGGGGGGCAGGCCGCACCATGACGGCGGCAGGCAACTACGTCCGCAGGCACTTCGAGCCTTTGATGCTCTCGGTGCAGGTGCTCGTCGACCTCGCCGTGGTGTGGTTCGCGTGCTACCTCGGCTGGGCGGCGCGCGAGTGGATCGCCTACAGCGCCGGACCGACCTTCGATGATCACCGCGAGGTGTTCCTGCTGACTTCGGCGGTCACGTTGGTGTGTTTCCACACCTACGGCATGTACAGCCCGCTGAAGAGCCTGCTCAACATCGAGGAGTTCAAGGCGGTCGCCAAGAGCACCACAGCGTCGTTCCTCGTGGTGCACGCGCTGTTCACGATCCTGCGCACGGCGACCCTGCCATCGAAGGGCATCTATCAGTTCATCCTCCCGCTGCACCGCTTCGTCGACATGCACATGGTCGACGAGCAGGGCTGGGCGTTGTTCTCTCGGCTCTCGGTGCTGCTCGCGTTCGGCTTCATCCTCGCGCTCACGACCGTCAGCCGCTTCTGCTCGTTCAAGGCCATCCAGTGGCTGCACCGCCGCGGCATCGGCAATCGAAACGTCCTGATCTACGGGACGGGCGACACCGCCAAGCGGCTGCAGAAGAAGTTCGTGCTGGTGCCCACGCTGGGGCTCAACCTGATCGGCTTCGTCGGCTCCTCGGGCGACGAAGTCGGCCGGCGCATCGACCGCGCCGACGTGCTGGGCACGGGGGACGAGCTCGACTTCCTGATCCGCCGCTACAAGGTCAGCGAGGTCTTCGTCGCGATGCCGGAGGCGCGCGAGGAGGACCTGATGGGCATCGTCGAGCTGCTCGAGCGCGCCGGCGTCGTCTACCACGTCGTTCCGCGCTTCTACCACCTGTACTCGCACAAGGTCCGCATCGAGACGCTCGACTCGATCCCGCTGATCACGCGCCCCGATCGCGAGCCCGGTCCGCTGCAGCGCTTCGCCAAGCGCGCGCTCGACCTGTTCGTGGCCTCGCTGGTCGTCGTCGGCGGCGCGCCGCTGTTCGTTCTCGCGGCGATCCTGATCAAGCGCGAGTCGCCCGGGCCGGTGTTCTTCCGTCAGGTGCGCGTCGGCAAGGACGGCAAGCCGTTCGAGATGATCAAGTTCCGCACGATGCACGTGCACCTCTCCGGGGACGCGCCCAAGCCGAAGTCGCACGACGACCCGCGCCTGACGCACATCGGCCGCTGGCTGCGGCGCTACAGCCTCGACGAGCTGCCCCAGGTGTTCAACGTGCTGCGCGGCGACATGTCGATCGTCGGGCCGCGACCGGAGATGCCGTTCATCGTCGAGCGCTACGGACCGATCGAGCGCGAGCGCCTGCGCGCCAAGCCCGGCCTCACCGGCCTGTGGCAGATCTCCTACGCGCGCGGCGAGGCGATCCACGAGAACATGGAGTACGACATCTACTACATCGAGCACCAGTCGTTCCTGCTCGACGTGGTGATCATCGCCCTGACCGGCTTCGCGGTGGTGAAGGGCACCGGCGCCTACTAACCTGCGCCGGCGAGTGCGCGTCCTGCACATCATCGAAGCGACCATCGGAGGCGCGCGCCGTCACGTGGTCGACGTGTGCCGCGGGCTGGCGCAGCGCGGCGTCGACACGGCTCTGGTGTGCGCGGCCCTGCGGGAGCCGGCGATGCGGCGCGACATGGCTGAACTCGCGGCGCTGGGCGTGGAGGTGCGCGAGCTCCCGATGTTGCGCGCGATCCGTCCGCACGTCGACCTGGCGCACGTCTGGGAGCTGCGCCGCGTGATGCGCGAGCTGCGCCCCGACATCGTGCACACGCACTCCAGCAAGGCTGGCGTGCTCGGACGCCTCGCCTCGTGCTCGGCGGGGGTCGGAGCGCGCGTCCACACTCCGCACACCTTCGCGTTCCTGTTCGGCGCGATGTTCAGCTCGCGCTCACGCGCGCTGTTCCGAACCGTCGAGCACGCGTTCGCGCCGAGCACGGCGCGCTTCGTCGCCGTGTCGCGCGACGAGGCCGCGACCTTCGCCTGCGCCGGCTTCATCCCGGAGGAGAAGATCCGCGTCGTGCCCAACGGCGTCGAGCCCGCGCGCTTCGCGCAGGCGCAGCCGCTCGAGCGCGCCGAGCTCGGACTTCCCGAGGGAGCGCCGTGCATCGCCGTGGTCGGGCTCTTGAACGTCGCGAAGGGACAGGACCTGGCGATCCGCGCGCTGGCCGCGCCCGGGCTCGAGCGCGCGCACCTGTTGGTCGTGGGCCACGGGGAACTGCTGGCGACGTACGAGCAGACGGCGCGCGAGTGCGGCGTCGCCGAACGCGTGCGCTTCCTCGGCTGGCGCGACGACGCGCCGCGCATCCTGCGCACGGTCGACGTGCTGCTCCTGCCCTCGCGCTGGGAGGGCATGCCGTACATCGTCCTCGAAGCGATGGCCGCCGGCGCGCCGGTGGTCGCCACGCGCGTCGACGGCGCGCGCGGCGTGCTGGAGGAAGCCGGCTGCGGCGAGCTGTGCGAGGTGGACTCGGTCGACTCGATCGCCGACGGGTTGCGACGCATGCTCGCGCGTTCGCAAGTCGAGCGCGCAGAGCTCGGCGCGCGCGGGCAGCGAGCCGTAGCGGAGCGCTACACGGTCGCGCACATGGTGGACGGCCTGCTCGAGGTCTACCGGGAGCTCGCGTGAGGATCCTGCACGTCATCACGACGCTCGACGTGGGCGGCGCGGAGATGCACCTGCTCGCGCAAGTGCGCGGGCAAGCGGCGCGCGGGCACGAGGTGCGCGTGGCGTACCTCAAGGGCCACGGCTCGCTCGAGAGCGACTTCCGCCAGGCCGGCGCGGCGGCGCTCGCGCGCGTGGGCAGCGGGCCGGCTCTGCTCGCGCGACTGTGGCCGCACTTGCGCTGGGCGCAGATCGTTCACACGCACCTGCTGAAGGCCGACATGGCGGGCGCGCTCGCGGCGACGCTCGCCGGGCGTCGCGCGGGGCTGATCGCCAGCAAGCACAACGACGAGCGCGTGCTCGAACGTCCGCTCGTCTCGTTCGTGCACGGGCTGATCGGCGCGCTGCCGCAGCGCACCATCTGCCTGTCCGACCACGTCGCGCGCTACATCGAGCGCTACGGTCGCGTGCGGCGCGACAAGCTCGTGCGCATCTACTACGGACTCGATCCGACCCCGTTCGAGCGCGCCGCGGCGGACGCGCAAGCGCGAGCCCGCGTGCGTGCGGAACTCGGCATCGCCTCCGACGAGGTCGTGTTCGTGTGCGTCGCTCGCTTCGCGCCGCAGAAGGCCCACGACGTGCTCCTGCGCGCCCATGCGCAACTCGTCGCCAGCGCGCCTCGCGCCAGGTTGCTGCTCGTCGGCGACGATCCGTTCGGCGACGGACGGTTGCGCGCCGAGGCTCTCGCGCGCGAGCTGGGCCTGGGCGAGCGCGTGCTGTTCGCCGGCATCCGCCGCGACGTTCCGGCCGTCCTGGCGGCCTCGGACGTGTTCGTGATGAGCTCGCTGTGGGAGGGGCTCGGCCTGGTCTTCCTCGAAGCGATGGCCGCCGGCCTGCCGGTCGTGAGCACTCGCGTCTCCGCGATTCCCGAAGTGGTCGAGGAACCGCTCACCGGGTTGCTCGCGCCGCCCTCGGACGCCTCCGCGCTCGCCGCCGCGCTGGCCGAGCTGGCGGCCGATCCGCGGCGGCGCGGGGAGATGGGCGCGCGCGGTCGGGAACGGGTGCGAAAACTCTTCGGCCTCGAGCGGATGATCGAGCAGACGCTGGAGCTGTACTCCTCCGTTCAGGGGCGCGCGCTCGAGGGCCGATAGACTGGCCTCCCGGACCAACGCGCGCGTGAGCGAACGAGATCCCCAACCCCTGAGCGCCGCCGACTCCGAGCCGGAGTTCTCACCCGGGTTGCTCGACGATCCGGCGCCGGCGCCCTCCGAGCGCTCGCAGCCGTACCGCGGGCCCGATCGGCGCACGCGACCGACGCCGCGCTTCTCGCGCTACACGATCTTCGGCGGGCGCCGACGACGCGGCCGGCGCGACGGCGAGAACGAGAACAGCTTCGTCGACCAGTACAGCCCGCGGCTGCTCGCGGTCATGTTCTGGATCGGGCTGATGAACATCGGCGACAGCTTCTTCACCCTGCACCACATTCAGGCCGGCGCGATCGAACTCAACCCGGTGGCAGCCTGGATGCTCACCACCGGTCGCACGGGCTTCGTGCTGCTCAAGGCGAGCGTGATCACGATCCCGCTGATCGTGCTGACGCTCCACAAGAACTTCTCGCTCGCCCGCGTCGGCATCTGGACCGCGGCGGGGGCCTACACGGTCCTGTTCGCGTACCACATCGCGCTGCTCTAGCGTCCGTCGCCTACGATGGCGACGAACAGTGAGTGTCCCGCTGCGCAATCGGCCGTGCATCGCCAGGAGTCTCCGCACGCTCCTGCTGAGCTGTTCGCTGGCAGCCTGCGGCTCGCGTGAACTCCCGTCGGACCCCGTGCGACTCGCACAGACCGCGCAGGCTCGCCTCGCTGCGGGGCGCGTCGACGACGCGCGCCGTTGTGCGGAGAGGCTGCTCGAGCAGAGCGCCGACGCGCAGAACTTCCGGACCGGCTCATGGCTGCTCGCACGCTGCACGATCGCCGAGGCGCGAGACGAGATCGCGACGATTGTCGAGTTGATCGCGCTCCAGCGCGAGCAGGGCGAGGGTCTCGCGTTCGAACTCAGCGCGCTCGCCCGGGACGAAATGGCGGTGCTGCTGAGCGACTGTCGCGATGCGGGGCGCTGGCGGGTCGAGAGGTGGCTCCTCGGTGAAGCGCTTGCGGGAGAGCGGCTCCGCGGCGTCGGCGATGCGTACACCCAGGCGCTCGACAAGCGCGTGCGAAGGTTCGCGCCGTGCGGCGAGTCAACGTCGATCCACTGCGACTGGTAGTGCGACGGCGTGCACGAGTGCGACCCAGCGCTCGGCCGCGCTGCGCCCGCTGGTTGAGGATTGACGCCCGCAAGTCCAGTACGCTGAGCGATCCCATGCGCATCGCGCGAGTCCTGACCCGCATGAACCTCGGCGGCCCTGCGCGCCAGGTGCTCGCGAGCGATCCGTTGCTCGCACGGCGCGGCTACGAGCTGCGCGTGTTCGCGGGCGCACCGGAGCCCGGCGAGGGGGATCTGTTCGACGAGGCCCTCCGGCGCGGCATCGACGTGGTGCGCGTTCCGGGACTTCGCCGGGGTTGGTCGCTGTCGGGCGACCTGCGCGCGCGCGCGTTCCTCAAGCAGCAGTTCCGCGAGTTCCAGCCGGACATCGTTCACTCGCACGCTTCCAAGGCCGGGGCGCTGGCGCGTTCCGCCGCGCGCGGGCTGGCGGCGGGGCGCGTGCACACCTTCCACGGGCACGTGCTCGAGGGCTACTTCCCCGCGCCGCTCGCGCGAGGGCTGATCGCCATCGAACGCAAGCTGGCGCGCGAGACCGATCGGATCGTGGCCGTGTCGCATGCGACGGCCGACGACCTCGTGCGGCTGGGCATCGCCAGCGAAGAGCGCATCGTCGTGATTCCGCCTGGCGTGGACCTCGACGCGCTGCTCGAGCTCGAGCGCGGCGCGGGAGAGCTCCAGCGGAGACTGGGCGCGCCGGCGCAAGCGCAACTGGTCGGGGTGATCGGTCGGCTCGCGCCGGTCAAGGCGCCGGAGCGCGCGCTCGACGTGCTGGAGCTGCTCGCCGAACGCTATCCGCTGCTGCAGCTCGTGTTCGTCGGCGACGGCGAGCTGCGCGGCGCGCTCGAACGACGCATTCGCGCGCTCCCGGAGGCTCTGAACGAGCGGGCGCACATGCTCGGCGCCGTCGACGACGTCACTCCGCTGTACCGCGACCTGTTCGGCGTGCTGCTCACCTCGCAGTCCGAGGGACTGCCCGTCGCGTTGATCGAGGCCGCCGCGGCCGCGTTGCCCGTCGTGTCGACGCGCGTGGGCGGCTGCGCGGAGATCGTCGCCGAGGAGCGCACCGGCTACCTCGGCGAGAGCGTCGACGAACTCGCGTACGGACTCTCGCGCCTGCTCGACGATCCGGCGGCGGCGCGCGCGATGGGGCAGCGTGCGCGCTTGCGCGTCGCGGCGCGCCACAGCGCCGAGAGCCTCGCCGCGCGGCTCGACATGCTCTACCAGGCCGTGGCCCAGGAGCGCGCATGCGCCTCTTGATGCTCAGCGGCGATCGACAGGTCTCGATCGGCGAGCGCGGGCCGTTCTACGCCATGCAGCGCGAGTTCTCGCGGCACTTCGAGCGCATCGACGTGCTCTGCCCGCGGCCGGACAAGCCGGTCAGCGTGCGAACGATCTTCGACACCGTGCACTTCCATCCGGCGCCGTGCGGGCGCGCTGGCATGGTGAGCTACCTCGTGCGCCGCGGTCGCGAGTTGCTCGCCGAGCACGGGCACTCGTTGATCGTCAGCCACGACTACGGTTGGTTCTACAACGGCTTCGCGGCGGCGAAGCTCGCGAGGACGTGCGGAGTTCCGTTCCTGTCCGAGATCCACCACGTGCCCGGCCATCCGGTCGCGGCGGACCTCAAGGAACGCTTCGATCGCGCGGTCGCGCGTCAGTACGTGCGCTGGGCGCGCTCGCGGGCGCGCGCGTTCCGCGTGGTCAACTCGCTCGAGATGCCCGAGCTGCTGCGCAGTTGGGGCGTGAGCGCTGAGCAGATCGTCGTGTTGCCCTCGCTGTACATCGACCTCGAGGTGTTCTCGCCGCCGCAGCAGCCGCTCGAGCCCGAGCAGGACATCACCTACGTCGGGCGGATGGTGAACAACAAGGGTCTGGATCGCATCGTCGACGCCAGCGCCAACCTCGCGGCGCGCGGACTGCGCCCGCGCCTCTTGATGGTCGGCAAGGGGCCGCTGCTCGCGAAGGTCAAGCAGCGCGTGCGCGCGCGCGGCATCGCGGATCGCACGCGCTTCGTCGAGTGGGTCGAGCGGCCCGAGGACCTGGCGCAGATCTACCGGCGCTCGCGCGTCGTGGTGTGCGCTTCGACCTGCGAGGGCGGGCCGCGCTTCACCGTCGAAGCGATGGCCTGCGGGACGCCGGTCGTGAGCACACCGGTGGGCATGATGAAGGAGCTCGTCGAGGATGGCGTGAACGGAGCGCGCTGCGGCTTCGACCTCGGGAGCCTGACGGGCGCCCTCGAGCGCGTGCTCGGCGACGAGAGCGCGCGGCGGGCGCTCGGCGCACGTGCGCGCGCGGCCACACTGCGCTTCGAGTACGCGAGCGTGATCCGCGGCTATGCGCAGGGCCTCCACGCGCTCGCGGAGCGGCGGGCGTGAAGCTCTTGTTCCTCACGCAGGTGCTCGACCGCGGCGACGCCGTGCTGGGCTTCGTGCCGCGCTGGATCGAGGGCCTCGCCGCGCACTGCGAGCGCGTGCGCGTGATCGCGCTCGAGCTGGGCGACACGAGCGGCCTGCCCGCCAACGTCGACGCGCGCGAGGTCGGACGCAAGGGCTACATCGGGCGCTACCTGCGCAACCGGCGCTTCCTCCGCGAGGCGCTGATCGACGAGCGCTTCGACGCCGTGCTCGCGCACATGGTGCCGCGCTACACGCTGCTGTCCTCGCGCCTCGCGCGCAGCGCCGGCGCGCGCCAGTACCTGTGGTACACGCACGGCGCGGTGGACGAGCGCCTGCGCAAGGCGGTCGCGCTGGTGGACAAGGTGTTCACCGCGAGCGAGGAGTCGCTGCGCATCGAGAGCCCCAAACGCGTCGTCACCGGGCACGGCATCGACACGCGGCGCTTCGCTCCCGGCGGCGTCGAGCCCGTTCGCCCGATCCGTTTGTTGAGCGTCGGCCGGCTCACGCCCGCCAAGGATCCGCTCACGATCCTCGCCGCGCTCGGAATCCTCGTTTCGCGCGGTTTCGACCTGCGCCTGGACGTCGTGGGCGACGTGCTCGCCAGCGGCGATCCCGCCTACCGCCGGCGAGTGGAAGAGCAGATCGACGTCGGCGGACTGCGCGAGCGCGTCGTGCTCCACGGAGCGATCGCCTATCGCGACATCGCGCCGCTCTACCAGCGCTGCACGCTGCTCGTGAACGCGAGCAGCACGGGCAGCATCGACAAGGTGGTGCTCGAGGCCATGGCCTGCGCGCGGCCCGTGCTGACTTGCAACGACTCGTTCCCGCGGCTCCTGCGCGAGCTGGGAGCCGATGGCGCGCGCCTGATGTTCACTCCGGGCAGCGCGAGCGATCTGGCCGAGCGCATCGAAGGTCTGCTGCGCCTCCGACAGCCCGAGCGCGCGGCGCTCGGCGAGCGACTGCGAGCCCTCGTGGTGCGCGACCACGAGGTCGACACGCTCATGGCGCGACTGTGCCGCGAAATGGAGCCGCAGCGTTGAGCGAGCCGCACATCCGCGAGGAACTCGTCGAGCCGCTACGCCGCGCGCTGCGCTGGCTCGAATCGCTGCGCGACGCGCGCGGGGCGATCGTGTGTCCCGAGCACCGCATCGAGCACACCGGCAAGAGCGCCGGCGCCGCCGTGCTCGCCGCGCGACTGGCGCGCTACGACGCGCCGGCCCATCGCGAGCGCCACCTCGCGACCGCGATCCAGCAGGGGCGACGGCTGGTCGCGAACCTCTATCGCGAGGGGACCAGCGAGTGCCACACCTTCTGGCCGGGCCGCCACGACAAGTTCAACAGCTCCAACGCGGTGATCGACGGCGGCGCGTGCGCCGACGCGTTGGTGGAGCTGGTCGAGACGCTGGGCTCGGCGCTCTCCGACGACGATCGACGCGCGTTCACGCACGCCGCGGTGCTCCACGCGCGCACGTACTTGCGCTACGCCGTGCTCGACAAGGGTGTCCCCGCGCAGCGCGCGTGGGGACTCACGGGCCTGGCGGCTGCGTGGCGACTGGAGCGTCAGGCGGAGCTCGAGAACGCCGCCATCGAAGCGGTCGGCGCGCTCGAGGGCGTGCAGAACGAGGACGGCAGCTTCCCGTACCACCCGCTCGAGTGGGGCGCGCCGCACGCGGGCGCCGGCGACGCGAGCAGCTTCTACCACTCGCGCGTTCCCGCGTTCACGCTGTTCGCCCTCGAGCGACTGGAGCGCAGTCCGCGCGATCCGCTGTTCGCGCGACCGCTGTACGCCGCGCTGGACTTCGCCGAGGGTTTGCACGGCCCCGACGGACTCAAGTGCGGACTCGTCGAAGCCAAGCCCTGGTACTGGGGCGCGGAGTACGAGGTCGCGAGCCACGTCTTCGACGTCTACGCGCTCGCGCGCGCGGGCGAGCTGTTCGGCGAGCGTCGCTTCACCGCGGCCGCGGTGCGCGCCTATCGCACGTGGTGCGAGCACCTCGGGCGCGACGGCGCGCCGCGCAGTCACCTGGATGCGCCCGGTCGGCGCAAGAGCTACCAGTGCCCAGTGTTCTGGGCCTGCCACGCGGAGTGGATCGCGCGCGCGCTGCCGCTGCTCGAAGCGAACTGGGATCGCGTGCCGCGCTACGAGCGCGCCGCTGGCGGCGGAGGCATCGACCTGCGCGTGCGCGCGTGGGGCGCGATCGAACTCGCGCGGATCGAGGACGACACCGTCGTGGCCTGGGTGCGCGGCTCGCGGCCGGGCTACAACGTGCACCACGGCAGTCCGCACGGCGCCGGGCTGTTGCGCGTCGTGCGCAAGACCGACGGAGCGAACCTGCTCGCACGAGAGCGTCTCGCGAGCGATCAGGAAGGTGAGTGGAGCGGTCGACGCGGCCCGCCGTCGCTGGCGCGCGGCTGGCGACACGGCGCGGCGGAGTTGCGCTTCGCGCTGTGGCTCTCGCGCAACCACGCGCGCGGTCGACGCTGGGGCTCTGCGTTCGCCGCGCCGTTCGACGTCGCGTGGCGCGGCGTCGCGTCGTTCGGCTCGAGCGAGGTTTCGAGCAGCTTCGTGCTGTCCGCGCCGCTGCGCATCGACGGCGAGGGCGTGAGCTTGAGCGGCGGCCTCGCGCACCGAGGCGGTCAGGCGGTCGTTGGCGCGCGGCTCGAGCGGCGCTTCGAGGTCGACGGGCGCGGACTGGTCGTGCGGGAACGGCTCGCGGACGCCGCTGGCGCGCGGGGAGTGCGCTTTCGCTTCCCCGCCGCGGCGACCGAGCGCTCGGGCGAGCGCGAGGTTTCCCACGAGATCGGCTATCGCTTAGCGTGAGAGCTTCCCGCATGGACACCGCTGACAGCACTCCGCGTTCGAGCTGGTTCACGACGCTGCGCGCCGCGCTCAACGCAGGTCTGGCGGTGGGGGCCGTGATCGGACTGATCGACGGCGCGATCGCCGCGGCCCGCACGCCGGTCGACGGCCTGGGCAGCATCGTCGGCGGCATGTGCGCGGCTGCGGTCGTCTACGGCGTGTTCTACGCGGTGCTCGCGGCGCTGCTGGGCCTCGTGCTGCAACGCTGGCTCGCGCCGCGCAGCCTGGGCGAGCGCTGCGCCTCGCTGGCCGCGCTGACGCTGGGCGTGGGCTTGTTCCTCGAGGTGTTCTGGTGGTCGCGGCCGTGGGTGCTCTACGGCGTGCCGATCTCCGATCCGCGTCGACTCGTCGCGGCGGCCGTGATGCTCGCCCTGTGCGTCGCGAGCTCCTTCACGCTCGTGCGAGTCGTCGGCCGGCTGTCCCGCAGCGCGCAGTGGGTCGGCGCGACCGCGGTGGTGGTCACCTGGCTCGTCGGCGGGCCCTTCCTGCTGCTCGCGCAACGCGACGTGGAAGAGCTCGGGCGGCTCAACGAGCGCAATCGCAACCTGCCCAACGTGCTGCTGATCGTGCACGACGCGCTGCGGGCCGACGTGCTCGGCTGCTACGGCAACGAGCGCGTCAAGACGCCGGTGTTCAACGCGCTGGCGGCGCGCGGCGTGCTGTTCGAGAACGCCTTCGTGCAGGCGCCGTTCACCGGTTCGAGCTTCGGCTCGTTCTTCACCGGCAAGTACCCGCGACGGCACGGCTTCGTGAAAATGGTCCCCGGCATGCGCATGGAGCCGAGCGTCACGATCGCGTCGCACCTCGACAGCGCGCCGTTCGCGAACAAGCCGGGAGCGCTCGAGCACGGCGACTACCACTCGGTCACGTTCATGACCGGTGCGCTGAGTCAGGCCTCGGGCCTCATGCGCGGCTTCGACTCGTACTTCGAAGCGATGATGGGCCACGACCTGGTCGACGTCGACAACCCCTGGAGCGTGCTGCGCTCCGAGCTGGTGCTGTACGTCGTCAAGAGCAAGCTCGAGCAGCGCCTGCTCGGCGAGCCGGTCAAGCGCGCAGCGATCGATTGGTTCGAACGCCACGGCCACAAGCGCTTCTTCGCGATGGCGCACTTCTACGCCACGCACACGCCCTATGACCCGCCGGCGGACGTGCGCGCGCTGTACTGCGATCCGGACTACGACGGACCGGTGAAGGCTTTCTACGCGCACCACCGCGAGCTGATCGAGAGCGGCAAGGCCACGCCCACCGAGGCCGACAAGCGCCAGATCCAGAACCTCTACTACGCGGGCGTGACGCACGGCGATCGCATGACCGGCGAGCTGATCGAGACGCTCGAGCGCATCGGCGTGCTCGACAACACGGTCGTGATCGTCACCGCCGACCACGGCGAGGAGCTCGACGACCACGGGTTGTGGGAGCACAACCACATGTTCAACACCAACCTGCGCGTGCCGCTGATCGTCGTCGCGCCGGGGCGGCTGCCGCGCGGCGTGCGCGTGTCGGAACTGGTCGAGTCGGTCGACGTGCTGCCGAGCCTGTGCGAGCTGCTCGACGTGAAGCCGCCGCACGAGGAGCGCCTCGACGACGCGGGGCGCAACTACGGCGCGCTCGACGGCTGGAGCTTCGTGGGGCTGGCGCACGGCCGCGTGCAGTCGCTGCGCGAGGTGTCGTTCTCGGAGAACGGGCTCGAGATGAGCGCGCAGGACCGCGAGTGGAAGCTGATCGTGCGCGCCGCGGACCTGGGCAGCGAGTCGCTCGACTCGATCGCCGAGCACGAGGTCTACCCTGCGCGCCTGTTCCACCTGGCCGAGGACCCGCACGAGCGACGCAACGTGTTCGCCGAACATCGCGATCAGGCGCTGCGGCTGTTCGAACGGCTCAAGCAGTGGGACGGCTCGATGCCCATTCCTCGCCACTCGATCTCGCAGTCCGCGCGCGACCTCGAGCAGGAGGCGCAGCGGCTGCGCGAGCTCGGCTACTCGGACGGCGTGGGCCAGGGCGTGAAGGCGCCGCCGGCCACGGGAGCCAAGTCGACGGAAGCCAAGTCGACGACCTCGAAGCCGACGGGCGCGACGTCGAACGACGCGGATCAGAAGGGCTCCGACGAGTCCGAGGATCCGGACGCGGAGCGCGAACGCAAGCCGTGAGTTCGGTCTCGCGTCTGTGGCTGATCGCGAATGCGCGGCTGCCCTCCGAGCGCGCGCAGTCGTTGCAGGTGATGCAGACCGCCGCAGCGTTCGCGCGCGCCGGCGTCGACTCGACGCTCGTGTACGCGCGACGCCGCAAGGCGCCGACGCTGCCCGCGGGCGTCTCGCTCTACGAGCACTACCAGGTGCCGCCCGGCGCGCGGCCGGCGCTGCGCCAGACCGATTGCATCGACTGGATCGACGCGCTTCCCGTGTCGCTGCAGTACTTCCCGGCGCGCCTGCAGGAGCTGACCTTCTCGCGCAACGCGGCGCGCGCCGTCGAGCGCGAGGGCGACGAGCTGGTGGTGTACTCGCGTGAGATCGAGGCCGCACGTCGCCTGTTGAGACGCGGGCGCCAGCAGGTGTTCCTCGAGCTCCACCGCGTGCCTGCCGGCGAGTTGCGCCGGCGCTGGCTGCGCGAAGTGCTCGCACTCGCGACCGGCGTCGTGGCCATTTCCGGCGGCGTGCGCGAGGACCTGATCGCGCTCGGCGCGCGCGAGGAAGCGATCTGCGTCGAGCACGATGGCTTCGACGCGCAGCGCTTCGCCTCGCGACCGACGCGCGAGCAGGCGCGCGCGCAGCTCGAATTGCCGCAGGACGCGTTCATCGCGACCTACACCGGCGGATTGCTGGCCTGGAAGGGCGCGGAGCTGATCGTCGAGGCCGCCCGCGAGCTGCCCGAGCTGACCTTCGTGCTCGCCGGCGGCATGGCCCCCGATGTCGAGCGCCTGCGCGATCGCGCGCGCGGCCTCGCCAACGTGCGCATCGACGGCTTCCAGCCCCCGGAGCGCGTCGCGCTGTACCTCAGCGCCGCGGACATCGGTCTCGCGCCCAATCGCTCGCAGCCAGCGATCAGCTCGAAGTACACCTCGCCGCTCAAGGTGTTCGAGGCCATGGCCGTGGGACTGCCGCTGGTCGCCAGCGATCTGCCGTCCATGCGCGAGGTGCTCACGCACGGGCTCGATGCGTGGCTCGTGCCGCCCGACGACGCGAGCGCTCTGGCGCAGGGCGTGCGACGACTGGCGCAGGACCCCGAGCTGCGCGAAAGACTTTCCAGCGCGTTCGCGCGGCGTGCGAGCGAGCACACCTGGGATGCGCGCGCGCGGCGCCTGCTGACGTGGATGGCGACGCGGGCGCCGGCCCGGTCCGCGCCGATGAAGTCCGCGCAGCGCCGCTAGGATCCGCGCTGCGTCCCCCCGCCCCATGCGCGTTCTGTACCTCACCGACTCGCTCTCGGACCTCGACGGCGTCGGGCGCTACGCCGTGCGGCTGATCCGCGCGCTGGAGCAGGAGCGGCCGGGCCTCGAGCCTCACGTTCTGCTCGCGCGCAAGCACCGACCGACCTCGCGCGAGGTCCCGCCGCACTGGAAGGTGCGCGTCGCGCTGCCGCCGGACTACTTCTTCCACATGAGCGCGCCCAAGTTCTGGGCGAGTCTGGCGACGGCTTCGTGGCGCGTGTTCGCCGCAGCGCGCGGCTGCGACCTCGTTCACGCGATCAAGGACTACCCGCACAGCCTGGCGGGCTTGATCGGCGCGCGCATGGCGGGTGTTCCGTGCATCGCCACCGGCCACGGCACGTACACGGTGCAGCCGCTGCTCGATCCCAGGCACGCCGAGCGCGCGCGTTGGTGCTATCGGCGCTTCGAGGCGCTCATCGCCGTCAGCCGCTTCACGCAACGCCGCGTGGGCGAGATCGTGGGGGACGGCGACGAGATCGCGCGCCGCATGCGCGTGATCCCCAACGCGGTCGATGCGGAGCACTTCGCCCGGCCGCGGGCCGTGGGCGCGAAGCCTTGGCATGCGCACCCGTTCACGCTCGCGATCGGCGAGCTCAAGGAACGCAAGGGCCATCACGTCTCGCTGGCCGCGTGGCTGCGCTGTGCGGCGTCACGGCCCGAGTTGCACCACTACGTGATCGGCAAGGGCGCCGGCGACGAGTACCAGCGTTCGCTCGAAGCGCTCGTGCAGCGCGCGGGGCTGGCCGAGCGCGTGCACTTCCTCGGCAACGTCGACGAAGACGAGAAGATCGACCTCCTGCAGCGCTCGCAGGTGTTCGTGCACACGCCGGTGCGCGCCAGCGACGGCGGCTTCGAAGGCTTCGGGCTCGTGTACCTCGAGGCCTCGGCCGCCGGGGTCGCCTGTCTGGGCTCGCTGGGCTGCGGCGCCGAGGATGCGATCGTGCACGAGCGCACGGGGCTGTTGGTCGAGCCGACAGTGGACGCCGTCGGCGCGGCGCTCGCGCGCTTGCTCGACCACGAAGCGCTGCGCGACCGGCTCGGACGCGAGGGGCGCGTCCACGCCGCGAAATCGAGCTGGGCCGAGAACGCGCGCGCCGTGCTGTCCCTCTACGACGCCGCGCTGGCGAAGCGAGGCGAGCGCTGATGCTCGACAAGCTCCGCAAGGTGCTGGCGCGCAAGTTCGTCGCCGACACGCTGGCGCTGCAGGCCAGCGGCATGCTCACGCAGCTCAGCGGCTTCGCGGCGTCGGCGTTGCTGGCATTCGCGCTCGGCGCTCACGGTCAGGGCCTGTTCCTGATGGCCGTCACGCTCCAGGCGTTGATGTTCAACCTGGTGAACGTGGGCGTGATCCAGGCCACGGTGAGCCAGGTCGCCGCGGCCTCGACGCGCGACAAGCGCGCCAAGCTGGCGGACTGGCTCGCGTTCCTGGTCAAGACGTACCTGATCACGTCGACGCTGATGATCGGCGTCGGGTACTTCGCGCTGCCGTACCTGTGCGAGAAGGTCTACGGCGATCAGCTCGCGCTCGACGAAGCGCGCGAGTTGGGACGCTGGGCGTGGTGGCTGACGTTCTGGATCGCGATCGACACTCCGCGCGCTGTGACGCAGGTCGCGTTCCACGGCACGCGGCGCATGAAGCCGCTCGCGCAGCTCGACGCAGCGCACGAGCTGATCCGCCTCGCGACGACGGTGGGGGGCGTGGTGATCACGGGCTCGCCCGCCGGCGCCGTGCTCGGCGAGATCGCCAGCCGTCTGCTGGCCTCGTACCTCGCGGCGCACATCTACCACGCCGCGCGAGCGGACGGCGGCGCGTGGCTTCCGGGCTGGCGCGAGATCATCGTGCGCGTGCCCGGCATCCCGATGCGTCAGGGCATCCGGCTCGGGCTGCGCATCGGCCTGATCAAGAACACCACCACGCTGGTGATCACGGTTCTGCCGCGCATGCTGCTCTCGGGCGCGGCGGGCTTCTCGTGGGTCGCCTACTTCACGATCGCGCAGAAGATCCTCGGCGTCGCGGGGATCGCGATGCAGGGCGTGTCGCGCAACACGCTGCCGGCGCTGGCCGAAATGCGCGGCAAGCACGACTTCCGCGGCTTCCGGCGCCTGTACTGGCGCACGACGCTGATCGGCGGCGGCGTGGTGACCGCGGCGATTCTGATCGGTCTCGCGCTCACTCCGGCGCTGCTGCGGCTCGCGTACCCGGAAGACTATTCCGACCCGGTGTTCACCTGCTGCGTGATCCTCGCGCTGGGGATGATCCCAGCCTCGTTCGCCGTGGCGCAGGATCCCTTCTACATCCTCACCAACCGCATGCGGCCCAACCTGGTGATCTGCCTGATTGGGGCGCTGGTGACGATTCCAGCCAACCTGTGGCTCGTGCGGGTGCTTCCGCTCACGGGGCCCGTTTGGGGGCAGACGCTTTATCTCGCTTGGGTCCTCGTGCACTTCGGCTACATCGCGAGCTACTTCCGCGCGGCGGATCCGGCGCGCGAATGGGCGACGCCGGAAAGCGCGGGCGGCGCAAGCAGCGCCAGCGGGTGACCCGAAAAGACTCGATCGGCGCGCTTCGAGCGTCGGTCGAGCGCGGGGTCCGAAGGGGCTGCTCGCTTGCCCGACTCTGACGTGCGCGGTAGATTTGTCGAAGAGGGGCTGGCGCCGTGGTGCTCGGGTGAGCACCCCCGGCGCTCGAGGGCTGCTGGCAGCCGCTTCCAGCTCCGCCGCCTCTGCGCTCACCGCGCCACCTGCCCACGATCCACACCGCGATGCGCAAGACACTGCTCACGTACGTCAAGCCGCACGTCCAGGAAGACCCGCTGGCGATGATCCTGGGGATCACCTATCTCGGGGCCTGCCTGGAGAAGGAGAAGATCCCCGTCGAGCTGGTCGACGAGCGCGTGGTCAACGACCAGTACATGCGCGAGGCGATCGAGCGCAACGACGTGATCGGGTTCGGCGCGCTGACGCCCAACATCCGTCGCGCGATCGCCTGGGCCAAGTACGCCAAGGAGAAGGGCAAGATCACGGTCATGGGCGGACCGCACGCGTCCGTCGACCAGGGCATCTTCCTCTCCAGCGGGCACTTCGATTACGTGCTCAAGGGCGAAGCCGAGGAGACGCTGCCCGAGTTCCTCAAGGGGCTCGAAGGCAACGATGACAAGGCGCTCTCGCAGGTCGCGGGACTCGCCGGCGTGCGCGATGGACAGGTGTGGGTCGACAACTCCGCGCCGCCGCTGATCAAGAAGCTCGACGAGCTGCCGCTGCCGGCGCGCCACCTGCTTCCGATGGAGAGCTACTTCAAGCTCAACCCCGAGAAGCTGACCTACATCTTCACGACGCGCGGCTGCCCGTTTAAGTGCATCTTCTGCCAGAAGGAGCTGACGGGCCGCGGCTTCCGAGTGCGCTCGACGGAAGCGATCGTCGACGAGCTCGAGCACATCGTCAAAACCTACAACCCGGGCGTGATCCTGTTCGTCGACGAGATCCTCACGCTGCGGCGCAAGCGCATCCACGAGATGTGCGACGAGATCCTGCGCCGCGGTTTGAAGTTCGAGTGGATCGCGAACACGCGCGCGGACTGCGTCGACTACCCGCTGCTCAAGCACATGCACCGCGCAGGTTGCCGGCGCATCTACTACGGCTGGGAGTCGGGCTCGCAGAAGATGCTCGACGTGCTCAAGAAGGACCTCACGCCCGAAGCGATCGTCGAAGCGGCGCGCATGACGCGGCGCGCGGGCATCTGGGCCAAGGTCTACCTGATCGTCGGCAGCCCGGGCGAGACGCCCGAGGACATCGTCGAGACCGAGAAGGTGTTGCGCATGGCCGGTCCGGACCTGGTGCGCGTCAGCGTGTTCAACCCGCTGATCGGCACCGAGTCGTGGGACAACTACCAGGCGAACATCGACGTCACCGACCTGCGCGAGAACTACGTCTCGTCGAATCGCTCGGCCTACGTGCACGAGCACTTCAATCAGGTCGAGCTCGAAGAGCTGCGCAAGAACATGGTCCGCTCCTACGAGCGCTGGTACTACGGCTACTCGCAGCGCGCCAAGCGCTTCATGGAGCGCACGATGTACTACCTCGAGAACCCGCAGTTCGGCCGCAAGCGTCTCGGTCGCGCGCTGGGCATCGTCCCGCCGCCGCGCAGCGAGAGCGTCGCCAACCGCGTCATGGACGAAGCGCGCGAAGCGGCTTCGGCCAAGAAGTAGTTCGAGCCCTTCGAGCGCGCGCCGTGTTGGTCGGCGCCCGCGCCTCGAGCCTGTTCGCATCTCGGCGCGCTGTCCGCGCGCCAGTCGTTGTCAGGCCGACTTCGTCGGAGATCGGCGTCCTCAGGAGGCGTGACAAGCCATGCGATCCCACACGGGCGAGTTGCTCTACCGAACCTCCGATCGCGTCGAGGCAGCGTTGATCGAGATCGAACTCGTGCGGCGCTCCATCCCCGTCGTGACCTCGAACGGCGATGGCATGTCCGTGATGGGCGCCTTGCCCGGCGAGCCGTTCTACATCGAGCTGTGGACGCCCGCCGAGCGCTTGAGCGAAGCGCGTGAGGCGGTCGAGCCGTTCCTCTCGAGCTGCGAGCGCGGCGACTCGCTCTGATCGAGCCCGGACCGCGCGAGCGTGCAGCGGACGCAAACGCTTGCGATCCCAGAGCGCCCGCACCTTGTTCGCCTCGCGCAGGCTGCGCATGATCGCGGCGTGACCGGTCACGCTGCGCCGCCGCCCGAAAGCGCCTCGCCGAGCGCCAAGCTCGTCGCGTGCGGGCCCGCGCAGCGCGCGGAGCAGGCGCTGCTGTACGCGGCGTGCTTCAAGAAGCCGCTCGCCGAGCGCGGGCTCGATTGGCGCTACGACGAGCTCCCGCACGGCCCGTCGGTGAGCTTCGTCACGCGCGAGGCGAACGGCGCGACGGTCTCGGGCTACGCCTGCAGTCCGCGCCTCGCGGTCTCGCGCGGCGACGACGCGACGGCGGCGGTCGTCGGCGAGACGGGCGACGTGATGACGCACCCCGACTGGCGCAAGCGCGGCTACTTCTCTGCGCTCGATCGGGCTGCGATGGCTGCGGCGCGGGAGCGCGGCTGGGCGTTCGCGTTCGGGCTGCCCAACCGCAAGTCGGCGCACATCTTCCTCGAGCTGGGCTGGCGGCGCATCGGCGCGGTGCGGCCGTGGACCTTCGTGCTGCGCGCCGATGCTCACGCACGCGCCTGGCGACGGCGCGAGGGACTGCTCGCCGCGTTGGGCGTTGGGCTGCTCGCCCGGCGCGGACGCTCACGCCGCGCGCAGCTCGCCCGCGCGCTCGCCGGACTGCGCGCGGAGCCGCTGACGGAGTTCCCGCGCGAGGTCGAGACGCTCTCGCGCGAGGTCGAGAAGCGCTTCGACTTCATGATCCGGCGCAGCAAGGCGTACTTGGACTGGCGCTTCTGCCGCGCGCCGTCGCGGCTGCATCGCTCGTTCGCGCTGCGTGACGCTTCGGGCGGACTGCTCGGCTACGTCGTGGTGCAGCTCCCGCGTCCTGGCCAGCCCGTGGGCTACCTCATCGACGTGCTCGCGCGCGACGACGAGCTCGTGGGAGCGGCGATCGAAGCGGGGCTGGGCGAACTCGAGCGCGCCGGCGCGAGCGTGGTCGAAGCCACGGCGATCGACGGCTCGTGGTGGCGCGCCCAGCTCGAGCGCGCTGGGTTCGGTCCGCCGCGTTCGGAGAACCACCTGATCGTGATCCAGGAGCCGCTGCAGCCGGAGCATCCGCTCACGCTCGCCGCGGCGGATGCGTCGAAATGGTGCTTCACCGACGGCGACCGCGACGACGAAACCATGGGTTAGATTCGGGCGTTCCATGGCGTTCAAGCACAAGCTCAAGCGCGCGCTGCGCGAAACCTACGCGCGCGTGTTGTTCCACACGGGACTCTGCGCGCTGATCGACAAGCTCATGCCGCCGCGCCTGACGATCCTGGCCGGGCACTGCGTGCGGCCCGCGAGCGGCGCATGGCCGGCTGGCGAGCACCTCCCGGGCGACATGAGCATCGGCGAGAGCAAGCTCGAGCAGTTCCTGCGCTGGTTCGGCGCGCGCTTCGAGCTGGTGAGCGTGGGCGAGGGCGTGGCGCGCCTCGACCGCGGCCTGAACGGCAAGAGTCTGGTCGCGCTCTCGATGGACGACGGCTACCGCGACAACGCGCGCGTGCTCGCGCCGCTGCTCGCGCGCCACAAGGCGAGCGGCACCGTGTTCCTCGAGTCGCGCCCGCTCGACGAGCGCAAGGTCAACTGGGCGCACAAGTACTTCTGGATCCTCGCGCGTTCGAGCCCGGAGGACTTCGTGCACCGCTTCGGCGAGCTGTCGAACGACACCAGCGCCTTCCACGTGATGAACCAGCACGTCAGCGAGGGGCGGGCTGACCCGCGCTACCACCTCAAGCTCGTGCTGAAGTACGACGCGCAACCCGCCGAGCGCGACCGCGTGCTCGACGCGATCTTCACAGAGCTCGGCGGCGACGAGCGCGCGTTGTGCGAGGCGCTCTACATGAGCTGGGACGAAGCGCGCGCGATGGCGCAGAGCGGGATCGAGCTCGGCGGCCACACGGTGAACCACCCGATCCTCTCCAAGCTGGGCGAAGCGGAGCAGTCGCGCGAGATCGGTCTGGGCGCGCAGTCGCTGAACCGCGAACTCGGGGCGCCGCCGCGCACCTTCGCCTACCCGTGGGGGCGTCGCTGGGACTTCGACCAGAACTCAGTCGCCGCGGCGCGCGCGAGCGGATTCGCCAGCGCGGTGACCATGCACGCGGGCGTGAACACGCCCCACAGCGATCGCTTCGCGCTCAAGCGCCTGGCGATCGACGACGGCGCGCAACTCCACCTGCTCGCCGCGGAGGCCTGCGGCGGGTTCGAGCTGCTGCGCCGGGTCGGGATCAATCTGTCGGAGTGAAGCGCGCAGCGGCCGGTCGGCGCGCTGCGCGAAGCGCTCAGAAGATCGTGTAGATGAACGGCGAGCCTTCTTCGCCGCCGCCCAGGAAGAGCAGCGCCACGATGATCACGGCCGCAACCACGAACGGGGCCGCGAACCAGATCCAGTTTTCCTTGATGAATTCCTTCATGGTGCTGCGGCCTGCGCTGGGCTCTAGAACAACGTGTAGATGAACGGCGCGATGAGCGGCGAGCTCGCGGCGACCACGAGCAGGCTCCCGATGCTCAAAAGTACCACGAGCAGCGGCATCAGGTACCAGTGGCCGCGCTTGACGAAGCTCGCCAGCAGCTCCGCGATGGTCGCGAGCCGCCGGCCGAGCTTGTAGGCCACGAACCCGAGCACGAAGGCCACGAACGCGCCGAGGATCCACCCGGAGTACGCGGCGGGGATCAGGCCCAGGAGCTGCCGTCCGCCGAGGAAGATCGTGAAGACCAGGGCCAGCATGCCGCCGACCTTGAGGGGCGCCAGCGCCTTGGGCTCATCGGGGTAGGTCCCGATGAAGATCACACTCAGCGCGAGCCAGAGCCCGACGAAGAGAGTCGCGACGAAGCGCCAGTCGGTCTTCTCGGCGACGACGACGCCGTACGGCAGTGCGGACGACGGTCCGCTGCCCGGGCCGCCGCTCGCGAGCTCCTTGCGCGCTTCGATGCGCTCGTGGAGGAAGTTCGCCAGCGCGACGTTGCCGTCGGCGTTGAGGTGCCACTCGCGCTCGCGCTCGAAGTAGAGCTTGCGCGACGCGCCTTCGCGGCGCAGGTGCTCGCGCGGATCGAGGACGTCGATGCCCTGACGCTGCGACGCGGCGACGAAGAAGTCGACGGGGCGATCCGGTGACCACGCGCTGTCGTCGAGGCCCTTCAGTCCCTTGTCCCAGGTCCGGAAGAACTCGCGCTCGTCCGCGTGGATGGCGCTCTTCGAAGGGATCGGGACGACGGCGAGCGGGACGTTCAGGCCCTGGCACGCCTTAGCGAGCGCGAAGAGCGCGTTCTCGGCGCGAGCTTGCGCGATCGAGACGAAGTCGGGCGGCTGAACGAGCAGCGGCGCGAACTCGCCGGGCAGCTTGAGGCTCGTTCCAGCGACGGTGAACTCGCCGGGCGGCGGGGGAGCGATGAACGGCGCCAGCGTCAGCCCGAGGAACTTGACCAGGGCGAGCTGCTGCACCGCAGGAGTCGGACCGGGATCGACGAGCTGGCGGCGCTCCAGCGCGCCGTCGGGCCCGAAGCGCGGCTTGTCGAAGCGCGTGTAGCGCTCCTCGCCGCACCAGTAGATGTCGTTCTCGTACGGGAACAGGAGCACCATGTCCGGCGCGTACTCGCGCCCGCGCTCCATGAACCACACCACCGACTGGTCGACGGACCAGCCCTCGGTGCCGGCGTTGATGACCTCCACGGCGCGACCCTGCTCGCGGAAGCGCTGCTCGAGCAGTTCCACGAAGCTCTGCTCGCGCTGCACGGTGTAACCGAGCACGAAGGAGTCGCCCAGCGCGAGGATGCGCGCCGTCGAGGGGCGCACTCGGCCGGGGCCAGCCGCTTCATCGGGCGTCGTCGGGCGTGCGGGGCCTTGCGCCTCGTCTTCGCGCAGACCGTGCGAGTTGATCGCGAAGTCGATGCGCTGTCCCGCGACGTTGCGCGTGACGCTCAGTCCGGGCGTCTTCGACCAGCCGGTGCTGGGGTCGAACTGATTCAGCGTCGGCTGCGGCCGGAACGCGGGGATCAGGCGCAGTCCGCCCTCGAACACGGCGAGTGCGATGAGAACGCTGACGAGCAGCGACAGGAGCACGTTGAGAGCGCGCATGTCAGCTCACCATCTCCGTCACGCTGTCGCCTTCGTGCCGCAGGACGAAGCGCGTGTCCGCGATCTTCTTCTTGGCCTCCTTGCGGACCACGTAGTTGTTGAGGAACAGGTAGTCCATCCCGGAGAGGCTGAAGGTGTTGAAGGCGTGGCTGGGGTCTTCGACGATCGGCTCGCCCTTCAAGTTGAAGCTCGTGTTCATGATCACGGGCACGCCGGTGAGCTCGCCGAAACGCTTGATGATCGCGTGGTACGCCGGCGAGACGTCGGGGAACACCGTCTGGAGGCGGCCCGAGCCGTCTTCGTGGGTGATGCCCGGGAGCACGCTGCGCTTGTCCTGACGCACGGGCGCGACGTACAGCATGAAGCGCGCGGGGTACTGATCCGCCGCGTCGGGGACCTCGAAGAAGTCGGAGGCGGCTTCGACCGTGACGCTCGGCGCGAAAGGTCGGAAGGGCTCGCGGAACTTGATGGTCGCGTTGAGCTTGTCCTTCATCTCCGCCTTGCGCGGGTCGGCGATGATCGAACGCGCGCCGAGCGCACGCGGACCCCACTCGAAGCGGCCGCGGAACCAGCCGCACACCGCGCCGTCGACCAGCGCGCGCGCGACGAAGTCGTAGAACTTGTCGTCGTCGGCGATGCGCTCGAACGGGATGTCGTACTTGCGCAGGAAGGCCTCGACCTCCGCGTCGGTGTAGCTCGAGCCGAGGTACGGGCTCGTGAGCACCGGTCCGCGCGGCTGCTTGAGCAGGTGGTTGTAGGCCCAGTACGCGGCGCCGACCGCGCCGCCGTCGTCACCCGGCGCAGGGTGCACGTACACGTCCTCGAACGGGCCCTCGCGCCACAGCTTGAAGTTGGCGACCGAGTTGAGCGCGACGCCGCCCGCCAGGCACAGGTTCTTCGAGCCGGTGAGCTCGTGCAGGTGCTTGATCATCTTCATCAAGACCTGCTCGGTGACGACCTGGATCGAAGCCGCCATGTCGCAGTAGTACGGATCGAGCGACTTGTCGCCCAGCTTCGGATCGCGCGCGGGCTTGCCGAAGTGCCGCCCGAACGCTTCGGCGAGAGTCTGGTCCCGCGAGAAGTGGTAGGCGAAGTACTTCATGTCGTGCCACAGCGAGCCGTCTTCCGCGACGTGGATGAGCTTGTAGATCTCATCGACGAAGCGCGGCTTGCCGTAGGGGTGCATCCCCATGAGCTTGTATTCGCCCTCGTTGATCTCGAACCCGCAGTACGCGGTGAAGGCGGAGTACAAGAGGCCCAGCGAGTGGGGGAAGCGCAGCTCCTTGAGGATCTCGATCTGGTTGCCCTTGCCGTGACCCATGGTCGCGGTGCTCCACTCGCCCGCGCCGTCGACGGTCAGGATCGCGCTGTCCTGGAAGTGCGAGGTGAAGTAGCTCGACGCCGCGTGCGACATGTGGTGGTCGGCGAACAGGAGCTTGGCGCTGGGCACGTCCAGCCGCTTCTGCATCATCGACTTGATCCACAGCTTGTCGCTGATCCAGCGCTGCATCGACTCGCGGAACACCGCCGCCGACTGCGGGAAGGTGCTCATGGCCGTGAGCAGCATGCGCTCGAACTTCACGAAGGGCTTCTCGTAGAACACGATGAAGTCCACGTCGTCGAGCGTGAGCCCGCCCATCTTCAGGCAGAAGTCGATGGCGAGGCCGGGGAACCCCGAGTCGTGCTTGCGGCGGCTGAAGCGCTCTTCCTCAGCGGCTGCGACGAGCACGCCGTCCTTCACCAGGGCGGCGGACGAATCGTGGTAGTAGAACGACAGTCCCAGGACGTTCATCAGCCCTGCCTCCGCGCTGCCGCCAGGTTTTCGTTGGCGCGCTTCCACTCGATCCAATTCGAGCGGCGCGGCTTGATGTGGAGCGGGTCGGCGAACAGTCGGTACAGGAGGGCGAAGGGGCCGAGCAGCCCGAAGTACAGGACCGTCAGCAGCACGCGCGAGAGCATGCTGCCGAAGCGCTCGGAGAAGTGCAGGAAGGCTTGCATGGCACGGCGGCTGGAGACGGCGCAACCCGGCGCAGCAGGGCGCCGGAGACCGTCAGCGGGTCCCGTTGGGGGGCTTGGAGCGGATGGAATGGAGGGAGAGCGACCGCAGGAAGGGCCGCTCGACGGAAACGTCCAGCCAGTGTATCGGACGCGCGGCGTCGAGGTCGCGCGGACGAGGCCCGGAAAGTCTTTCCAGCGCGCGCCCGCCGAGCTGCTGCGGGACTCGAGCCGCTCCGCTCTCGCGCTCGCTCTTCAGCGCAGAACCAGCACGCCGCGCAGCACTTCGTTGCGGTCGATGCGGCGGTTGTTGTCCTCGTCGCGGAGGATGTCGAGCTCGAGCTGCGCCAGCGGCGGCTGCGAGGCGAGCAGGTCCGCGAGTTCGACCTCGGTGCGCGGCCGCTTCGCGCGAGCGGCGCCGACGACCTTGAATGCGTCGAGCAGGTCTCCGCTCTGCAGGCCCAGCTCGCTCGCCGGTCCGCCGGGCGCGACGTCGCGGACGCGCAGGAATCCATCCCACCCGACGCCGAGGTACTCAACGCTCATCCCCGTGCGCGCGAAGATCGTGCCCTTGGCGCGATCCCAACCGCGCAGCACGTAGTCGCGATCTCCGCTGGGGCCGGCGAGCGTGAACGTGGTCGGTTGCTTGGGCGCGAGCGGCAAGCGTTGCAGCCGGTAGTCCTCGCCGCTCTTGATCTTCACGCCGTTGATCGCGAGCAGCTTGTAGCCGACCTCCATGCCGGCCTCGGCGGCGGGACTGCCGGGCACGACCTGGTTCACGCACAGCGTGGACTGGTCGTCGACCTCGAATCCGAACCAGGCGCGTGACGCCGCGGGAGAGAGCAGGTCGCGCAGCACCTCCTCGACGCGGTCCACCGGGATCGCGAAGCCGATGTTCTCGGCGCCCGCGCGGATCGCGGTGTTGATGCCGATCATCTCGCCGAGGATGTTGAGCAGCGGACCGCCCGAGTTGCCGGGGTTGATCGCCGCGTCCGTCTGGATCAGCCCGTGGAACTTCAGCGGCGGCTGGGTCTCGGGCACTTCGAGTTCGCGATCCAGCCCCGAGATGATCCCTGCGCTGACGGTCTTGGTCTGTCCGAGCGGATTGCCGATGGCGACCACGGTCTCGCCCAGCATCAGGTCGCTGCTCGCGCCGCGCAGGATCACGGGCAGGTCGTGGTCCGCGTCGATCTTCAGCAGCGCGAGGTCGTCGTTGGGCGCGCTCGAGATGAGCTTCGCCGGACGTCGCCGCGGCGCCTGTCCCTCCTCGAACAACGTGACGTGGATGTCTTGCGCGTCCTGACCGACCACGTGGTGGTTGGTCACGATGTAGCCCGACTTCTCGACCACCACGCCGGAGCCGGTCACCGAGTCCCACTGCGCGCCGCGTCGGCCGAAGATGTCGATCACCGCCTTGGGGCGGCGCGCTTCGATGTACACGACCGCGGGCGCGCACTTGCGGGCGACCAGCACGATCGGAGTGATGCGCGGATTCTCGAGCGGCGGCGTTTCCTGGAGCAGGGCGAGGGACAGCAGCAAGCTCAGCATGGCGGGCGACTCGGAGTGATCGTGGACGGGGGAGTCGACTGGGGTCGCGGCGAGCGCTCCAGTCGCAACGCACTACGCAGCGGGCGCAGGGTCGTGAGCGTCGCCGTCGCCGCACGTCGGCGTCGAACCAGGCCTCGACGCGGTTCGGAGCGGTGTGCGCGCGCAGCTTGGAAGCGCGCCGCGCGCGAGCACTCGTTCGACGCTCGAAGCGCCCGTCGGGTCGCGCTCCGCTGCGGGCGAGCGTTCGCTGCTGGCCGCCGTGTCGCGCGGCCGGCGGCGCTCAGCCGCGGCCCATGGCGCGCGGCGTTCGAAGGCGGGCTGGTGGGCCAAACAGGACTCGAACCTGTGACCTCTACCATGTCAAGGTAGCGCTCTAGCCAACTGAGCTATTGGCCCGACTCTTCTCGCTTCGCAACGCCGCGAGCGATGAGCTCGCCGCGTCCGAAGGGGCGCAGAGCTTAGGAGCGCGCTCGGGTCGCGACAAGCGCTTTCTTGCACGCCTCAGCGCGCACTTTGCCGCTGAAGAGCGCCTGCTAGACTCCCGCGCTTCGAATCACCCCCGACCCGCGCGCGACCGGCCGTTCCTCCGTGATTCGGCACGCCCGGTGCGCCGCGCGAGTCCTCGCTCCCGAGAAGAGTTGTCCCCATGCGCGTTGGCGTCGTCCGCGAGATCAAAGCCCAGGAAAACCGTGTCGCCCTGACCCCGGCCGGCGCCGAGCGCCTCGTCGCTGCGGGCAACGAAGTGTGGGTCGAGACCCAGGCCGGCGTGGGGAGCCTCCTGCCCGACGAAGCCTACGTTCACGCCGGAGCGCGCATCGCCCCGAGCGCCGCGGAGGTCTGGAAGAACTGCGAGATGGTGCTGAAGGTCAAGGAGCCGCTCGCCTCGGAGTGGCCGCACATCCGCGCCGGTCAGACGCTGTTCACCTACTTCCACCTCGCCGCCGATCGCGCGCTGACGGAGGCCATGGTGAAGACCAAGGCCAACTGCTTCGCGTACGAGACGCTCGAGGTCGGCCGCTCGCTTCCGCTGCTCACGCCGATGAGCGAAGTCGCCGGTCGCATGGCGATCCAGGCCGGCGCGCAGTGGCTCGAGCGCTCGCGCGGTGGCTCCGGAATCCTGCTCGGCGGCGTTCCGGGCGTCGATCGCGCGCACGTGCTGGTGCTCGGCGGCGGCGTGGTCGGCACCCAGGCCGCGCGCATGGCCTGCGGGCTCGGCGCGGACGTCACGATGATGGACGTCAACCTCGATCGACTGCGCTACCTCGACGAGGTGATGCCCAAGAACTGCCGGCTGCTGTACTCGACGCCGATCGCGCTGCGGGAGCTGCTGCCCTGGGCCGACCTGGTGATCGGCGCGGTGCTGATCCCGGGCGCCGCGGCGCCCAAGCTGATCCGCCGCGAAGACTTGAAGCTGATGAAGAACGGCAGCGTGATCGTCGACGTGGCGGTCGACCAGGGCGGCTGCATCGAGACCTGCAAGCCCACCACGCACGCCGAGCCGACCTACGTCATCGACGGCGTGATCCACTACTGCGTGGCCAACATGCCCGGCGCCGTTCCGCGCACGAGCACCTTCGCGCTGAACAACGCGACGTTGCCCTACTCGCTCGAGCTGGCGCGACTGGGCGCCGCGCGCGCGATCCAGGAGAACGTTCCGCTGCGAACCGCGGCGAACGTCATCGCGGGCGAGGTCACGTACTCGGCGGTGGCCGAGACGTTCGGGATGAAGTTCACTCCCGCGCTCGAGGCCGCGGCGCGTCTGCGCTAGCGCGAGCCAGCGCTGATGGAATGGTGGCAGGCCTTCGTCCTCGGACTCGTCGAGGGCCTCACGGAGTTCCTGCCGGTCAGCTCCACCGGCCACTTGATCCTCACCGAGCGGCTGCTCGGTCTGTCCGCCAGCGCGTCCGCGCACGCCTTCGCGATCTGCATCCAGGCGGGCGCGGTCGCCGCCGTTCTGGGCCTGTACTTCCGACGCGTGCGAGCGATGGCGCTCGGCATGCTCGGCGCCGACCCTCAAGGCCGGCGCACGGCGCTCGCGGTGCTCGTTGCATTCGCGCCCGCCGCGGTGGTGGGCGTCGCGTTCGATGACGCGATCGAGGCGAAGTTGTTCGGCCTGTGGCCCGTGGTCGTCGCCTGGTTCGTCGGCGGCGCGGCGATTCTGATCGTCGCGCGACTGCGTCCGGCGCGCGCGCAGGGCGCAGGTCTCGAGCTCGAGGCGCTGAGCCTGCGCATGGCGGTGCTCATCGGACTCTGCCAGTGCCTGGCCCTGTGGCCCGGCACGAGCCGCAGCCTCGCGACGATCGTCGGCGGCGTGCTCGTCGGACTCCGTCTGGGCGCGGCCGTCGAGTTCAGCTTCCTGCTCGGACTCGTCACGCTGAGCGCTGCGACGGCGTACAAAGCCCTCGACCAGGGCAGCGCGATGCTCGCCGACTACGGGCCGGCGCCGCTCGCGGTCGGCTTCCTCACCGCGCTCGTCTCCGCCTGGGTCAGCGTGCGCTGGATGGTGGGGTACCTCGAGCGCCGCGGCCTGGAGCTCTTCGGCTACTGGCGCGTCGCGCTCGCGCTCGCCGTCGGGCTCGCGCTGTGGAGCGGACGGCTCCAGAGCGCGTGAGCTGACCCGCGCGGCGAAACGCTCCCGTTCAGCGGTGGGCCTTGATCCAGGCCGAGAGAGCGTCGCCCGGACACGTGGTCGTGTTCAGCTCGCGGTGCGCGTAGAGCCGGTTCTCGCGGATCTTGAAGCGCAGGCGCAGGTCAGCCACGAGCAGCTCCAGCGACTTCAACGCCGCGGGCGTCGGCGCCCGTCGCTCGAGGTCGCCGAGCAGGCAGATGCCGATGTTCTGAGCGTTGTTCGCGCCGCCCGCGTGCGCGCCCTGCCAGCGCAACTCACGCCCCTCGAAGATCCGGCCCGCGGCGTCGATCAGGAAGTGGTATCCGATGTCGCCCCAGCCGTTCTCCTCGATGTGGAAGCGCTGGATCCCGCGCAGCGACGAGCTGGACTCCTCGAGCGAGCCGCCCGTCGGATCGCTGGAGGTCTCGGCCGAGTGGTGCACGGTGAGCTTGCTCCACGCGCCGCGCAGCTCGGTCATGTTGGCTGAGTTGGCCGCGCGCGCGTTCCAGGCCTTGCGATCGATCACGGTCAGGCGCGAGTCCGACGGCGCGCCGAGCAGCGCCTGTGCGGCGCGCAGTCCGATCTCCGCCCGCCGCTTCTGACCGGGCGAGGCGCGCGCATCTTCCTTGACTGCAGCGAAACCATCGCGGGCGCTCTCGATCCGCAGGCGCAGCGTCTGCGCCGGCGCCGAACTGCGCTCGCGGTCGCGCTGCGAGAAGTGCAGACGCCCTTCGTTCAGCACGAGGCGGCCCTCGATCACCAGCGACGGCTCGTGGCGGTGCGCGTCGTGCGTGAGCCAGCTCTCGAGCGCTTCGAGCTTGCTCCACGACAACGGCTGACTGACCCAGCTCGGCGGTCCGACTTCGACCGGCGGCGGTTCGTACGTCGGCGCAGCGCGCGGTGTCTGACGACAGGCGCTCGCCAACATGCTCGCGACGAGCAGGGGCCAGGCGATGAATGACGAGGCGAGTGCGAGGCCCGCCCGGTGGCGGCGCGCGCGGACTCGCGGGTCGAGTTCAGACCGACGCGCACGAAGACGCTCCATGCGCTCTGGAGATACAGTAGCGAACGACCAAGAGCAATCCGTGGCGCGCGAATCACGACGTGCGCGAACGGAGAGACACCCATGAATTCGGATCACAGTCGCCAGCTCCGAGGAGCGCGCCGCCGCCTTCCGCTCCTCGACGGCTCGGCTGCGCTCGCCGCGCGCGCGCTGGTGGTCAGCGCTCTGGTCGCCGGCGCACCCGTCGTTCCGTCGGCCGCCGCGTGGATCAGCACTTACACGCCGTCGACCGCGCCGCTCTCCTCGCAGGCCGGTGCGCCGGCCGTCGCGCGAGACGAGGCCGCTGAGCTGGCGCTGGCGCGCGAAGACGCGGATCGGCTCCGACGCCGCGGGGATGGCCGCGCCGCGTCGCGCGCGAAGGAGCTGCTGTCCGACGACGAGAACGACTTCCTCGCGCGCACGATTCTCGCTCGCTGCCTCGCCGATCAGTCGCGGTGGGACGAGGCCTTCGCGCAGGCCGAGCGCGCCCTCGCGGACAGCGCAGATGCGGAGCGGGGCGCCCGCGCCCAAGTGCTGCGCACGCTGCTCGACCTGGCGCTGGAGCTCGATCGCGCGGATCAGGTCAAGGGCTGGCGCGAGGCGCTCGACGCCGTGCTCGACCCGGCGCGAGACGCGCGCGACGCGTGGAGGCTCGGGCGGCTGGCGCTCGCGGGCGCCGAGCGCGAAGTGGCGCAGCGCCACTTCACCAGTGGAGCGCGCGACGCCGAGGATTCGAGCTGGGAGCGACTGCTCGACAAGGCGCGTTGCGAGCGGGCGCTCGGCGATCTGGGCGCGGCTTCGCGTTCGCTCGTCGCGGCGGATCGCGTCGCGCAGCGCAGCGGCGGCGCCGAGGCGGACGTCCTGGCCGAACTCGCCTCGGTGTACTTCGAGGCCGACGGCGAGCTCGACCACCAGCAGGCGGCACGCCGCTCTCCGGGCGAGCTGTACCGCGCCGCGCTGGACATCAACAAGCAGCACGAACCCGCGCTGCTGGGACTGTTCGAGCTGGGCCGCTTCAACTGGAACCGACAGCGCACACCGCCGCACGAGTACCTCGAGCGAGCGTTGAACGCGGCGCCGCGCTCCGTGCGCGCGCTGCTGGCCGGCGCGTGGGCCGACATCGCCGATGGCAAGCTGCCCGCGGCGCGCGAACGAATCGACACGCTGGAGTCGATTGCGCCGAGCTTGCGCGGCCTCGCGGCCGTGCGCGCAGCGCTGGCGTGGGTCGAGCACCGCCGCGACGAGTGCCGCGGACTGCTGGCGCAACTCGCGGAGCAGGATCCGGCGGACAGTTCGCCCGAACGCGAACTCGGCCGGAGCCTGTGCGAGCTGTACCGCTTCGCGGAGGCTGTGGAATTCCTGCGCGCGGCGGTCGCGCGCGACGAACGCGACCACGAGGCCTGGATGGAGCTGGGGCGCGCGCTCGCCAACTCCGGCGACGAGAAGGCGGCGCTCGAGGCGCTCGAACGTTCCGAGCGCGAGGCGCGCGGACGGCAGAACGCGTGGCGCCACAACACGCGCATGGTGCTCGATCGCATGCGGACGCGCTTCGTGACCGAGCGCGGCGCCGGAGAGCTCAGCTACGCGTGGGCGCCCGAGGCGGCGAAGGTGTTGCGCACCTACTGGTTGCCGTTCTACGAGCGCGCGCGCGTCGAACTCGCGGAGCGCTACGCCTTCACGCCCGGTCCGACCGTGATCGAGGTCTTCGACCGCTTCCAGGACTTCTCGGTGCGCTCGACGGGCTTCGAGGGCTTCCCCGCGCTCGGAGTGTGCTTCGGACCGGTGGTGACCTCGGTCGCGCCGCATTCGGAGATGCGCGGCCGCTTCTCGTGGGCGCGCACCGCGTTCCACGAGTTCACGCACGTGATCCACCTGGGGCTCTCTCACAACCGCTGCCCGCGCTGGATCACCGAAGGACTCGCCACCTGGGAAGAGGAGCACAAGCGCGCGGCCTGGTCGCGCAACCTCCGCCGCGATCTGCTCGATGCGTACAGCAACGGCGACTTGATCCCGGTGCGCGAACTCAACCGCGCCTTCCGCTCGCAGCGCATCATCTTCGGCTACTACCAGAGCGGTCTGCTCTGCCGCATGCTGATCGAGGAGCGCGGCTTCGCTCCGATGATCGCGCTGCTGCAGGCCTTCGACCGCGGCGCCGACATCGACGGCGCGGTGCGCGAGGTGTTCGCCACCACGCCCGAGGCGCTCGACGAGCGCTTCCGTGAGTTCGTCGACGCGCGCGTTCGCGGACTGCGCCTCGAACCGCGCTGGTCGCCGGCGCTGCTCGCGCGCAAGCGGCTCGCGCTGAAGGACCAGCCGCCGAGTGAGCCTGCTGCGCGCGCGGCGTGGGGTCGCGAGTGGGCGACGGTCGCGTGGGGCTACCACCAGCAGGAGCGCAAGGTCGACGCGCAACAGGCGCTGCGGCGCATCGACGGCGCGGGTGTCGCCGAGCCGAGAGCCGAGTTCTTGCGCGGTGAGATGGCGCTCGCGGAGGGCGACAGCGAGAGCGCGCAACGTCACTTCGAGCGCGGTTTCGAGCTGGGCGGCGAGGACTATCGCGCGCGCATGGCGCTGGGCAAGCTCGCGCAGCGCGAACGCGAGTTCGAGCGCGCGCTCGAGCACTTCAACGCCGCCGAGCGAGCCTTCCCGGGCTACGACGAGGCGGGCCTGTCGGCCGAGCTGCACCTCGCCGCGACCCACCAGGCGCTGGGCCAGGAAGAGGAGCACTACCGCGCGCTCGAGCGACGACTCGAGTGGGCCGCGGACGATCAGCCCACCACGCTGCGAGTCGCGCGCTGGCACGCCCAGAACGCGCGCCATCGCGAGGCGGCGCGCCTGTTCGAGCTGGCGAACGAGATCGACCCGTTCACGCGCCGCTTGCACGTGGACTGGGGGCGCTCGCTGCGCGAACTCGGCGCGCACGAGGAGGCGCTGCGCGAGTTCACGGTCGCGGCCGACGTTCCCGTGGAGCTCGATCTGCTCGACCCCGATCCGCCTTCTGACGAGGAGCGCGCGCAGATCCTCGGAGCGCAGGCGCTGGAAGCGGCGCGGCTCGAACGCGCGGAGCTCGCACGCGAGCGCGCCGCGGCGGCGCTCGAGCTCGACGACTCGCAAGCCGATGCGAAGCAGGCCCTGGAGCTGCTCGCCGCGAAAGGATCCGATCAGTGAGCGTCGTGCGGCCGGAGCGGACGCCGACGCGTCCGTTGTTCGTCGTGCTGGACGGAGTCGACGGCTGCGGCAAGAGCACGCAGGCCGCGCTGCTGGTGGAACGACTGCGCGCGCGCGACGCATGCGGCGTACTCCACGTGCGCGAGCCCGGCAGCACGCCGCTCGGCGAACGCATCCGCGCGCTGCTGCTCGGCCGCGAGCACGATCTCGACAGCGGAGTCGAGCTGCTGCTGTTCGCGGCGGCTCGGCGTCACATGCTGCGCGAGCTCGCCGCGCCGGCTCTCGCGCGCGGTGAGCACGTGGTGTGCGAGCGCTTCCATGCGTCAACCTTCGCGTACCAGTCGGTGGCGGGGGAGTTGCCCGAAGCCGACGTGCTCGCGGTGCTCGAGCGCTGGGCGGGCGAGCCGCGCCCTACGCACACGCTGCTGATCGACGTGCCGCCCGAACACGCCGCGCGCCGCAGAGCCGGTCCCACCGATCGCATCGAGGACAAGGGGCTCGAGTTCCAGCGCCGCGTGGCCGCCGGCTACGCGCGCTACGCGCAGCTCGCGAACGGCGTGAAGGTCGTCGACGGAGTCGGCGAGACCGCGCTGGTCGCCGATCGCATTTGGAGGGCGCTTGAAGGCGGCTGATCGACGCAACGAAGCCGCGGACCTGTCGCTGACTCGTCCGCTTGGCCACGAGACGATCCTGGCCGGGCTGTGCGCCGCGGTTCGCGCCGGCCGGCTGCCGCATGCGCTCGAGTTCATCGGGCCTGCGGGCCTCGGGAAGTTCCTCGCCGCGCGCTGGTTCGCGGCCGCGCTCTTGTGCGAACGCGGTCCTGCGCGCGGAGGCGACCTCGACGAGCCGTGCCTGGAGTGCGGCGCGTGTCGGCGCTTCCAGTCCGGCGCGCACGCCGACGTGTTCGTCGTCGACGTCCGTCAGGAGCCCGAGAAGGAGCGCTCCGATCAACTGCGCATCGGACGCTTCGTCCCGCGAGAGGACGCGCGGCGCAGCTACTGGTCGGGCGCGACCGTCGAGGACTTCCTCGGCCTGCGCGCGGCGAGCGGGCTGTGGCGCATCGTGATCGTGCGCGAGAGCGAGCGCATCAACGTCGAAGCGCAGAACTCGCTGCTCAAGTCGCTCGAGGAGCCCGCGCCCAACGTGCTGTGGATCCTCGAGGTCTCCGCGCCGGACGAGCTGCTCCCGACGATCCACAGCCGCGCGATCGCCGTGCGTTTCGAGCCCCTCGACGACGCCGTCGTGCGCGAGCTGTTGGCGCAGCAAGGGCTCGACACGGCGAGCGCTGCGCAACTCGCGCGCTGGTCGCAGGGTTCGCCGGGCGCAGCGCTCGAGCTGAGCCGACAGGGCGCGCTCGAATTGCGCGCGGTCCTGCTCGCCGCGCTCGAAGGTCTGGCGCCGTCTTCGACTGCGGCCAAGGCGCTGTGGGCGGTGGAAGGGGAGTTCGAGGGCAAGACCGAG
This sequence comes from uncultured Planctomycetia bacterium, assembly GCA_938003765.1. Taxonomy (GTDB): domain Bacteria; phylum Planctomycetota; class UBA1135; order UBA1135; genus WYBT01. The sequence goes on from CALKYE010000072.1 coordinate 38,692, forward strand.
CGCGCGGAGCAACGCGCGCGCGCGCGGCGCGTGCTCGACACGGCGCTCGAACTCGTCCGCGACGCCGAACGACTCCGCGCTGGGCTCTCGGCCGACGAGCTGCCGCACGGAGCGTGCGCAACGCAGCTGGCGCAAGCGAGCGCGCTGAGAACTCGCGCGGGCTCGCGCGCCGTCCTCGAGCGCTTGCTGGATCTGCGCTCCGACCTCGAGGCCAACATCGATCCGCAGAGCGTGGTCGAGCGCGCCGTGCTGGCGTTGGCGCCGGACCAGCCGCAGCCCCAGCCCCGCTGAGCTCGGGCTTCCACTCAGCCGCTGGTCGTCGAGCGCGCGCAGCCGCGGAGTAACCATCGACCTGGAAGGTCCGCAGTTGGGGCGCTTGTCCGCGCCCGTTACCCTACTCGTGCAGCGCCCCGACGGCGCCGCGACCATGACCGACACGAAGGAGAGGCTGCGCCAGATCGCCCGCGCGGACGGGCGCTATTCGCCCGAGGCGTTCTACTTCTTGTTCGAGGCGCTCGAGGTCGCGGTCAAGCTCTCGGGCAAGGACGGGCTCCAGGGGCCGGCGCGTCACGTGACCGGACGCGAAGTCCTCGAGGGCATGCGCGAACACGCGCTCGCCACGTTCGGGCCGCTCGCGAGCTACGTGTGGCGGGCCTGGGGCGTGCGCGAGACGCTCGACTGGGGCCGCGTGGTGTTCCTGCTGGTCGACCACGGCCTGCTCAAGCGTCAGGACAGCGACACGATCGAGGAGTTCCGCGACGTGTTCGAGTTCGACGTCGCGCTGGGCGCCGCCTACGACGAGCGCTTGCGCGAGGCGCTCGCGGCGCGACTGGGCGGAGCTGGGGGCGCGTGATGCTTCCGAACCTGACGGTCAACAAGCGCAACTGGCTGCTCGCGGCGCTGTTCGCGCTCGTGGTGTGGTTCGCGTGGACGGTGCGCGCGGCGCTGAATCCGCTGCTGGTCGGACTGCTGCTCGCCTACATCCTCCATCCGATGGTGCTCAAGCTCGAGCGCCGCGGCTGGTCGCGCAAGTCCGCCGTCAACTTCATCTTCGTCAGCTTCGCCTTGGCGGTGACGCTGCTGATCGTGCTCGTGGTGATGCAGGCGCGCGCGCTGATCGCTGACTTCGCCTCGGACAACGCGACGCTCAGCGTGCTCGCCGATCGCTTCCAGGTCGCCGTCGAGTGGCTGCTGGGGCGCATGAAGTCGCTGGGCTTCGACCTCAGCCTGCTCGGCGTCGAGAACGAGCAGGAGGCCGGCCGCAGCGTGCGCGAGTCGTTCCTGGCGCGCGCGCGCGACTGGATCACCTCCAGCGAGGGAGCGCTCGCCGGACTCGGCGCCGCCGAAGGCGCGTGGCGCTTCGCGCAGGGATTCTTCGGCTCACTGCTCGCGGCGCTGGGCTTCCTGTTGCTGGTTCCGCTCTACACCTGGTTCCTGCTGTTCGAGCTCGAGCGCATCTCGTCCTTCGTCGGGTCGCTGATCCCGCGCAGCTATCGCGAGCAGTGGACGCGCATCGGCGCCGCGATGCAGGAGATGCTGGGCGGATTCTTCCGCGGGCGCGTGCTGGTCGCTGCGCTCAAGGGCGCCGCGGTCTGGCTGACGCTGCTCGTGATCGGCGTGCCGTACTCGCTGCTCCTGGGCTTGCTCGGCGGCGTGCTGTCGTTCCTGCCGGTCATCGGTCCGGGGATCGGGCACGCCTTCGTGTTCGCGGTCGCGTTGATGAGCTTCGATCCCTTCGGCGCGCTGTGGCGCACGGGCCTGGTGTTCGCGATCGCCGAAGCGCTCGAGGGCTACGTGCTCACGCCCAAGATCCTCGGCGACAGCCTGGGGCTGCACACGGTGGTCGTGTTCGCCGCGTTGACGATCTTCGGCACGGCGCTGGGCATGTTCGGGATGCTGATCGCGCTGCCGCTGGCGGCGGCGATCGTGATCCTGAGCCGCGAGCTCGTGCTGCCGTCGTTGCGCGAGTTCGCCGAGGAAGCGCCGCGCCGCAAGCCATGAACGCGCGTCCGGCGCCGACGCTCGTCCTGCTGAGCCTCGCGTCCGCGCTCGCGGTGGGTTGCGCGCACACGCCGCGGACGAAGCCCCCGATCGTCGCTCCCCGCGCCGAACCCGCGCGGCTCGAATTGTTCGAGTGGGAACGCGGGCTCGCGCTGCGCTCGCTCTCCGAGCGCGAACCGCTGTCGATGTACCTGTGGTTCTACGAGTGGCGCCTGTTCGACGCGCTCGAGCCGGGAGAGTGGACCCAGGCCGAGTACGACTGGCCGCGCGGGGTCGCGAGCGACGGACAGAGCGCGTGGATCCAGGCCGACATGCTCCGGCTCGAAGCGCGCGTGCGCGGCGACGCCGTCGAGCTCGAGCTGAAGGTCGAGAACTCGAGCGAGCACGCGTGGCCCGAGCACGCCTCGATCATCGCCTGCTTCAACCCGGGGCCGCCCGCGACGAAGCCCTACGAGATGGGCCATCACAAGAGCACCTACTTCGTCGGTGAGCACGGCCTCGAGCGACTGCCCGATCGCGACTTCCACTTCCGTGCGAGCCTCCGCGAGAGCTTGGAGACGCGCGCGCCCGAGTTGAAGTTCGACTTCAGCGAGCGCTGGCGCACTTCGGCGCGCGACGATCACGGCGGGCTGCTCCTGCGCACTTCGCAGAGCGAGCGCTGGAGCTGCGGAGTCGCGTGGGAGGACTGGCTCGGCGTCCAGGCTCACAACCCGTGGCTGTGCATGCACGTGGCGACGCGCGTGGGGCCGTTGGCGCCCGGCGAGCGACGGAGCGTGCGCGGACGACTGGTGCTGCTCGAAGGCTCGCGCGAGGCGGCGCTGGAACGACTGCGCGCGCCCTGGGAGCTCGGCCGCGAACTCGGTCGCGAGCGCTCCCCGGACGCGCGCTGATCGCGCTGACGCGAGTCGATCAGTCGTCGATCGACTTCTCGAGCATCTCCACCAGCTCCGACAGCGTCGACTCGGGCAGTTTGCCGTCGGCGCGCAGCGCCTGGTTGAGCGCTTCGAGCGTGTTGCGCAGCTCGTCCTTGTCGCGCGAGGCGAGGTTGAGGCGCGGCTCGAAGTCCGGTTCGATCGTCGATCGGTAGTCGGCGACCGAGTCGATCGACTCGCCCAGCTTGCCCATCAGGTGGCGGATGCCGGCCTGGAGCTGGCGATCCTCGACGAAGTCGCCCTGCGGGAACTCCTGACCGCGCGCGTCCTGGATGCGGCGGCGGATCTCGGCGCGCAGCAGTTGGCGCACGTCGTCGGGCGGCAGGGGCGTGCGCAGCGAGGCGTAGAAGCTGTCGAAGTCGGGGTACAGCGACACGTCGCGGCGGTCGTTGTCGGCGATCTGCGAGAAGCGCTCGCGGTGCTCGGCCATGTGCTTGTCCACGTACTCGCGCGGCGCCTTGCGGTCGAGGATCTTGCGCATCTGCTCGATGCGCCAGGCGTCGATGCGCGTGGCGTCGACGCGCTGGTCGGGCACCACGCCGCCGATGTTGAGCACTTCGCCGTCCGCGTTGACCTCGCGGTGGATCGAGCGGCCGGAGGGCAGCAGGTAGCGCGCGATGGTGAGCTTCACGCGCGGCGCGAAGTCGAACTCGCCGTTGCCGTTGTAGTCCTTGGTGATCTTCTCCCAGTTGTCCCAACGGCGATTGCGGTTCTCGTCGAGGAACTCGTCGTCCTCGAGCCCGGGCATGGTGATCAGGTTCTGCACCGAGCCCTTGCCGAAGCTGCGCTCGCCGATCACCAGCGCGCGCTTGTGGTCCTGCAGCGCGCCCGAGACGATCTCGGCGGCCGAAGCGGTGAAGCGGTTCACCAGCACGACCATCGGCATGTCGAGCGGAACGATCGGGTCGCGCTCGGTGCGCAGGCGCTCGGTGGCGCGGATGCGGCTCTCGGTCGAGACCACCGGCGTGCGGCGGGGGAGGAACAGCTCGGAGACGGCCACCGCTTCGTCGAGCAGTCCGCCGTTGTTGTTGCGCAGGTCCAGGATCAGCGCGCGCATCCCGCCGTCGAGCATGGCGAGGATCGGCCGGCGCAACTCGCCGGAGGCCACCTGGCTGAACTCGTTGAGCGTGATCAAGCCGATCTTGCCCGGCAGCATCTGGTGCTGCTCCGCGGGGATCGTGATCGCCTGACGCGTGATGGTCACCGCCATCTCGTCGGTGGGGCGGTCGATCAGCGTCGCGTCCATGCCGCGCCGCCACACGTAGAGCTTCACCGGCGTGCCCGGCTTGCCCTTGAGGCGCTTGATGATCTCGTCCACCGGCTTGCCGATGGTGGGCCAGTCCTCGATGCGCACGATCTTGTCGTCGCTGAGCAGTCCGGCCTTGTACGCGGGGCCGGAGTAGATCGGCCGCGTGATCGTGAACAGCCCGTCCTGCCGGTCTTCACCGACGTAGGCGCCGATGCCGCCGTAGTTGGCGGCCAGTTCCTGCTCGAAGCGCGCGAAGCTCTTCGGGCTCATGTAGGCCGAGTGCTCGTCGAGGCGCTGGAGCACGCCCTGCATCGCCGCTTCGAGCAGCTCGTCGCGCTCGAACTTGTCGCCTTCGAGGTGCCAGCGGTTCACCAGGTCGAGCAGCGTGCTGAGCTCCTGCCACTTGCCTTCGCCCGGGCGCGTCGAGCTCGGCGCGGCCTGCACGTCGGGCTTGACCTTCGCCTTGTAGTCGTCGAACACCGCCTCGAGGTTCTTCAGCTTGCGCTCGCCCAGTTCGCGCACGCGCTCGCGGTCGAGGAAGCTGGCCGCGAGGCGGCCTTGCTCTCCGGGCAGCAGCGCCAGGCGTCGGAGCTCGTCGTAGAGCGCTCCGCTGAGCTCGGAGCCGCTGCGGGCGAGGGCCAGCGCGCCGCTCGCGCGCAGCGCGGAGTCGCCCGAGGAGAGGAACTCCTCCATCACGGCGCGCCCGCGTCGGATCTCGTCGCCGCCGCCGAGCTTGGTCGCGGCCAGCGCCGACTCGAGCCGCACCTCGGCGGAGCGCGAGCCGTCGCCCGCGCACTTGAGCAGGCGTCGCACCACGTCGCGGCGCTCTTCGCTCTCCAGCGCGCGGAAGTTGGCGTCGCACAGGAGCGCGGCCGCGCTGACGGCGCGCTCGTCCGATTCGCCCGGCTGGCCCGACTCGAGCACGCTGAGCAGCGGCCCGACCAGCTTGTCCGGCGCGACCTCGGGGCCCTGCATGCGGGCGGCCACGAGCATGAGCACGGCGCCGGCGTCGACGCCGGGTTTGGCGAGCGCCTGTTCGAGGGCTGCGTCGAGTCCTTCGGTTTCCAGCTCGCGCGCAGCGTCGCGCAGCGCCACGGCGCGACGCCACAACTCGTCGCGCGGCGCACTGCGCGTGTCGGCCATGGCCCCGCCGATCAGCTCCGCGAGCGCCGTCGCGCGCTCGTCTTGACCGGCGAGCGTTGAGCTCGCAACGGCGATGGGCGCGCTCGCGCGCGCGGCGCACAGCGGGGACAGCAGCAGCGGAACGAAAAGGGCTCGGGACAGGTGCAGCAGCATCGGTACTCCTGGGATAGCGCCCGTTCGCGTTCGGTCGAGCGTCGGCGCTTCATCGAACGGGAGCGGCGCCTGGCCCAAGCCAAGGCGTCGCTCCCTCGCTCTGGGTGACTCTAAGCTGGCCTCTGGCCGCTCGCGCGCGGGGAACGGAAAACATACCCTCCACGCGCATGAGCTCCGGACCCCGACGCGCGCCGCGCAACGATCGAAATGCCGGCGCGGGCGGTCTCAGTCACGTCCACGGCGCAGGCGCGAGTTCGAGCGCGCGAATGGTCGACGTCGGAGCGAAGCCGGTGACCGAGCGTCGCGCCACTGCGCGTGCGCTGGTGGTGTTCCCCGCGCGACTCTTGGCGCATGTGCTGTCGCACGGCGGCCCCAAGGGCCCCGTGATCGAAGTTGCGCGCGTCGCGGGACTGCAGGCTGCGAAGCGCACGGCCGAGTGGATCCCGATGTGCCACACGCTCGCGCTCGACGAGGTCACGCTCGACGTTCGGCGCGTGAACGCGCGCACGCTCGAAGTGCGCTGCAGCGCGGCCTGCCATGGCCGCACCGGCGTCGAAATGGAGGCGCTGGTCGGCGCCAGCGCCTGCGCGTTGGTGATCTACGACATGACCAAGGCGCTCTCGCACGAGATCAGCATCGAGCGCGTCGAGCTCCTGTCGAAGTCCGGCGGGCGCTCAGGCCTCTGGGAGCGGAGCGACGCGCCCGTGGCTCCGCGCAGCAAGGCGTCCGCGCGCGTCAGTCGGCGGCGCGCTGGAAGCGCGCGCCCCGGCCTCTAAGATGCGCGCCCTGTTCCCGGCGCAGGCCGCCGGCCGTCCTTCCCCGCCGCCCCGCGCGGGTCCCCGCACACGCACACCATGGACTTCAAACTGATCCAGCGCCTGGCGCTCCTGATGCAGCAGGTCGAGTTGACGGAGCTGGAGCTCGACGATCCCAAGTCGGGCGGGCGGCTCCGGCTCGAACGCGGCCCGAAGGCCCAGCCGGCTGGCGCGCCGGTCGTCCATCTCAGCCACGTCGGCGCGCCCGCGCCCATGGCCGCTCCCGCTGCGCCGGCGGCTGCGCCCAGTGCTGCGCCCGCTCCCGCGCCGGCGCCGGACGGCAAGCCCATCCAGAGCCCGATGGTCGGCACGTTCTATCGCTCGCCGTCGCCGGAGGCCGAGCCCTTCGTGCAACGCGGCACGAGCGTCAAGCCCGACACGGTGATCTGCATCATCGAGGCCATGAAGGTGCTCAACGAGATCCGCGCGGAGACCTCCGGCGTGATCGTCGACGTGCTCGTCGAGAACGGCCAGCCCGTGGAGTTCGGCCAACCCCTGTTCCTCATCCGGCCGTCCTGACGAACTCCGCTCGGCGCCGCGGTCGACCGCGCGCGCTCGAACGCGTCCCCACACCCTCCCAGAGCCACGCATGTTCCGGCGCGTACTGATCGCCAACCGCGGAGAGATCGCCCAGCGCGTGATCCGCACCTGCCGCGAGATGGGGATCGAGACCGTCGCGGTGTACTCGGAGGCCGACGCCGACGCGCTGTACCTGCGCCAGGCGGACGAGACCATCTGCATCGGCAAGGGGCCGAGCGCGAAGAGCTACCTGCACATCCCGTCGATCATCGCGGCGGCCGAGATCGCGGATGTCGACGCGATCCACCCCGGCTACGGGTTCCTCTCGGAGAACGAGCACTTCGCCGAGGTCTGCAACTCCTGCAACATCACCTTCATCGGCCCCAGCCCCAAGGCCATCGCCGCCGTGGGGAACAAGTCGCGCGCGAGAGAGATCGCGCTCGCGGCGAAGGCGCCGGTCGTCCCGGGCTCGGACGGACCGGTCGAGGACGAGGCGACCGCGCTGTCCGTCGCGCAACGTCTCGGCTACCCGGTGATGATCAAGGCCGCGTCCGGCGGCGGCGGCCGCGGGATGCGCATCGCGCGCAACGACAACTCGCTGGTCTCCGGCTTCCACGCCGCGCGCGCCGAAGCCGAGGCCGCGTTCGGCGACAACACGGTCTACCTCGAGAAGTTCATCGAGAACCCGCGCCACGTCGAGATCCAGTTGCTGGGCGACCAGCACGGCAACATGGTCCACCTGTTCGAGCGCGACTGCTCGATCCAGCGCCGCCACCAGAAGCTGATCGAGGAGTCGCCTTCGCCGTTGCTCACGCCCGAGCGGCGCGCGGCGATGGGGGAGGCGGCCATCCGCATCGCCAAGGCGGCGGAGTACCACAACGCCGGCACGGCGGAGTTCCTGCTCGACCGGCAGGGCAACTTCTACTTCATCGAGGTCAACGCGCGCATCCAGGTCGAGCACTCGGTGACCGAGCTGGTGACGGGGATCGATCTCATCCGCCAGCAACTCCTGGTCGCCGCGGGCGAGCCGCTGGCGTTCAAGCAGGACGACGTCCGCCTCCAGGGGCACGCGATCGAGTGCCGCATCAACGCCGAGGACCCCGATCGCGATTTCCAGCCCTCGCCGGGTCTGATCAGCATGTTCGTCCCTCCCGGGGGCCCGGGCGTGCGCGTCGACAGCCACGGCTACAGCGGCTATCGAATCCCGCCGAACTACGACTCGATGATCGGCAAGCTGATGGCGCACCGCTCGACCCGCGAGGCCGCGATCCGCACGATGCTGCGCGCGCTGGACGAGTTCGTGATCCAGGGTCCCAAGACCACGATCCCGCTGCTCAAGAAGGTGCTGAGCCACTCGGACTTCCAGGCCAGCCGGCACGACACGGGCTTCGTCGAGCGCTACTTCGGCGCGCGGCCGTCCATCGCCACTGGAAGCGATCGGCCGTGAGCCGACCGGTCGTGAGCTGCGGGGGCGAGGGCCGTCACGGCGCGAGTTGGACTCGCGCGCGCCGCGCTTCGGCGCTCGCGCTCGGCGGCCTGACCCTCGCGCTCTCGAGCGCGTCGTGCATCTGGAGCGGGGTTCAACGCTGGCCCGGGCCGATGCGCGCGAGCGCCGACCCGCTTCCTCCCGGCGACACGAGCTTGCACCGTCCCGGTCCCGAACAGGTGACCGTGATCCGCCACGCCGACCCGGTGCAGATCCGGCCCGCGGGCGCTCTGTCGGGTAGGCCGATGGAGTTCTTCGACAAGACCGCGCAGGTCAACGCCGGCGGCGCGGTGATCGTCGCTCCCGGCGGTCGCGCCGAGGTGCTGTGGCCGTCAGGCGCCTCCGTCGTGATCCTCGGTGAGGGCGTGGCCTGGGTCGGCTCGCCCTCGCGGGGCGAACCGATCCTCCAGTTCGACGAGCTGGAGCGCGCGCGTCTCGATCTGCGCGAGGGCGACTCGGTGCGTCTGCTCGGCGGTGCGCTCTTGAGCGGCGCCGGCGGCCCGTACGTGCTCGAGCACACGGCCGATGGCGTGGTGAGCGTCCACAACCAGAGCACGGCCGGCGTGAGCCTCGCCTTCCGCGAAGAGCAGTTCGAGCTCAACCCCAACCAGACGGTGCGCATCCCGCAGCTCTCCTCGGGCGGCGCGCCATTCGTCGACGATCCGGCGTTGCGCCGCGTGGACGGAGAGGGCGTGACCGTGCGCCTCTCCGGTCCGCTCGAATGTCGCGACGAGGGCGGAGCGCTCGAGGTCAGCGCGCCCTCCGGCGCCGAAGGCCACGTGCGCGGGCTGGGCGTGCGCGTGAACGTCTCTCCCGGCGCTCGGGTGCGCTTCAAGGCGCTGCCCGTGCGCGAGCCCGAGTCCGCATCCGACGCAGCTTCGCCGGCCGCACCCGCGCCGTCGCCGGCCGCTCCGAGTTCGACCGCACCCTGAGGCGTCCGTCTCCAGTTCCGTCAGCATGAGCCAACAACTTCAGCGCGCTGTCATCACCGGCGGCGCAGGATTCCTCGGCAGTCACCTGTGCGATCGCTTCCTGGCGGAAGGCTGGGAGGTGGTCTGCATGGACAACCTCATCACCGGCGACCTGCGCAACATCGAGCACCTCGCCGGCAATCCGCGCTTCCACTTCTTCCACCAGGACGTCACCGAGTTCATCCACGTCCCCGGTCCGGTCGACGCGGTGCTGCACTTCGCGTCGCCCGCCAGCCCGCTCGACTACCTCGAGCTGCCGATCCAGACGCTGAAGGTCGGCGCGCTCGGCACGCACAAGGCGCTGGGCCTGGCGCGCGAGAAGGGCGCGCGCTTCCTGCTCGCCTCGACCTCGGAGTGCTACGGCGATCCGCAGGTGCACCCGCAGCGCGAGGACTACTGGGGCAACGTCAATCCCGTCGGGCCGCGCGGCGTGTACGACGAGGCCAAGCGCTTCGCCGAGGCCATGACGATGGCCTACCACCGCTACCACAAGCTGCGCACCCGCATCGTGCGCATCTTCAACACCTACGGGCCGCGCATGCGCCTCAACGACGGCCGCGCGCTGCCTGCGTTCATGAGCCAGGCGTTGCGCGGCGAGCCCATCACGGTGTTCGGCGACGGCTCGCAGACGCGTTCGTTCTGCTACGTCGACGATCTCGTCGAAGGCATCTACCGCTTGCTGCACTCCGACGAGGCCTACCCGGTCAACATCGGCAATCCCAACGAGATGACGATCAAGGAGTTCGCCGAGCGCATCGCGCGTCTGGTGGGCACCAGTTCGAGCATCGTCTACAAGGAACTGCCGGTCGACGATCCCAAGCAGCGTCGCCCCGACATCTCGAAGGCCAAGCGCCTCCTGGGCTGGGAGCCCCGTTTCGATCTGGACACGGGACTGGCGCGCACTCTGAGCTACTTCCGCGAGCGGCTCGACGCACCGTTGCGCGGGCCGCGAGGATAGGCGCGCCATGTGTGGCATCGTCGGCGCGATCACGCGCAGCGGAGCCGTGCTCGAGGGCCTGGTCCAAGGCCTGCGAGTGCTCGAGTACCGCGGCTACGACAGTTGCGGTGTCGCCGTCGTCGACGGCGGCGCGATCGCGATTCGACGCAAGGTCGGCCGCCTGAGCGAACTCGAGAAGCTGTTGTCGGACGGCGCGTTGAACGGCGCGCGCGCCGGCGTCGGCCACACGCGCTGGGCGACGCACGGCAAGCCCTCCGACGAGAACGCGCACCCGCACTCCGACGGCTCGGGCCGGCTGGCGCTCGTCCACAACGGGATCATCGAGAACTACCTCGAGCTCCGCCGCGAACTGCAGGCGGAAGGCCGCGTGTTCACGAGCGAGACCGACACCGAAGTGCTCTCGCACCTCGTCGGTCGCGAGCTGGCGCGCGGTCGAACTCTCGCCGACGCGGTGCGCGCCGCGCTCTCGCGCGTGAGCGGCTACTACGCCATCGCCGTGCTCTCGGGCGGCGAGTCGCCGCACCTGGTGTGCGCGCGTCAAGGACCGCCGCTCGTCGTCGGTGCGACCGCTGACGGCGCGTACCTGGGATCCGACGTGCTCGCGCTGCTGCCGTACACGCGCGACGTGGTGTACCTCGAGGACGGCGAAGTCGCGGAGCTCGCGCCGGCCTCGGTGCGTCTGACGAACCTCGCGGGCGAGCCGATCGAGCGCGCGCCGCGGCGCATCGACTGGAACGCCGAGCAGGCCTCCAAGGGCGGCTTCGCGCACCACATGCTCAAGGAGATCCACGAGCAGCCCGACGTGCTCGCGCGCACCGCCTTCGATCGCATCCTGTCCACCCGCGGCGACGTGGCCTTCGAGCACGGCGACTGGAGCGACGAGCGCCTGCGTTCGCTCGAGCGCATCCAGGTCGTGGCCTGCGGGACCGCGCTGCACGCCGGCTACGTCGCGCGCTACCTGATCGAGTCGCTCGCGCGATTGCCGGTCGACCTCGACTTCGCTTCCGAGTTCCGCTATCGCCAGCCGCAGCTCGCCCGCGGCACGATGGCGCTCGCCATCTCGCAGTCGGGCGAGACCGCGGACACGCTCGCGGCGCTGCGCCTCGCGCGCCAGCTCGGCGCGTGGCCGGCGTCGATCTGCAACGTGATCGGCTCGACGGTCGTGCGCGAGAGCGAGGCCACGATCCTCACGCACGCCGGTCCGGAGATCGGCGTCGCCAGCACCAAGGCCTTCAGCGCGCAAGTCGTGGCGAGCTTCCTCCTCGCGGTCCGCCTCGGTCGCGCGCGCGGCGTGCTCGACGAGCGCGCAGGCACGGAATTGCTCGACGAATTGCGGCGCCTGCGCCCGCGCATGGAGGCCTTGCTCGCCTCGGACGCCATCGATCAAGTCGGCGGGATCGCGCGCGCGCACCAGAACGCCTCGGGCTTCTTCTTCCTCGGCCGCGGGCTCAACTTCCCGATCGCGCTCGAGGGCGCGCTCAAGCTCAAGGAGATCAGCTACGTCCACGCCGAGGGCTACGCCGCCGGCGAGATGAAGCACGGTCCGATCGCGCTGATCTCGCCCGGCATGCCCATCGTGGTGGTGAACTCGCCGGGGCGCGTCGACGAGAAGGTCCGCTCCAACATCGAGCAGGTGAAGGCGCGCGGCGGCCACGTGATCTGCGTCGGCGCCGACGAGCCCAGCCTCGCGCTCGCCGACGAGCGCGTGCCGACGCCGACGACGATCGAAGCGCTCTCGCCGGTGCTGAACGTGATCCCGTTGCAGCTCTTCGCGTACCACCACGCGCTGGCGCGCGGCTGCGACATCGACAAGCCCCGCAACCTCGCCAAGAGCGTCACCGTCGAATAGGAGCCGCAGGCATGGCGAAGATCCTGGTCACCGGCGGCGCCGGCTTCATCGGTTCGCACACGGTCGAGCGCCTGGTCGCGCGCGGCGACGAGCCGATCGTGCTCGACAACTTCAACGACTTCTACGACCCCGCGATCAAGCGCGCCAACGTCGCGCGCTTTCCCGGCGTGCGCGTCGTGGTGGGGGACATCCGCGACAAGGAACTGGTCGACGAACTGTTCGAGACGACCGAGTTCGACGGCGTGATCCACCTCGCGGCGATGGCGGGCGTGCGACCTTCGGTGCAGGACCCGCTCCTGTACGAAGAGGTCAACGTGCGCGGCACGCTCGTGCTGCTCGAGGCGTTGCGCCGTCGGCCGCAGACGCGCCTGGTGTTCGCTTCTTCGTCGAGCGTCTACGGCGCGCGCGAGGAGGCGCCGTTCCGCGAAGACGACGACATCCACCAACCGGTCTCGCCCTACGCGGCGACCAAGCGCGCCGGCGAGCTCATCTGCTACACGCACCACCATCTGTTCGGCATCCCGGTGGCGTGCCTGCGCTTCTTCACCGTCTACGGTCCGCGCCAACGGCCGGAGATGGCGATCGCCAAGTTCAGCGATGCGATCGAGCGCGGCGCGCCGATCCCGTTCTACGGCGATGGGGGAACGCGCCGCGACTACACCTACATCGACGACATCGTCGACGGCGTGGTGGCGGCGCTCGACCGCTGCGCGGGCTACGAGATCTACAACCTCGGCGAGAGCGCGACCACGACGCTCAGCGAGCTGGTCGAAACCCTGGCGCGCGAGATCGGCAAGCCGGCCCGCATCGACCCCAAACCGCTCCAGCCCGGCGACGTGCCGCTCACCTGCGCCGACGTTTCCAAGGCCAGGAGGCTCCTGGGCTACGCTCCGAAGGTGCCGGTGGCCGAAGGCTTGCGGCGCTACGTGGCCTGGCGCCGCGCCTCGAATTGATAGCTTCGCGCGCGCCGATTACAGTCTCTCGCTTGCGTTCGCGCCCTGCGACCGGCCCCAGCGCCGATCGTCGGATGCCCGCGAGCGCGTCCCACTCAGCCCAGCCCACCAGCCACAGGTTCTGCATCGACCCATGAAGGGCGTCATCCTCGCGGGAGGCCTCGGAACGAGGCTCTTTCCGCTGACCAAGATCACCAACAAGCACCTGCTGCCGGTCTACGACCGGCCGATGATCTACTACCCCATCCAGGCGCTGGTGAACGCCGGCATCCGGGACATCATGATCGTCACCGGCGGTCGCAAGTCGGGCGATTTCCTGTCGCTGCTCGGCAACGGCTCCGAGTTCGGGCTCAAGCACCTGAACTACACCTATCAGGAAGGCGAGGGCGGCATCGCCGAAGCCCTGGGCCTGGCGGCCCACTGGGCGGCGGGCGACAAGGTGTGCGTCGTGCTCGGCGACAACATCATCCAATACAACATCGCCAAGGCGGTGCGCGCCTTCGAACGCCAGGAGAAGGGCGCGAAGATCATGCTCAAGGAAGTGCACGATCCCGAGCGCTTCGGCGTGGCGGAACTCGCCGGCGAGCGCGTCGTGAACATCGTCGAGAAGCCCAAGCAGCCCAAGAGCAATCTGGCTGTGATCGGCATCTACATGTACGACGCGCGCGTGTTCGAGATCATCAAGACGCTCAAGCCCTCCGACCGCGGTGAGCTCGAGATCACCGACGTCAACAACTGGTTCATCCGCGACGGCTCGATGACCTACGAGATCCTCCCGGGCTGGTGGACCGACGCGGGCACGTTCGAGTCGCTGCACCGCGCGAGCTGCCTGGTCGCCGAGGGCGGCGCGAACCTGATGGACGAGCCGGCGCGCGGGGAGAAGGCGCTGCGGTGAGCGGCGCGCTCGGAGGCCGCGTGCTGGTCACAGGCGCGGCCGGCATGCTCGGCAGCGAGCTGCTGCTGCGCGTACCGCAAGGCTGCGTCGGCGTCGGCTCCGATCTGGTCGCCGGTCCCTCCGTCGCGGTCGCGGGCGTCGACCTCTCCGACCGCTCCGCGGTCGAGCGGCTGTTCGACCAGCACGGTCCCTTCGCCGGCGCGATCCACTGCGCGGCGTACACCGCGGTCGACAAGGCCGAGGAACAACCGGAGCTGTGCGCCAAGGTGAACGTGGAGGCGAGCCGCGTGCTCGCGCAGGTTTGCCACGAGCGCGGCGCGCAACTGGTCGCCGTGAGCACGGACTTCGTGTTCGACGGTTCCAAGCGCACGCCGTACCTCGAGTCGGACGAGCCTCGCCCGCTGAGTGTCTACGGTCGCACCAAGCTCGACGGTGAGCGCGCCACGCTGGAGGCTGCGCCGAACGCGGCGATCGTGCGCACGCAGTGGCTCTACGGGCCGCGCGGCAAGCACTTCCCGCGCACGATCGTCGGCTACGCGCGCGCCAGCGGAAAGCTGAAGGTCGTCGACGACCAGTGGGGCGCGCCGACCAGCACGCTCGAGCTCGCGCCCGCGCTGTGGGACGTGCTGCTCGCGCGCGCGAGCGGCGTCTTCCACGGCGCGTGCGAGGGCTCGTGCTCCTGGCACGGCTTCACCGCCGAGATCCTGCGTCAGTGCGGCCTCGGCTCGGTCGAGCTCAGCGCCTGCGGGAGCGACGCCTATCCGCGGCCGGCCGTGCGCCCGGCCTACAGCGTGCTCGACGCTTCCAAGTTGGCCGCGCTGCGCGGTCGTCGCTTCTCCGATTGGCGCCGCGCGCTCGCCGATTACCTGGCGGTCGAGCCGCTCTGAGCAGCCCGCGCTCCGCCCTTCTCGAATCCACTCCGATCCAAACGCCATGCAGCGCACTGTTCTCGTCACCGGCGGCGCCGGGTTCATCGGCTCGAACTTCGTCCTGATGCTCGCCAAGGAGCGAGCGGACTGGAACGTCGTCAACCTCGACGCCCTGACCTACGCCGGCAACCTCGAGAACTTGAAGAGCATCGAAGGTCGCAAGGGTCACGTGTTCGTGCACGGCGACATCACGCGTCCCGAGGACGTCGCGCGCGCGTTCGACGCTGCGCGGAAGTTCGGCGGTCCCGTGAGCGTCGTGCACTTCGCCGCCGAGAGCCACGTCGATCGCTCGATCCAGTCCGGCCTGCCGTTCGTGCAGACCAACGTGCTCGGCACGCAAGTGCTGCTCGACGCGTCGCGCGCGGCCGGAGTCGAGCGCTTCGTGCACGTGTCGACCGACGAGGTCTACGGCTCGCTCGGCGCCAGCGGCTTCTTCACCGAGGACACGCCGATCCAGCCGAACTCGCCCTACTCGGCGAGCAAGGCCGGCAGCGATCTGCTCGTGCGCGCCGCGATCCACACGCACCACTTCCCCGCCTGCATCACGCGCTGCTCGAACAACTACGGACCGTTCCAGTTCCCCGAGAAGCTGATCCCGCTGATGATCGCCAACGCCAGCGAGGACAAGCCGCTGCCGGTCTACGGCGACGGGATGAACGTGCGCGACTGGCTGTACGTCGTGGACCACTGCGAGGCGATCCTCGCCGTGCTCGAGCGCGGCGCGCTGGGCGAGGTCTACAACATCGGCGGACACAACGAGCACCCCAACCTGTTCATCGTCAAGCGCGTGCTCGCCGAGCTCGGCAAGTCCGAGAGCCTGATCCAGTACGTGAAGGACCGCCCGGGTCACGACCGGCGCTACGCCATCGACGCCAGCAAGATCGAGCGCGAGCTCGGCTGGCGGCCGCGGTTCTCGTTCGAGCAGGCGCTGCCGCTGACAATCCGCTGGTACCGCGAAAATTCCGAGTGGCTCGCGCGGGTGCGCAACGGCGCCTACCGCGAGTACTACGAGCGCCAGTACCAGGCCTGAGCGCGCGCCGCCGGTCGCTCGCGGTGCGCCATGTGTCGCCCGCGCGCCGCCGACGTCCACAGCGGCGGTCGACCTCGACCCCGGGACCCCTCGACCCGTTTTTCGCGCCGTCCGCGGGGCGCGAGCAAAAGCTTGGGCGAGTTGGCGTCGATCTCTAGGATCCTCTGGTCCCCCCCAGGCGCCCGTCTGCCCGATGCACCAACGCTCTGTCTCATGGCTGCGGAGCAGCCCGTTCGCGCTGGCTGCGGCGCTGCTCGTGCTCCTGTGCGCCTCCTGCGCCAGTTCGAGTCCCGACAAGCGTCTGCTGCAGTACCTCAACGACAAGGGCTTCGGCAACCGCTACACGGGCAACGCCGAGGACCAGAACTACGTCACGATCGGCGACACGATCTCGATCACCGACCCGTTCCATCAAGAGCTCGGCGCCACGGTGCGCGTCGACGTCGACGGAACCGTGGTGCTCGCGGAGATCGGCGCGGTCCACGTGGCCGGCCAGACGCGCTCGGAGCTCAAGACCTTCCTCACCCAGAAGTACTCGAGCTACTACGAGCAGGTCGACATCGACGTCCGCCTGCAGACGCAGAGCAAGTTCTACTTCGTGTTCGGCGAGGTGACGGCCGAGGGCGTCAAGACCTTCCCCGGTGACCTCACGGTGTTCCAGGCGGTGATGGCCGCGGGACCGGACAAGAACACGGCCAACCTCGGACGCGTGCGCGTGATCCGAGCCGACCCGCGCGATCCGCTGGTGATCCCCGTGAACCTGCTGGCCATGTTCCGCGGCGATTCCACCGACAACCTGCTGATCCAGGAGCGCGACATCGTCTACGTGCCGCCGACGATGATCGCCGAGCTGGGCTACTTCATCTCGGACCTGTTGTTCCCGATCACGAACGTGCTGCGTCAGATCGCGGGCTCGATCCTGCTGCTGCAGGGACGCGGCATCGGCGGCCGAAACCAGGGCTTCAACAACAACGTCTTCTTCTAGGCCGCGCCATGGCCGCACGTGAGACGAGCCAGTTGCAAGACGTCGCCGCGCTGCTGAAGCGGCGCGCGCTGCAGATCTTGCTGCCCGCGGTCGTGACGGGCGCGCTGGGCGTCGCGCTCGCGACGCTGTGGCCCAAGAGCTACCGCGCCGCCACCAGCCTCGAGGTGCGCGACGTCAATCCGCCGGTCGCGGCGCAGGGCATCGACGCCAAGGTCATCCAGAAGGACATCAGCAACGCGCCCTGGCAGATTCGCCAGTTCGACCGCGTCGTGCGGGTGCTCGAGGGCCTCGAGTGGCGCGCGTACAAGGAGTTGAACGACCCGCAGGAGAAGGTCGAGTTCGTCCGCGACGTCATCGGCCGCATCGAGACCATCCTCCCCGGCGGAGGCAAGCAGACCACGGGCACGGTGCTCCTGACGATCGGGTACACCGACCAGGATCCCAAGCGCGCGGAGCAGTTCCTCAACCGGCTGCGCGAGGTGTTCGTGAGCGAGGTGCTCGAACGCTACCGCACCGACGCGCGCAAGACCCTCGACCTGTTGCGCAACCAGCTCACCATCGCCGAGGAGCGGGCCAAGTCCGCGGATGCGGCGTCGGCCAAGCTCAAGAAGGAGGCCGGCGTTTCCGCGACGCAGCAGGCGCCGGGCGGCGGGCGCCAGCGCGACGAGGATCCGATCTTCAAGCGCCTCGATGCGGCGCAGTCGCGCCTGTTCGAGGCCGAAGCCGACGCCACCGCGCACGCGGCGACGATCGAGCAGCTCCAGAAGCTCTACGACGCCGCGCCCGCGGAAGTGCCGCAGGTCTCGACCACGGACGGGCTGACGTTCGACGCCGAGGTGGCGGCGATCGAGGCCGCCAAGGCGGAGCAGCGCGACCGTCAGCAGGGCCTCAAGCCCGCGCACCGCGTGTACCTCGACGCGGAGAGCAAGCTGCGCCAGCTCGACGCAAAGCTCGAGCAGTTGCTCCTCGCGGCGCGCGCGCCCGAAGACCGCACGCGCATGGCGCCCAACCGCGAGCGCGACGTGATCCGCACGCGCATCCGCGACACCGAGGTGATGCTGAACGAGGCGCTGGCGCTCAAGGCGCGACTGGAGAGCGACGTGCAGTCGCTGAAGGTCGAGAGCGCGGCGCGCGTGGAGACCTACCGACAGTTGCAGGAGCTCGATCGCGAGGCGGCGGTCGCGGCCGACGAGTACCTGCGCGCGGCGCAGGCCTACAACAAGCAGAAGTCCTTCGTCGACTTCATCTCGAGCGCGTTCGCCAGCCCCTTCGAGGTCAGCGAAACGGCGCGCGCGCCCAAGACTCCCATCTCGCCGGGCCCGATCGTGTTCATCGGCGGCGGAATCGTGCTCGGCATCCTCATGGGCTTGGGCAGCGCGCTGGCGGCCGAGTTCGGTCGCGGCGGAGTGCGCGGCGCGTCCGAGGTCGAGCGGATCAGCAACGCGCCCGTGTTGGGCGTGATCAACCGCATCCGCACGCGCGCCGAGCGCCGCGAGCGGGCGGCGCGTCGCGTCGTGGTCGTGGTCTCGACGCTGGCCATCGCAGCGAGCGTGCTGTGGACCACTTGGGCCTACCAGAACGAGCCCCAGTCCCTGGGTGTGTCGCTGCGCTCGATGCTCGATCGCATCAGCCAGAAGTCGCAATGACAGGGCGGGTCGCCCGGCGCGAGCCAGCAGCGTGCGCGACATCATCTTCGCAACCCTGATCGCGGCCCTCGTGCCGGTCAGCTTCCGCCGGCCGCTGGTGGGGCTGCTCACGTTCTCCTGGCTCGCGTACATGCGCACCCAGGACCTGTGCTGGGGTTTCGCGCGCCTGCAGCGCTGGTCGTTCCTGATCGCGATCGTGACCTTCGCGGGCTTCTTCTCGCGGCCGATCGAGCGCCTGTGGGCGCCGGTGTGGCGCAACTACGCGATGATCGCGCTCGCGATCTGGGTGGCGTTGAGCGTGACGGTCAATCCGCTGCTCACTTACGGACAGTGGGCTTCGGTGATCGAGTTCACCAAGGTCGTCTACATCGGGCTCTTCACCACGGCCGTGATCACGCGCAAGGAGCACCTGCGCATGATGGTATGGGTGATCGCGCTGTCGTTCGGCTTCTACGGCGTGAAGATCGGCCTCGCTGGCGTGTTGAGCGGCGGCAACATCACGGTCAAGCAGGGCCCGGGCGGGATGCTCGAGGACAACAACAACTTCGGGCTGGCGCTCGTGATGGCCATGCCGCTGCTGATCCAGATCACGCAGGCCGAGCGCAACCCGACGCTCAAGCGCGGCTTCCTCGCGATCGTGCCGCTGACGGCCATCGCGGTCATGGCGACGCACTCGCGTGGCGCATTCCTGTCGCTGGCCGCGGCCATCAGCGTGCTCGTGTGGCGCTCGAAGAACCGCCTGACCGGCTTCGCGATCGCCGCGGGCCTCTCGGTGCTGGCCTTCCTGCTCGTGCCGCAGTCCTACAAGGACCGCATCAGCACGATCAAGACCTACGAGCAGGACGGCTCGTCCATGGGGCGCATCGCGGCCTGGAAGACCGCGATCAACATGACCAAGGCCAACCCGTTCTTCGGCGTGGGCTTCGAGAACTTCCAGAACAGCTACTACAAGTACTCCGCGGGCGGAACGGCGAGCGGCAAGAAGGTGGCGCACAACGCCTACTTCCAGATCATGGCCGAGTCGGGGCTGCCGGCTTACTTCCTGTACATGTTCCTGATCGTCGGGACGTTGTGGTCCCTGTGGAGGGTCAGGCGGCGCGCCGAGGAGTTGTACGCCTCGAGCTGGATCCGCGACTACGCGGTGATGTTCGAAGCCACCATGGTGGCGTTCATAGTGGGGAGCACGTTCCTCAACCGCGCGCAGTTCGACCTCTTCTATCACTTCGTCGCGATCGTGATCGCCTTCGAGGCCATCGCGCAGCGCGAGTTCGACGGACTGGGCGAGCGCGACGAAGCCGAGCTCTTGCACGGCGGCGAGTTGCGCGTCGTGCGCCCGCGCGGTTTCCGCAACACGAGCAGCGCGCTGCCCCGCGGCGTCTGAGCGAGAGGCCCGACGATCACCATGTGCGGACTGTGCGGAGTGAGCTTCGACGACCTGGCGCGCGCGCCCGAGCGCGAACGCGTTCGCGCCATGGCCAACACGCTGGCGCACCGCGGGCCCGACGACGAAGGCGTGTGGATCGGCGGCGCCTCGGCGCTGGGCTTCCGACGTCTGTCGATCATCGACCTCTCGGGCGGCCATCAGCCGATCGAGAACGAGGACGGCGACATCGCGCTCGCCATCAACTGCGAGATCTACAACTTCCGCGAGCTGCGCGCGGAGCTCGAACGCAAGGGCCATCGCTTCAAGACGCGCGCGGACTCGGAAGTGGTGCTGCACCTCTACGAGGAGCACGGCGAGCGCTGCGCCGAGTTCCTCGTCGGCATGTACGCCTTCGCGCTCGTCGACCGACGCGATCCGCGTCGTCCGCGAGTGCTGCTCGGGCGCGATCGGCTGGGCATCAAGCCGATGTACTTCGCGCGCACGGCCGAGGGCCTGGTGTGGGCCAGCGAGGTGAAGGCGATCCTCGAGTGGGGCAGCACGCCGCGCGAGCTGCGGCCCGAGAAGCTGCTCGACTACCTCGTGCAAGGCTACGTCGGCGGCGACGACAGCGCTTGGTGCGGCGTGCAGCGCCTGCCGCCGGCGAGCACGCTGTCCTGGCGTCCCGGCGAGGCGCCGCAGATCCGGCGCTACTGGGACCTGCCGACCGAACGACACTCCTCGAGCGCGAGCGCCGAGGAGATCCTCGCTCAGCTCGACACGGTCGTCGCCGAGCACATGGTCTCGGACGTTCCGCTCGGCGCGTTCCTCTCGGGCGGAATCGACAGCACGGCCGTCGTGACCTCGATGGCCGCGCGCTCGTCGCACAGCGTCGTCGCCTGCTCGGTGGGCTTCCGCGAACGCGACTTCGACGAGCTCGACCTCGCGCGCGCCACCGCGCAACGCCTGGGCGCCGTGCATCACACGCAAGTGCTCGAGCCCGACCCCAAGCTCGCGACCGACGTGCTGCCGTGGCTCTACGACGAGCCGCTGGCCGACCCCTCGACGGTGCCGACGTACCTCGTGTCGAAGATGGCGCGCGAGCACGTGACCGTTGCGCTCTCCGGTGACGGCGGCGACGAGGTCTTCGCGGGCTACCGCCGCTACGTGCACGATCTCGCCGAGAATCGCCTGCGCAAGCGCCTGGGCCGCGCGGGTGTCTCGACCGCGGCCTCGATCGGCGCGCACTATCCCAAGCTGGACTGGGCGCCGCGCTTCCTGCGCGCGCGCACGTTCCTCACCAACCTCGGGCGCTCGCCCGCGCAGGCCTACTGGCGCAGCGTGACGCAGCTCGACCGCGAGAGCGCGCTCGAGTTGCTCGCGCCGGACGTTGCGCAGCGACTGCGCGAGCACGATCCGTTCCAGCACTTCGAGCGCTTCTACGCGCGCCCCGAGGTCGACGATCCGCTCTACCGCGCGCAGTACGCCGACTTCCACACCTACCTGCCCGACCAGATCCTGGCCAAGGCCGACCGCGCCTCGATGGGCGTCTCGCTCGAGGTGCGGCCGCCGCTGCTCGACCACCGCTTCGTCGAACGCTTCGCGCCGCTGCCCGCGCGCGACAAAGTGCGTGGCGCGCGCGGAAAGCATGCGTTGCGTGAAGCCCTCCGCTCACGCGTTCCGCCCGAGATCCTCGACGGCCGCAAGCGCGGCTTCGACACGCCGCTCAAACGCTGGATCGCCGGCCCGCTCCGCGGCGCGGTGGCGGACGCGCTCTCGACGCTGCCCGAGGAGTGGTTCCGTCGCGAAGTCCTCGCGCAACGGTTGTCCGAGCACACCGCGGGCGCGCGCGACCACGGGCGCCTGTTGTGGAGCCTGCTCGTGCTCGAGCACTGGCGCCGCCGCCACGGCGTGCGTTCCCTGGGCGCATGAGGATCGCCGTGCTCACGTCGCTGTTCCCCAGTCGCGAACGGCCGAACGAAGGCGTGTTCGCGCAGCGACGCTGGAACGCGATGAAGCGCCGCGGCCACAGCGTGCGCGTCGTGCATCCGCTGCCGTGGGCGCCGCCGTTCGGGCCGGCGCACTGGCGCGAGTTGCGCGCCATGCAGGAGCGCGAGGAGCGCGCTGGCATCGGAATCGAGCGGCCGCGCTACGCGCACCTTCCGCGTCGCGCTCTGGGCAACGCACGCGCGTTCGCGAGCGCCGGACTCGCGCGCCTGGAGTCGGGAGAACGCTTCGACGTGCTCGTCGCCGATTACGCCTGGCCTGCGGCGGCCGCGGCGACGGAGTGCGCGCGACGCGGCTGGCCGCTGGTGATCTCGGGGCGCGGCAGCGACGTGCTCGCCGTCGCGGAGCTCCCGCAATTGCGCGCTGTCCTCGCCGACGCGCTGCGCAGCGCAGGCGCGTGGTGCGCGGTCTCCGAACACCTCGTGCGTGCGATGGACGAGCTCGCCGGCGAGCCGCGCGGCGTGCTGGTCGCCAACGGCGTCGATGGCGAGCTGTTCCGCCCGCGCGATGCTGCGCAGGCGCGTCGAGAGCTCGGCTTGCCGCTCGAGCCGCGCGTCGTGCTCGTGGTGGGGCACCTGATCGAGCGCAAGGATCCGCTGCTCGCGCTCGAAGTCTTCGCGCGCGCGTGCGGAGCTGCGCAAGCGCCGGCGAAGCTGGTGTTCATCGGTCGCGGGCCGCTCGAGGCCGAGTTGCGCGCCAAGATCGCGCAGGCCGGGCTCGAGCAGCGCGCGCAGTTGATCGGCGAGGCCGCGCCCGAGCAGCTCGCGCACTGGTACTGCGCCGCCGACGCGCTGCTGCTCACGTCGACGCGCGAAGGACGTCCGAACGTCGTGCTCGAGGCGCTCTCGAGCGGCTTGCCCGTGCTCGCCACCGACGCCGGCGGCACGCGCGAGTTGCTCGAGTCCGACCCGCGCATGCTCGCGACGTCGCGCGATCCGCAGGCGCTCGCCGCGCAGTTGAACGCGCTGCTCGCTTCCGCGCGCGAGCCGCACAAGCTGCGAGCGCTCGCCGAGCGCTGGAGCTGGGACGGCGCGTGCTCGGCGCTCGAGGCGCTGCTCGAGCGCGCCATCGCTGCGCGAGGGGGCCCGGCGCGATGAGGATTCTCTACCACCATCGCACGCAGGCGGAGGACGGCCAGGCGGTCCACATCCGCTCGCTGCAGCGCGCGTTCGAGCAACTCGGTCACCAGGTGTTCGAGGTCAGCCTGGTCCAGCGCGCGACGTCGGCGCCGCAAGCCAGCGCTCCGCAGCGCGCGCCGGCTTGGCGTGCTCTCACGCGCCTTCCGCGCTTCGCGCGCGAACTCGCCGAGTACGCGTACACCTCCGTCGGTCGACCGAAGATCGTCGCCGCGGCGCGCGAGCACCGCGTGGACTTCATCTACGAGCGCTACGCCTTCGGGAACGCCGCCGGCGTGCTCGCGGCGCGACGCCTCGGATTGCCCCTGATCCTCGAGGTCAACTCTCCGATGGTCCTCGAGCTGTCCAAGACGCGCGGGCTGTCGTTTCCGCGCACCGCAGCGCGCCTCGAGAACTGGATCTTCGCGAGCGCCGACCGCGTGTGCGTGGTGACCGAGGCGCTGGGCGAGATCCTGGTCGGTCTCGGCGTCGCGCCCGAGCGCCTGATCGTGACGCAGAACGGCGTCGACCCCGAGCGCTACGAGTACCCCGACCGCGCGAGCGTGCGCGCGGCCGCGCGCGACGATCTCGGGCTCGGCCCGGAGCGCGAGGACGAGGTCGTGCTCGGGTTCGTGGGCTACTACCGCGACTGGCACCGGCTCGACCTGGTGCTCGACGCGCTCGCCACGCCCGAGCTGTCGCGCGCGCGCCTCGTCATCGTCGGCGAAGGTCCGGCGCACGAGTCGCTCGTGAGTCAGTGCGAGCGCCTGGGCCTGAGCGGACGCGTGCTGTTCTGCGGTCCGCGACCGCACGCGCGGATTCCGCAGCTCCTGCCCGCCTTCGACGTGGCGCTGGTGCCTGCGATCAATCCCTACGCCTCGCCGCTCAAGCTGTTCGAGTACATGGCCGCCGCTCTACCCGCCGTCGCGCCGGACCAGCCCAACCTGCGCGAGGTGCTGCGCGACGACGTCGAGGCGCTGCTGGTCCAAGCGGGCGATGGCGCGAGCTTGCAGCGCGCGCTGGCGCGCCTGGTCGGAGACGTGCGCCTGCGCGAGCGTCTGGGCGCCCGCGCGCGCGCCACGTTGCTCGAGCGCGACTTCACCTGGATCGGCAATGCGCGACGCGTGGTCGAAGCCGCGCGAGATCTGGGCGCGGGCCTGGGCCGCAAGAGCAACCGCGCCCGCGAGCAGGCATGATGGGGGACTCGCCATGCCCTGGGGAAAGACCAACTACCAACGCTTCTTCCCGAGCCTGACCTGGCAGGTTCGTCCGCAGGTCGAGGCCCTGGTCCTCTCGCAGCCGCGCGGCGCGCGCATCGTCGACCTGGGCGCAGGCGGCCGCAAACTGCGCGACGACGTCCTGTGCGTCGACTTCGTGCCCTTCCCCGGCACGAACGTGCTCGGCGACGTGCAGCGCCTGCCGTTCCGCGACGGTTCGCTCGATCTGGTGATCGGCACCGGACTGATCGAGCACGTCGAGGACGAGCGCGCGCTGTTGGCCGAGGTCGAACGCGTGCTCAAGCCCGGCGGCGTCGCGCACATGGAGGTCCCGTTCCTCCAGCAGTACCACGACGATCCGATCGACTGCCGGCGCGTCACTCTCGACGGGCTCTCGCGGCTCATGCGCCGCGCGGGCCTCGAGCCGCAGCGCGCGGGCGTCCACATCGGTCCCACCGTCACGCTGATCACGCTGTGGACGTACTACGCGTCGCTGTGGTTCGAAGGCGCGAACGTGCTCGCCAAGCTCGCCAACACCGCGGTGTTCCTGTTCTTCTCGGTGCTCCTGTGGCCCGCGAAGTTCCTCGACCGCTTCCTGGTGAACAAGCGCAGCGCGCACCGCCTCGCGTTCGGCGTCTACTGCACGGCGCGCAAGCACGGAGGCGGCGCTTGAGCGCGACGCCGTTGAACGCGCTGTCGTTCGACGTGGAGGAGTACTTCCAGGTCGCTAACCTGCGCGGGCACTTCGCGCGCGACGACTGGGAGTCGGTCGCGCCGCGCATCGAGGTCGGCATGAACGCGATCCTCGGCGCGCTGGAGCGCCATCGTTCGCGCGCCACGTTCTTCTTCCTGGGCTGGATCGCCGAGCGCCACCCGCACCTGGTGCGACGTTGCCTCGACGCGGGCCACGAGATCGCCAGCCACGGCTACGAGCACCTGTTCCTGCAGGATCTCGACCCGCAGTCGCTGCACCGCGATCTCGAGCGCACCGAGCAGGCGTTGATGGCGGCTGGCGCGCCGCGTCCGCAGGGCTTTCGCGCTTCGACCTTCACGTTGACGCGCCGCACCTGGTGGGCCTTCGACGTGCTCGTCGAGCGCGGCTACCGCTACGACTCGAGCGTGCATCCCGTGCGTCACCCGGTGTACGGGGTGCCGGGCTTCGAGCCGGGCCTCTCGCGCGTCGCGCTCGCGCGCGGCTCGATCGTCGAGTTCCCGGTCTCGACCTATCCCTGGCTCGGCCGCAACTGGCCCTTCGGCGGCGGCGGGTACTTCCGACTCCTGCCCGGCGCCGTCACGCGCGCGCTGGCGGCGCGGCTCGAGCAACGCGGCCGACCGGTCGCGCTGTACCTGCACCCCTGGGAGTTCGACCCCGACCAGCCGCGCTGCCCGGCGCCGCCGTTCAAGCGTTGGCGGCACTACTTGAACCTCGACCGCACGCTGCCGCGCCTCGAAGCGCTGCTCGAGCGCATGCGCTTCGCCACCATGGCGGAAGTCGTCGCGGCGAACGAGTCCGCGCTGGTCACGACGCGCTGATCGCAGCGTCGCGCGCTCGCATCAACCGCGCACGCGCAGCGCGGCCGCGAGACTGCGCAGCGTGGCGAGCACGCTTGCGCCGAGCGGATCGGAGACGGTCGGGGCGAGCGTGTTGAACACTTCGAGGGCCTTGCCCGCATCGGCGCCGTTCGCGCGTCGGCACAGCGCCACGCCGTAGAGCTGACCGATCGCGCGCCAGCTCTCGTCGCGCTGCTTCTGGGCGCTGGCGCTCTCCCACAGGTCCGCCAGAGTGGTCACGGCGCCGGCGAGCTTGGCGCGTTGCTGGGTCGCCAGCGAGCGGGCGATCGCGAGGCGGAACGCCGGGTCGTTCTTGGGCAGGCCCACCAGTCCGCCGACGCGCTCGATCAGTCGCTCGAGCTCTTGCGCGCTTGCGCCGCGGCGCGAGGAGAGGTCGACCAACGCGCGCGCGGCGACGGGTTCGGGCGCGATCTCCAACGCGATGTGCAGGGACTCGAGCGCCAGCTCGTCGCGGCGCAGCTCGGCGGCGTACCGTCCGCGCGCGCGCCACAGCTCGGGCACGTGCGGCGACCACGCGAGTTCGCTCTCGACCAGCTCGAGCGCGCGCGCCGGATCGAGCCGCGCGTAGTACTCGGCCCAGCGCACGGTGACGCCGGGCTGCACGACCTCGAGTCCCTCGGGCAACTGCTCGCGCAGGCGCTCGAGTTCGGTGACGGCGTGCTCGGCGACCCACGGATCCGTGCCGCCTTCGAGCGGCCAGCTCCAGCGCGTGTTCTCCAGCCGCACCCAGGGGTCCTGGCCGAAGCGCTCGAGCAGGAACTCGAACTGCTGCTTGCGCACCGTTTCGAACGGCGCGCCGAGCTGCGCGCGCGCGCTCTCGAGCGTGGCGCAGAACTCGCGCAGCAGCTCGGGCGCCGGCGGGAGTCCGGGCAGCTCGAGGTGCAGTCGCAGGCTCTCGACCGCCAGGCCCATCTGCTTGCGTTCGCGCGCGATGCGTCCGCGCTCGAGCAGCACGTCCGCGCGGCGCGGGTCTGATTGGAAGGCGCTCTCGATGGAGCGCGCGGCCCCGTCCCAGTCGCCGCGCAGGCGCGCGAGGCGCGCGTCGAGCAGGTTCGAGTCGGCCGGCGCGAACTGTCCCGAGCGCAGCGCCGCGCGCCGAGCGTCGAGCAGCTCGAGCACGCGCGGATCGTCCTCCGCGCGCACGCGCGCGATCAGCGACGAGATCGCGACGTCCCAGGCCGGCGCGAAGGTGGGCCAGGTCGTCGTCAGCGAGCGCGCGAGTCGCTCCGCGAGGTCGTCGGCGCCCAGCCACGCAGCGCCGCGCGCCGCGAGGTACGTGGGCCACAGCGCGCCGCGGGCGGGCGGGGCTTGGCGCGAGAGGTCGGCCACGGCCCACGCGGCCCAGTCGGGATCGTCGAGCGCCGCCAGTCGCGCGAGCAACGGCCGCGGGTCGCGCTGCACCGCGCTCGCCGGCAGCACGCCGAACCCTTGCTCGGGATCCGCCAGCGCTGCGGTCGGGCGCTCGAGCGCGTCGAGCGCGGATTCGAGCATGGCCTCGAGCGGCGTCGGCGGCGCGCTCTGCGGAACGCCCTCTTCGACTCGACGCTGTTCGATCTCCGAGCGCAGCACGATGCGCGCATCGGCCAGCCGCTCGCCCAGCGCTGCGAGCGCGACGAACTGCAGGCCCGTGGGTTGGTACTCGGTGGCGAGCAGCTCCGCATGCAGCTTGGGGCAGTCGCCCCAGCGCCGTTGCTCGACGGCGGCGATCAGACGGCCCAGCTCGCTGCTGCCGCTCTCGTCGTACGCCATCGCGCGGTCGAGCGCTTCGTTGGCTTCGGCGGCTTCGCCGACGAGCAGCGCGCACTGCGCCAGGCGCAGGTGCGCCGCGGGCGAGCGCCACTTGATGCGCTGGTCCAGCTTGTCGCAGGCCAGCGCGGCGACGTCGACCAGACCGTGCGCGAGCAACTCGTCCACGGCCTCGAGGAAGCGCGCCGAGTCGAGCTCCACCTTGGCGTCGAGCAGCTTGAGGATGCGCTCGGCGTGCTTGGCCGCGCCCGTGCGCGCGGCGATCGAGAGCATCAGCGGCGCGGCGTTCGCGAGCACCTTGGCGTCCGCGGTGAGTCCGGTCAGCTCGCGTTGCGCGCGTTCGTAGTCGCGACTCTCGAAGTGCAGCTCCGCGAGCAGCAGGCGATCGGAGTCGGTGCGCGCGCTCTGAGCGATGCGCTCGAGGCTGGCGATCGCGAGCTGGATCTCTCCGCGGCGGCGCAGTTCTTCCGCGCTCCAGCGCCGTCCCAGTCCGGACGGATCGAGGCGCACGAGTTCGCGCGCGCGCTCGGGACCGAGCGACTCTTCGGGAGCGCTCGCGAGCGCTGCGATCAGCGTCGGCGTGGGACCCTCGATCTCGATGCGATCGCGCAACAGGCGCACGGCCTGATCCCAGGCCTCCAGACCGACCGCGGCGTCGCTCGCCACGCGCAGCGCGGGCGGAAGGCGCGGGTGCTGCTCGAGCGCGCGCAGCGCCAGCGCCAGCGCGGAGGCGAGTCGACCTTCGCCGAGCTGGTGCTCCGCCATGGCGACGAACTCGAAGCTCAACCGCATCGCCTCCGGCGCCAGCCGATTGACGCGCTCGAGCTCGCCGCATTCGCGCGCGACGTCGAAATTGCGCGACTTGGCGATCGCTTCGCCCAGCTCGCGCCAGCGCGGCTCGAGCTCCGCTGCGCGCTCGGGCATCAGCGACATGGCGCGCGAGAGTCCGTCCAGCGCGCGCCCGCGATTGGGCTGCGGCTTGGCGAGTTCGAGCTCGGCGAGGCGCAGGTGCAGCGCTCCCGCGGAGTCGAAATCGGGCGAGGCCGCCGCCAGGGCGCGCTCGATCGCGGAGGCCTCCTCGGGCGCCGAACCTCCGGCGCGCGCGCCGTCTGCGAGCGCGAGCCACGTCATCGTGGTGGCGTTCTTCAGCGGCTCGGGAGTGTTCGACTGCAGCAGGCGGCGCAGCATCGGCGTCGCCTCGGTCCAGCGCTCGCGACGCGCGAGCGACATGGCGATGCACCACGCGCCGAGCGAGCGCGTCTCGGGGACGTCCGACAGGCGCAGCATCTGTCCCGCGACCATCACGGTCGGCCAGTCCTCGAGCTGAACGAGCGCGCGCGCCCAGCTCGTGAAGAACTCGCTGTCGAGTCCGGTGCGGCGCGCGGACTTGGGGTCGATCAACTCAGGGACCGCGCCGGAGCGTCCGCTGGACTGGAGCACCTCCAGCATCAGGCGCAGGAGCGGGCCGTGGCTGAGGTACTGCGGCAGCGACATCGCGACCAAGCCCAGGTCTGCGGCCGCTTCGCTCTCGCCCGCGTCGTGCAGCGTGCGGATGTACTCCGTGAGCGCCTTGGGACGCACGCCCCCGCGAAACGACTGCGCCAGCGCCTCGGGCGTCGCCGAGAGCAGTCCGCTGGCGTCGTCCAGGCGCGTTTGAACCTCGCGCGCGAGCTCCTTGTCGGCCGCCGGGAAGCGCTCGTACAGCTCGCGCGCCAGCCGCAGCCGCGTCGGGTCGGTCAGCGGCCGCGCCGCGATGCGCCGCATCAACGCCTCGGTCGAGCCCAGCCCCGACTCGGCCACGCTCACGCCGGCGACGCGCACGCATTCGGAGATGTGACGAGCGGCGAGCGCCAGCAGCGCTTCGGCGCGGACGCCCCAGGCCTCGGGTTGATTGCGGTCGCGCTCGAGCACGCCGTCCGCGCGTGCGAGCGCGAGCTCCACCTCGCCGCTGTCGAGCAGCACGCCCGCCAGCATCGACTCGATCGCCGGCGACTTGGGGCGGTGGTGCGCCAGCACGTACTCGAGATCGGCCTTGGCGCGCGCGAGCGCGTTGGTCTGGCGCGCGAGCTGCGCCCGCTCGAGCAGCACCTCCTCGATCAGCGGCCGGTCGGCGGCGCGCTCGGCGGCTGCGAGGGCGGACTCCAGGTCGTGACCGGCTTGCACCAGATCGAGGTCCGGACCGCGCATCGAGGTGCGCGCGTGTTCGAGCAGCGCGCGCGGGTCGGCGCCCTCGGCGCGCCGCACGTGCACGAACAGGAACACGCACAGCGCGAACGCAGCGAGCGCGTACAGCCAGTAGAGAAATCGCATGGTCGAGGGGGCGCGGCGCGGCGCTCACGCCGCCGGTCCGGTGTCGAGCGGTGGGTGACCTCGACGGGCCGTGGAGCGGCGAACGGAGCGCTGGCGCGAGCAGTTCGACAGGTCTCCGTCGTCGCGCGCGACGCGGGCGACGTGGCGGCCGCTCGCGCAGTAGCCTGTCGGTCGCGCCGCGCGAAGTCCAGACGCGGCGCGCGGGGTTCGCGATGCGCCGTTCATGCGCCGCGAGCGGTTCGCCGCGCGCCACGGGCCGCGCGCGGGAAGTCGGTCAGTCCGTGCCGGCGCATCTTGTTGAACAGCGTCGTGCGGTTGATGCCGAGGAGCTTGGCCGCGTCCTGTCGACTGCCGCCGCAGGCCGACAGCGCCTCCTCGATCAACCGCCGCTCCGGCTCGGCCAGCGCGGCCTTCAACTCGCGCGGCGCGCCGAGGTCGAGTTCGGGCGCGGGCGCGGCAGGCGCAGCCCGAGCCACTTCGGGGCCGAGGTCGCCGAGCGTCAGAGCCGAGCCGCGCGAGAGGAGCACCGCGCGCTCGAGCACGTGCTCCAACTCGCGCACGTTGCCGGGCCACGCGTACGCCGCCAGCGCCCGCGCCGCCGACGGATCGATGCCCGTGACGTTGCGGCGGTGCTCGGCCGCGAAGCGCTCCACGAAGGTCTGCGCGAGGAGCGGGATGTCGCCCGCGCGCTCGCGCAGCGGAGGCAGTTCGATGCTCACCACGTTCAAGCGCCAGTACAGGTCTTCGCGGAAGCGCCCGGCGCGGCTCTCCTCGCGCAGGTCGCGGTGCGTGGCCGCGATCCAGCGCACGTCGACGCTGCGCGTGCGCGTCTCGCCGACGCGCTCGAAGACGCGCTCCTGCACGACGCGCAGCAGACGCGCCTGCAGCTCGAGCGGAGCGTTGCCGATCTCGTCGAGGAACAGCGTGCCGCCGTCCGCGGCCTCGATCATGCCGGGCTTGTCGCGCTGAGCGCCGGTGAAGGCGCCGCGCACGTGGCCGAACAGCGTGCTCTCGAGCAGCGTGCCCGGGATCGCGCCGCAGTCGACCACCACGAACGGTTTGGGCGCGCGCGACGAGCGCGCATGGATCGCACGCGCGAGCGCGCTCTTGCCCACGCCGCTCTCGCCGTGGATCAGCACGCTGGCGCGCGTGTCGGCGATGGAGCTGACGACTTCCGCGACGCGCCGCATGCGCTCGTCCTTCGACGAGAGCGCCCCGAGTTCGACGCGCTCCTCGAGCGAGCGGCGCAGCACCTGGTTCTCGTGGCGCAGCGCGCGCTGCGCGAGGGCGCGGTCGACGGCGAACAGGATCTGATCGACGCTGATCGGGCGGGCCAGGTAGTCGCACGCTCCCGCGCGCACCGACTCCAGCGCGTCGCGCACGCTGCCGAAGCTCGCGAGCACGATGACCGGCGGGTGATCCGGCGCGGCGGCGAAGCTCCGCAGCTCGTCGGGCGTGGCCCAGCGACTGTCGACGACCGCCACCTGCGCGTCCGAGCACTCCTCGAGGCTCTCGGCATTGCGCCAGGTCCAGCCGCGCGCGCCGAACTCGCGTTCGAGCTCGTCGAGCTCGCGCCCGGGCTCGAGCGCCAGCGCGGCCTGCGGCGCAGGGTTGTCGACGGAATCGGACACGTAGCGATTCTTCGACACAGCGCGGCTGCGAGCTTCACGCGCGCGTCGCAGACTTCCCACGTCGCGCTCGGCGCAGCGCTCGACGGAGGGCTCGCCGCAGCGCCGGAAGTTTCTTCCGACAACCGTCTCGCGCTACGCGTCTCGGTCGCGGTGAGGCGCGCCGCGGCCGCGCCGTCCAGCGTCGCTCCCCGACAGCGTTCCGCGCGCCGCTCAGGCGAACGGATCGTCGCCGCGCGAGCTGCCTCGCGCCGGGCGCGCGGGCGCGTCGGACGCAGACGGGCCCTCGCCGGCGGCGGGGCGAGCCGCATGGCGGGCTGCCGTGGGCTCGACCGGTCGCAACAGGTCCGGGCTGCCCGCTTGGCCGCCGCTCTGGACGCTCACCGACGCGCCACTCGAGCCCGCCGGAGCCGCTCCGGACTTGGCGCGCTGGTAGGTGCGTTCGAGCGGCAGGCGCAGTCGCGCGCTGAGCTGTCCTTCGCCGGCGGCCGCGAACTCGAGGACTCCGCCCTGGCTGTGCAGGATCGCCGTCGCCGCAGCGAGTTCGCTGGGGTCGAGTTCCGGAAGTCGCTCGCGCAACACTCCGGCGTCGAGCACGCGGCGCGGCTCGATGTCGTGCAGCGGGCCCGCGGGGAAGTCGACCGCGATCGCCAGCGCGCTGCCGTTGATGGGGGCGTACGAGACGCGCACCGTGTCGCCGCCCGACGAGCACAAGCGCGCGAGCGTGAGCACCGTCTCGAGCGCCATGGTGACGGCCGCGCGGTCGGCGCGCGCGACGAACTCGACGGAGGGACGGCCGCCAGATCCCGACGTGGGCTGGAAGCGCGGACCCTTGCGGCCGCGCAAGGTGAGCGTCGCGAGCAGCTCTTCCAACAGGCCGGCGACGTCGAACTCGTCGTCGCCGCGCGGAGGCGGCGCCGCCAGGCAGGCGAGGCTGCGCGTGAAGCGCAGCAGGCGACGCAACTCGACTTGCGCGGCTTCGAGTTCCGCCGGGTGACCGCGGCCCGCTTCGCGCAGCGCGAAGAAGGCCAGCTCGAGCCGCTGAGAGATGTCCGCGAGCACCGCGACCTGATCGCGGCCGAGCGTGAGGGCCGCGCGCTCCGCGTCGCCGTGAGCGCTCGACGCCGGGGCTTGCGCGCTCGGCTGAGCGGCTGCGAAGCGTGCGGCGCTGGACTCGGTGCTCGACTGGGAGCTCGACTCGGCGCTCGACTCGGCGCTCGGTGCGCGCGTCGGGAGCGAAGTCGCGGATGCGGACTCGCGCGCTGCGCTGGTCGGTCCGGCGATCGGGCTCTGGCCCGCCCCGCGCGGCAGCCAGCGCTTGAGCTCGTCCAGGTCGGGCGGCGACGGCGCCCAGCGCGCGTGCGGCAGGCTGCGCAGGGCCCGGGCGACGCTCGCGCCCGGATCGATTCCCACGGCGACGACCCCGCCGAGGCGTCCGAGCGCTAGCTGGCGGCGAATCCAGCCGATGTCCTCGAGCGCGAGATGGTCTGCATCCACCACCAACGTGTCGGCGCCGGTCGTCGCGATCGGCGTCTGGGGCAGATCGTAGAGGTCGGCCAGTGCGACGGTGCTGCCCGGAGCGAGCGCCTCGAGGACGGCGGCGAGTTCAAGGGCGCGCGGTCCCGGAGCGAGCCACAGCCTTCCGACGAACTCCCCGGCTCGCTGCGAACCGAGCGGGGACGACTGTCCCGCGCCCGGCGTGTCTTCGACGCCGTTCACATGCCCCTCGGGCGCGATCGTAACGCGAGTCGGCGTGCGGGCAAGCGGGCGGAGCACGGCGCCCGACGCCCGGCCTCGTCCGGGCCGAGTCGCGCGGCCAGCCGCTCGGCGGCGGGCGAAGGCGCTGGCCTGCGCCTCGCACTTCAGTAGCCTCTTCGCCCCGCAACATGTCGTCGCCCCTGGAGCTCTCCATCGTCGTGCCGGTCTTCAACGAGGAAGACAGCCTGCCCATCCTGTACGAGGAGGTGCGGGCGGCGCTCGACGGCGCCGGGCGCTCGTTCGAGCTGATCCTGGTCGACGACCATTCGACCGACACGAGCCTGGCCAAGATGCTCGAACTGCGCCAGCGCGACCCGCGGGTCAAGGTCCTGCACTTCCGGCGCAACTACGGCCAGACGGCGGCCATGTCCGCCGGGTTCGAGCGCGCGCGCGGGCGCGTGGTCGTCACGCTCGACGGCGACCTGCAGAACGATCCGGCGGACATCCCGCGCATGCTGGACAAGATGGACGAGGGCTTCGACATCGTCGCGGGCTGGCGCAAGCAACGCAAAGACGGCTTCGTGCTGCGGCGCGCGCCCTCGCAGGTCGCCAATCGCCTGATCGCGTGGGTGACCGACACTCCGATCCACGACACGGGCTGCACGCTCAAGGCCTTCCGCTCGCAACTCGTCAAGAACCTGCCGATCTACGCCGAGCAGCACCGCTTCCTGCCCGCCATGTCGCGCGGCAGCGGCGCGCGCGTGGCGGAGATCGTGGTGAACCACCGCGCGCGTCGCTTCGGCTCGAGCAAGTACGGGCTGGAGCGCGCGCTGCGCGTGCTGCTCGACCTGTTCGTGATCAAGTTGATCAGCCAGTTCGCGCACCGACCGCTGCACTACTTCGGTCTGTTCTCGCTGCCCTTCGCCGCGCTCGCGCTCGTGGTGCTGATGGCCGGCGTGTTCGACTACGAGGACTTCGACTTGATCGAGGAGTGGCCGCAGTACTCGGTCACCGCCTTCATGCTCTTCCTGCTCCCGGCCGTGCACTTCGTGCTGCTGGGACTGCTCTCCGAACTCGTCGTCATCGCCAGCGGCTTCCACCGCCGCAGCGTGCTCGACTCGTTGGTCAATCGCCGCTAGGAACGCCCCGTGTCGTCCCCCGATCCGACGCGCCCGCACGCCCCCGCGCCCCCGTTCACACCGGGCGCGACGTCGCCGCGCGAACGCGACGTGACCGTCGTTCTGCCGATCACGTCGCCGCACGCCGAGATCGACTCGGTGGTCGCGAGCTTGTCGGAGCAGCTCATCCGCCTGGGCAAGGACTGGGAGTTCGCGCTCGTGTTCGACGGCGTGCGCGGCGACGCCTGGCGCAAGGCCGAGGACCTGCGCGCGCGCTTCGGCGAGCGCATCCTCACCGTGGCCTTCGAGAAGCCCTTCGGCGAGTCGGTGTGCCTCTCGGCCGGCGCGGAAGTGTCGGGAGGACGGATCCTCGTCACCTCGCCGCAGTACGTGCAGATCGACCCCGTCGAGTTGGCGCGCATGCTCGCCGCCGTCGACGCGGGAGCCGACATGGTCGTGCCGTGGCGCAAGCCGCGCGTCGATCCCTGGCTCAACCGCTTGCAGTCGGCCAGCTTCAACTGGCTGATGCGCAAGATCAACGGCGGCCAGTTCCACGACCTCAACTGCTACTTGCGTGTGTTCAAGCGCGAGGTGCTGGCGGACGTGACGGTGTACGGCGACATGTACCGCTTCCTGCCGTTGATCGCGCAGCGCCAGGGCTTCCGCGTCGTCGAGACCCCGGTGCGCCACCTCAAGGAGTGGGGCAAGGCCGGCTTCTTCGGCGTGGGCGTGTACATCCGCCGCTTCCTCGACGTGGTGGGCGTCGTGTTCCTCACGCGCTTCACGCTCAAGCCGCTGCGCTTCTTCGGCTCGGTCGGTTTGGTGCTGACGGTCTTCGGCGGCGGCCTGCTCGCCGGCGTGATCTACCAGAAGTTCGCCTACAACGCGGGCCTCCAGAACCGCCCGCTGTTCCTGCTCGCGCTGATGCTGTTCGTGCTCGGCGTTCAGGTGATCGGCTTCGGACTCGTCGGCGAGATCATCATCTACACGCAGGCGCGCAACCTGCGCGAGTACCGCATCGAGCGCCGCTGGGACGACGACGGCGGCGGAGAGGCTCGCTGAGCGCGCCATGTCGCCGACCGACGAACCTTCACGCGCCGACGCCGGCCTCGAGATCGCAGCGCTGGCGCCCGGGGAGGACGACGCTCGCGACGAGTTCGTGCGCGCCCACCCGCGCGCGACGTTCTTCCACCTCGCCGGATGGCGGCGCGTGGTCGAGAGCGTGCTCGAACACGAGCCCGCCGACCTGGTGGCGCGTCGCGACGGACGGATCGTCGGCGTTCTGCCGATGATGCGCGCGCCAGGACTGATCACGCGCCGTGCGCTGATCTCGATGCCGTACGCGGTCTACGGAGGACCGGTGGGCGAAGACGCGGCCGTCGAGGAGGCCCTGGTTCGCGCGGCGATGGCGCAGGCCGAGCGCGAACGCGCCAGCCGCCTCGAGTTGCGTTGTCAGAGCGCGCCGACGGTCGAGCTCACGCCCTCGGGGCTGTACGCGACGTTCATCTCCGACCTGCCGTCCAAGCCCG
Organism: uncultured Planctomycetia bacterium; assembly: GCA_938003765.1. Taxonomy (GTDB): domain Bacteria; phylum Planctomycetota; class UBA1135; order UBA1135; genus WYBT01. The sequence goes on from CALKYE010000072.1 coordinate 74,506, forward strand.
AGGAAGTGCTCGCGCGCATGCCCAAGAAGTCGCGGGCCGAAGCGCGCAAGGCGCGCGAGAAGCACGGCCTGACGCTGACCGAAGGCATCTGGTACTTCGAGGACTTCTACAAGCTCTTCCACCGCAACAAGCGCTCGCTCGGCTCGCCCGGCCTGCCGCACGCGTTCTTCTGGCGACTGCGCAAGGAGTTCGGCGACGCCGTGCGCATCCACGCCGTGCACAAGGGCAGCGAAGTGATCGCCGCGGTGATGAGCTTCGTGTGGCGCAAGGAGCTTCTCGCGTACTACTCCGGCGCGGTCGAGGGCGCCGACCGTCAGTGGAGCGCGAGCAACTTCATGTACATGGCGCTGCAGGAGTGGAGCGTGGCCGCGGGTCTCGAACGCTTCGACTTCGGCCGCAGCCGCAAGGACTCGGGCGCGTTCCAGTTCAAGGAGCACCAGGGCTTCGCACCGCGCGATCTCGAGTACCGCTTCCACCTGGTGCGCGACCGGGCGCTCCCGTCGCTCAACCCCTCGAACCCCAAGACCAAGTGGTTGCGCGACACCTGGGCGCGACTGCCGCTGCCGGTCTCGATGGCGCTCTCGAGCGAGCTGGCGCGCTACCTGCCCTGAGGCGCGCGGGCGCCGTTCAGCTCTTCGAGCACGACGCTTGCCGCAGCGCGGAGATCGGCTGCGAAGCGCACTTCGGAACGCGCCGCGGGGTCGAGCCGCGCCGCCTCGCGCTCACCCTTGCCCGTCGCCACCAGAATGCCGCGCGCGCCGACGCGTTGGCCGGCCTGCAGATCGCGCACGGCGTCGCCGATCATCCACGAGCGCGCGAGATCGAGGTCGAGCTCCTGCGCGGCCCGGCGCAAGAGCGCGTCGCCCGGCTTGCGGCACTCGCAGTTCCGTCGGTACGGCGCGAATCCCGCGCTGGGGTGGTGCGGGCAGAAATACGTCGCGTCGAGCCTCACGCCCTGTCGCGCGAGGGCTTCGCGCACGGCGGCCTGGACGGCTTCGAACTCCTCGTAGCGCAGCCAGCCGCGCGCGATCGCGCTCTGGTTGGTGACCATCACCAGCGCGAGGCCTGCGCGCCGCAACTCGGCCACGGCTTCGACTGCGCCAGCGAGGAACTCGACGTCCGCCGCGCAGCGCGGCGGTTGCTCGCGTTCGCGGATGAGGGTGCCGTCGCGGTCGAGAAAGACGACCGGCGCCGCGCTCACGGCCGGCGCCCGGTGCGGCCGCGCCGCGGCGTGTCCTTGACGTCGGCCAGCTTGAGCGGCGCGTAGATGCGTGCGGGCGAGTACGAGCGCTCGATCTTCACGGGGAAGAAGCCGTCGCTCGCGTTGAGGAACAGCGGGAAGCGCCAGGTGTTCGGATAGACCCAGGCCTCGTCCCAGAACACCAGCGTGGTCTGTCCGCCCTCCTCGATGGCCACGCTGACCGGCTTGTAGCCCTCCAGCACCAGATCGACGTCGTGGTGCTCGCGCGAGAGGTCGACGTGGCAGGGAGTCACGAAGCCGGAGTCGACGCCGTCGACCATCACGCGCGCGCCCGGCGGCGTGGTGGCGAGCATCACGCCCGGAACGCGCTGCATCTCGACACAGCTCGAGCTGGTGAGGGCGAGCAACGCGAAGGAGAGCGATGCGAGTGCGCAGCGCGCGGTGGGGCGCGGAAACGGCCGGGCGTTCGATTGCATGGAGAGGCGGGGTGCGGCGCCGAGGGGTTCGAAAGTGTTGCCTTCTCGCGCGGCCTTTGAAAGGCTCCTGGAGTGAGTGGCTCTGCCCCGGCCCGCGAGCGGCGATTCCAGCGCGTCGAACGGCCGGCGTGGGTTGTTCCGACGCGCTGGGTCGTTGCGTTGGCTCTGTCGCTCGCTGCACTTCGGCTGGTGGGCCTGTCGCGCTGGAGCCTGTGGATCGACGAGGCCTTCACGCTGCACGACGCGTTCACGCTCTCGCTCGAGCGCCTCACGAACTTCCCGCTGGGACTGGCGTTGATTCGCGCGTGGGCCGAGCTCGTCGGGACGCCGCTGGACGAGGTCTGGTTGCGATTGCCGGCCGCTGTGCTCGGGGCTTTGACCGTGCCGCTGACCGCGTGGGCGTTCGCGCCGCTCCTCGGCGCGCGCCGCGCCTGGTTCGCGGCGGCGGCGTTGTCGCTCTCGAGCTGGCACTGGTTCTGGTCGCAGAGCGCGCGCGCCTACACCCTGATGCTGGCGCTGTCGCTGCTGGGCGCCGGAGTGAGCCTGCGCGGACTCGTGTTCGCGCGTCCCTTGGTCTACTGGCTCGGCCTCGCCGTCGCGGCGAGCTCGGCGCTCGCGCATCCCACGGGCGCGCTGGCCGCGCTGGCCTTGCTCGCCGCGCCCTCGCTGTCGCGCTCGGACGTCGAGCCGCTCCCGTATCGACCGCGCGCGTGGATCGGTGTGCTCCTGCTGCTCGCCGTCGGCGCGGCCTCGTCGTCGTGGCTGCTCGCGGTCTGGCGCGACTACTCCTGGCGCAAGTCCGGTTCGAGCCTGGCGCACTTCGCGTTGACCACCGGGTTCTACGTGGGAGTCCCGCTCGCGCTCGCGTGTCTTTGCGCGGCCTGGGACGCGCTGCGCGGAGGCTCAGCGCGCATGCGACTGCTGTTGGCGGGACTCGTCGTGGCGGTGAGCGCGCCGGTGGTTGCGTCGCTCGTCGTGCGGGTCTCTGCGCAGTACGTGTTCGTGCTCGCGCCGTGGATCGCGGCTCTCGCGGCGCTGGCGCTCGACGACGAGCGCAGCCCGCGTTGGCGCGCGCGTGCGCTGGGGCTGCTGATCCTCGCCTGGGGCGCCTTCGATCTGGGCGCGTACCTCAGCGTGCGGCACGGCGATCGGCCGCGCTGGCGCGAGGCCTACGCCTACGTCGCGCGCGCGCGCGGCGCCGAGGACCTGGTGTTCGGCATGGCGGCGCCGGTGGGGGGCTTCTACCTCGCGCCCGGCGAGCGCGCGCTGCGCAACTCGCCTGCGCTGCTGCCGCTCACGCACTTCTCGTGGGAGGACTTGCGCTACTGGAGCGCCGCCGAGCGCGGGATGTGGTTCGTGCTCAACCGCGAGGACCTGCGCGACTGGCCCGCCGACGAGCGCGCGCGCTTCGAGCGCTACCTGCGCGAGCAGTGCGAGCTGCGGCGAACCTTCGGCGTCCGCCTGACCCCGCGTCGACTCGACGTCGAGGTCCACCGCCGACTGTGACGGGCGGCTGTGACGGGCGGCTCGCGCAGGGCGTCGTTCCCCGCGCGAGCGCAGCGGATCAATCGTTCACGCGTCCGAGGAACTCGCCGTCCTCGGTGCGGATCTTCACCTTCTCACCCTTGGTGATGAAGATCGGGACCTTGATCTTGAGGCCGGTCTCGACCACGGCGTCCTTCTTGACGTTGGTCGCGGTGTTGCCGCGCACCGCCGGATCCGCCTCGATCACTTCGAGCACCACCGCCGCGGGCAGTTCGATGCCGATCGGGCTCGTGCCGTGGAAGGTCACGATGCAGGTCGTGTTCTCCTTCACGTAGGCCATCTTGTCGCCGATCAGCTCCGCGTTGACGTTGAACTGCTCGTACGTCTCGCTGTCCATGAACACGAAGTCGCCGCTGGACTCCTTGTAGAGGTACTCGCAGTTGCGCTTGTCGAGGTACGCGACTTCGAGCACGTCGCCCGAACCCAGGCGGAGGTCCTTGGTGGAGCCGCTCTTCAAGCTGCGGAGCTTGACGTGGATGATCGCCCGAAGGTTGCCGGGCGTGTGGTGCATGTACTCGGTGATGACCCACAGGTCGCGGTCGATCTCGACCACGACGCCCTTGCGAAGTTCAGTGGCTTTGACGCCCATGGAGGGTTCGGCGGGATACGTGCGGAGCGCCGTGCGGCCCGGCGCTGCGGAGGAAGGGGATTGAGCTGCGGCGCGAGGCGGCGCTGCAAAAGGGCGAAGAGGATAGCACGCGCGCGAGGCAGAGGGCCCGCGCGGAGCCCGGCGCAACGTCGCCCCGGCCGCTCGCAGCGAACTCAGAACACCTTGCGCTGACTCGACGAGGGGATCGAGAGCGCCTTGCGGTACTTGGTCACGGTGCGGCGCGCGATCTTGATCTTGTCGGTCTGCTCGAGCAGCGCGGCGAGCTGGTCGTCGGACAGCGGATTCGTCCGGTCTTCCTTGGCCACCAGCTCGGCGATGCGCTGCTTGATGGCGGTCTGGCTCTCGACCTCGCCGTCTTCCTTCTGCGTGCCGCCGGTGAAGAAGTACTTGAGCGGGTAGGAGCCGCGCGGGGTCTGCGCGTACTTGCCCGACACGGCGCGGCTGACGGTCGAGATGTGCACGCCGACCTCGTCGGCGACTTCCTGCATGCGCAGCGGGTGCAGCGCGCGCACGCCTTCGTCGAGGAAGCCGCGCTGGCGGCGGAAGATGCTCTCGGCGATGCGCTTGAGCGTGCGCTGGCGCTGCGCGACGGCGTCGATGAACCAGCGCGCGGACTCGATGCGCTTCTTGACCCACTCCTGCACGCCGTCGCCCTTGCGGGCGTCGCGCAGGTACTGGCGATAGGCCGGATTGAGCGTCAAGCGCGGCGTCCAGTCGCGGCTGACCTTGACCTCGTACTTGCCGTCGACGAGCTCGACCATCACGTCGGGCAGGATCGCTGCGGCCGGCGCGCCGCCGAAGCGGGCCCCCGGACGCGGATCCAGCGCGCGCAGGATGTCGAGCGCCTCTTTGACTTCCTCCATCGAGCGGCCGGTGGCCTTGGCGATGCGAGGCAGTCGGTTGGCGGTGACGTCCTCGAGGTACTGCTCGACGATGTGGCGGACGAGCTCGTCCTGGTAGCCGTGGGCGTCGAGTTGCAGGAGCCAGCACTCGCGCAGGTCGCGCGCCCCCAGGGCGGGGTGGATCAGCCGGCGCAGTTCGAACAAGGCCAGCTCGATGTCGTCGACCGTCGCGCCGCTCACGCCGCAGTCGCGCGCGAGCTCCTCGGGCGTCATGGTCAGGTAGCCGCGCTCGTCGAGCGAATACAACACGAACTCCGCGATCTCGCGGCCGCGTTCGTCGAGCTCGCTGAAGGCCAGTTCCTCGATCAACGACTCGGCGAGGTTCTTGGGCTCGTCGGGCGTGTTGTTCATCGCCTCGAGCTTGCGGTCGCCGTCCTCGTCGTAGGTCCCCGAGCGCGTGCGCGGCATCTGCTCGCGGTCGGGGCTGTAGCGCTCCAACTCGTTGAGCATCGACTCCAGCCGGGCGCGCTCCTCCTGTTCGGCCCCCTCGGGCGCCGGCGCAGCCTCGGACTCGACGCTCGGCTCGACCCGTTCGAGCAGCGGATTCTCGGTCAGCTCCTGCTCGATGCGCTCCTCCAGCGCCATCGCAGGCAACTGCAGGATCTGCATCGCCTGGATCATCTGCGGCGACTGGATCAGTCGCTGCTCCATGCGTGCGGATTGGTGGAGGCCGAGTCTCAAGGGGCTGGAAGCTGGATGGGCGTGAGTCGGGGGGCCGGGAGGGATGAGAACCGATCGAAGTATAGGCCCCGGCGCGGCTCCGCGCGGACTCGATTCCCCGCTCCCGCGCGCCGCCGGTCGCTCTGCTGCGTGCAACAGCGGCGAGATTCCGCTATGAATTTCGCGATGGGATCAGCGTGGATCGAGCTCGTCGGGCGCGACGGCAGCCGCCGTAGGTTCGAGCTCAAGCGCGGATTGACCGTGATCGGCGGCGCCAAGTCCGACGTGCCCGCCGACGGAGTCGAAGGCGATCAGATCCACGTCTGGGACCAACCGCCGAAGGCGATCTTCGTCGGCTTCGGCGAACCGCCGACCTGCGCCGGCGCGCGCTTCGAGGAACGCGAGCTCAAGAGCGGCGACGTGCTCCTGTGGCGCGGACTGCGACTGGAGTTCGGCGGGCTGATGAGCGCGATGATCGAAGAGGTTCCGCTCGCTCCGCCGCTGGCGCCTGTGCAGCCGCGCACAGTCGAGAGCGGGGGCCGCTCGACGAACCCCGCGAACGCCGGCGCGCCCGCGGCCGCGAGCCTCGGCGCCGCCGCAGGACCGGCGGCGATGCCGGGCGTCGACGAGTTGTACTGGCGACGACTCAAGGCCGGCATGGCGGTCGAGATCGGAGCGGCCGACGCCTCGGTCGCGCGCCGCTGGCAGGACGCCGTCCTGCGCGGCGAATTCGACGCCGACGCCTGCGCGCGCGACATCCTCAACGCTGCGCCTGGACTGACCGACGTCAGGCTCGGAGAGCGCACGACTCGACTGCAGCGCGACCTCGTGATGGCGCCGGTGGCCGCTACCGCGCGCGGCAGCGCACGCAAGCTCAAGGGCGCCGCGCAGAACATGGCCGCCATGGTGATCGCGCAGTTCGTGGTGTTCTCGATCTGCCTGTTGCTGGTGATGCTCGCGCTGTTCGTGCTCCGCCTGCGCTGGGACTGGAGCATCGACGGCTTCTTCGACCGACTGGCCGGAGTCTTCGGCGCCTGAAGCCGGCCTCGCCAGCACGCGCCGCACTCGCTCACGCTCCCCCGCGCTCCTCTCCACGCCCATGTCCGACTTCCGCTCCGCGCAGTTCCGCGACGCCGACCCCGGGCTGTTCTCGCTGTCGCAGATCATGCACCTGATGCGCACGGAGTTCGGCCGCGCGCAGCGCTACCGCTACCCGCTGAGCGTGCTGGTGATCGCGGTCGATCGCCTGGGCAGCCTGCGCGACTTGTACGGCTACGAGTCGAAGGAGGCGGTGCTCGACGAGGTCGCGCGCCTGCTCAAGCTCGAGACGCGCACGTGTGACTTCCTCGGTCGCCTGGCCGACGATCGGCTGATGGCCGTCGCGCCGCACACCGATGCGCCCGGCGCGCACGTGCTCGCGTCGCGCCTCGTCGCGGGTGTGCGCGCGCTGCGCTTCGAGACCGGCGGCAAGCAGATCCCGATCCAAGTGACGATCGGTGTCGCGAGCCTCTCCGACGAGCGCACGTTGTACTTCGACCAACTCGTGGCCGCTGCTGAGCGCGCGCTCGACGAGGGCGCGAGCGCCGGCGGCGACCGCGTCGTGGTGCGTGACCCGGCGGAGACGGGCGGCTAGCGCCGTCCTCATGTCCGATGCCGCTCGCGTGCTGGACCGCTTCTTCGCGCTGCCGGGCGGCGCTGTCGCCGGACGCATCGTCGGCGAACGGAGCGCGAGCTCACCGACGTCTCCGCGCAGCGCCGAGCCGATGAAGATCCTGCTCGCCGAAGACGAAGTGACGATCGTCGTCACGCTGCGCGACGCGCTCGAGGAAGCCGGGCACGAAGTCCTGCACGCGCCCGACACCAAGAGCGCGCACGCGCTCCTCGAGCAGCACGATCCCGACGTCGTGCTCAGCGACATCCGCATGCCCGGCGAGGGCGGCATGAGCGTGCTGGCGCGCTCGGTCGAGCTCGATCCCGCGCGGCCGGTGATCCTGATGACCGGCTACGGCACGATCGATCAAGCCGTCGAGGCGATGCGGATGGGCGCGGCGAACTACGTCCAGAAGCCCTTCCGCAACGAGTCGATCGTGCAGATGGTGGCCACGCTGGGCCGCGTGAAGAGCCTCGAGCGCGAGAACGCCGAGCTGCGCGAGACCCTGCGGGCTCACACGGCCTTCAAGGGCTTCGTGGGCAGCTCGGAAGCCATGCGCGGCGTGTTCAATCGCATCCGCACGGTGGCGCCGACCGACGCCACGGTGTTGATCGAAGGCGAGAGCGGCTCGGGCAAGGAGTGCGTCGCGCGCGCGCTGCACGCCGCCTCGTCGCGCGCCGAGAAGCCCTTCGTGGCGATCTCTTGCGCCGCGCTGCCCGAGACTCTGCTCGAGGCCGAGCTGTTCGGCTACGAGAAGGGCGCGTTCACCGACGCGCGCAAGGAGAAGCGCGGGCGCTTCGAGCTGGCCGACGGCGGCACGATCTTCCTCGACGACATCGACGACATGCCGCTCGCCATGCAGGTCAAGCTGCTGCGCGTGCTGCAAGAGCGCAAGTTCGAGCGTCTGGGCGGCGAGAGCACGCGCTCGCTCAACATCCGCGTGGTCGCGGCGACGAAGGTCTCGCTGCGCGAGCTGGTCAAGCAGGGCAAGTTCCGCGAGGACTTGTTCTACCGCATCAACGTCGTGCCGATCTCGCTCCCGCCGCTGCGCGAGCGCGCCGGCGACGTGCCGCTGCTCGTGCAGCACATGATCGAGCGCCACGGCGGCGGCAAGCGCTACGTCGTGGCCGCGCCCGCGATGAACGTGCTCGAACGCTACCCCTGGCCGGGCAACGTGCGCGAGCTCGAGAACTCCGTGCAGCGCGCCATCGCGCTCTCCGGCGCCGCGAGCGAGCTCTCGCTCGAGGACCTCGTGCCGCTCGACCCGCGCTGGCGCGGCGCGACCGCCGTCTCCGACGAAGTGCGTCCGCTGCGCGAAGTGATGAAGGAGTTCGAGAAGAGCCACCTCGAACGCGCGCTGGAGAAGACCGGCGGCCACCGTTCGCAGACCGCGGCGATGCTCGGGATCTCGCGCAAGGTGCTGTGGGAGAAGATGCGCGACTTCGGCATGCTCGAAGGCAAGGAAGGCGAGCCGAACGGCGAGGAAGGCTGAGTTCGCGGCGTCGTCAGCGACGCCTCCCGATCGGTCGGGCCGCCTCTCGGCCAGGACTTTCTGGAAGTCGAATCAGCGCGACTCGAGCACGACGCGATCGATCTGCCGCACGTGCCGCTCGGCGTGCAGGCGCAGGACGTCGAGGTACTGGTAGAGCTCGAGTCGGTCGTCTTCGCCGCCCACGACCGACATGCGAATGCGGTGCAGCGTGCCCAGGCCGTCGGGGCACTCGGCGAGGAGAGCGAGCGCACGCGCGCGGTCCGCCTCGAGTGTCCGGGCGATGGCGTTCAACTCGACCGCGCCGGTGGGGCGCATGTGTTCGGGCGCGCGCCACTCGAGTTCGCGGCCGGCGATGTGCTCGAGGTGCGCGAAAGCGGGCTGCGAGGCGGGCCAGGGCTCGCCACGCGCTGCGCGAGCCTGGCTCTTGCGCGCGATCTTGTCCGCCAGCACGAGCAGGAAACGATCGGTGAGCGCGACGTGCTCGAGCACCTCGATCCCGCTCCAGCCGCCGTTCGCTGGCGGCGTGCGCAGCCGGTCTTCGTCGAGCCGCGACCGCTCGGCCAACGCGTCGAAGGCGCGATTCAAGCGCAGTCCGAGCGCCGCGATCTCGGCCGACCAATGCGAGGAGAGCGGGGACATGGCTGCACGCGACCGCGTCGCGCGACGGCGCTGCGCTGGCGCGCGCGCATGTTAGAACGGCCGTGGTGACCGCCGAACAGAGCGCATTCCCGCGAGTCGATCTCGAGTCGGGCGCCTGCGTGATCGCGGACCTGCACCTCGACGTCGGCCCGAGCGGCGCTGAACCGCGGGCGTTCCTCGACTTCCTCACGCGCGTTCGCGGGCGGCCGAGGCTCGTGATCCTCGGTGATCTGTTCGACGCGTGGATCGGGCCGGCGCAGATGGAACTCGCGGCGGGGCAGCGCGTGGTCCAGGCGCTGCGCGCGCTCGCGGACTCCGGCACGCGGCTCGACATCGTCCACGGCAACCGCGACTTCCTGCTCGAGCGGCGCTTCGAGGAGGCCAGCGGCGCCCGCGTGCATCCGCGGGGCTTCATCGCGCAGCTCGAGGGGGGCGCGCGCGCGCTGTTCGTGCACGGCGACGAGTTCTGCACGCTCGACCACGGCTACCAGCGCCTCAAGCGTGTGCTGCGCTCGCGCCCGATGCTGTGGGCTGCGCCCCGGCTGCCTCGGGCCGTCGCGCTGGGCGTCGCTCGACGCCTGCGGCGCGCGTCGGTGAACGCGCTGGCGGTCAAGCCCAGCGAGGAGAAGCAGCAGCAACGGGCTGCGGTGGGGCAGTTCGCGGCGGACGCCGGGTGCGGGCTGGTCGTTTGCGGCCACGCGCACGAGTTGCGCGACGAGGCCGTCATGCTCGCCGGCGGCGCGACGGCGCGTTGGATCGTGCTGGACGCCTTCGGGGGGCGGCGCGACCTGCTCGAGGTCGGGCGCGGCGGCGTTTTGAACGTCGCGTCGAGCGCGGACGGAGCTCCAGCGCCTTGATGCCGGCCGGGCGGCCCGTACACTGTTCGCCCCCTACGTTTGCCCATGATCCTCGCCATCGACGGACCGGCCGGCGCCGGCAAGAGCACCGTCGCGAAGTTGGTGGCGAAGGAGTTGGGTCTGACCTTCCTCGACACCGGCGCGATGTACCGCGGCGTGACGCTGGAGGTGCTCAGGCTCGAGCTCGATCCGGCGGACGCGGAGGCCTGCGCACGGGTCGCGGCTTCGCTGAAGCTCGAATTCGACGCCCAGGGCAAGCTCCACCTCGACGGCCGCCCCGGCGAACCGGCGATCCGCAGCTCTTCGGTCACGCGCGCCGTGTCCCAAGTGTCTGCGCACGCCGCCGTGCGCGCGATCGTCGTCGCTCAGCAACAACGCATCGCGGCCACGTCGCGCGGCGTGGTGGCCGAGGGCCGCGACACGACGACCGTCGTGTTCCCGCGCGCCGAGCACAAGTTCTTTCTCACCGCCAGTTCTCACGAACGCGCCCGACGGCGCGCGCTCGAACTCGGGACGCCGCAGGCGCTCGAGCACATCCGCGCCGAGATCGAGGAGCGCGACCGCAAGGACTCCACGCGCGCGGTCTCGCCGCTGGTCAAGGCCGCTGACGCGCACGAGATCATCACCGACGGCATGTCGGCCGAGGACGTCGCGCGCGCGCTGCTCGCGATCGTCGCGGGGAAGCGCGCATGAGCGCCGCGGCTCCGAACGGTTCGCCGCAGGGACCTGCGAGCGAAGGCGACGCGCCGACCGAGATCCTCACGCACGTCACGCCCGGCTACTGGGCGGCGTGGGCCTCCACCCGCCTGGCCTACTCGCTCTACTTCCGCGAGCAGCTCGAAGGCCGCGAGCACATGCCCGCTTCCGGCGGCGTGCTGGTCGTCGCGAACCACCAGTCGTTCCTCGACATCCCGCTGGTCAGCCACGTCGTCCCGCGCCATGTCAGCTTCGTCGCGCGCGACACGCTCGCGCACTCGCGGCCGCTCGCCTGGCTCATGCGCACCTGCGGCGCCGTGCTGATCAAGCGCGGCGCTTCCGATCGCGCGGCCCTGCGCGAAGCGGCGACGCACCTCGAGCGCGGCGACGTGGTCGCGATGTTCCCCGAAGGAACGCGAACGCCCGACGGCAGCGTGCAGCCCTTCCGGCCCGGCGCGGTGCTCGCCGCCCGCATGGCCAAGGCGCCGATCGTGCCGTGCGCGATCCGCGGGGCCTACCAAGCGCTCGGACGCAACGCGCGCTTCCCGCGCCCCGCCAAGCTGCGCGCCACGCTGCTGCCGCCGATCGACTCCTCGCTGCCTGACGCGCTCGAGCGCGCGCGCGCGGCGATCGTCGCGCTGGTCGGCGACGGCCGTTCGTGATCCCACCACTTCCCCGAGCCGCCGCCGGCTCGCTCTCCGCATCCCGGGCTGTGCGCAACGTGCGCGCAGTCGCGAAGGACTCCTGCAGACCCTTTTTCAAACCCGTCCCCCGGACCCCTTTTTCATGGCTACTGCTTCTCGCCGCGTCAAACAGTTCGATATCGATCCCGCCGTGCTCGACGCGCAGGTCAGCGCCGCCGTCAGCATGTTCAGCGACGCCGAACTGGCCGACGCGCTCAACTCATCCGTTCGCGACATCACGCCCGGTCAGATCGTCAACGCCATCGTCGACTCGGTCGACGAGCGCACCGGCATGGTCGTGATGGACATCGGCGGCAAGTCCGAAGGCTCGATCGCGGTCGCCGAGTTCGGCGAAACCCTGCCCGAGAAGGGCCAGACCTACGAGGTCTTCTACGACGGCCTCGACGAGAACGACACGGCCATCATCTCCAAGCGCCGCGCCGACCGTCTGCGCGCCTGGGAGCGGGTCAGCCAGAAGTACAAGGAAGGCGACGAGATCCAGGGCGTTTGCACGCGCAAGATCAAGGGCGGCCTGCTCGTCGACGTCGAAGGCGTCAACGTGTTCCTGCCGGCCAGCCAGGTCAACCTGCGCCGCACGCACGACATCTCCGACTTCATCAACGAGCCGGTGCGCGCGCGCATCATCAAGATCGACCAGGAGCGGATGAACATCGTCATCTCGCGCCGCAAGCTCCTGGAAGAAGAGCGTCAGAAGCAGAAGGAATTCCTGCTCAGCGACATCCAGGAAGGCCAGATCCGCAAGGGCGTGGTCAAGAACATCGCCGACTTCGGCGTGTTCGTGGACCTGGGCGGCATCGACGGTCTGCTCCACATCACCGACATGACCTGGGGCCGCATCAACCACCCCAGCGAGATGCTGCAGCTCGATCAGGAGCTCGAGGTCAAGGTGCTGCGCGTCGACATGGAGCGCGAGCGCATCGCTCTGGGCCTCAAGCAGAAGCAGGCCAGCCCCTGGGAGGGCATCGAAGCGCGCTACCCCGTCGCGTCCAAGCACGTCGGCGAGGTGGTCAACATCATGTCCTACGGCGCGTTCGTGAAGCTCGAGGACGGCGTCGAAGGTCTGGTGCACATCTCCGAGATGAGCTGGACGCGCCGCGTCAACCACCCCAGCGAGCTCGTGAAGAGCGGCGACAAGGTGGAAGTCGTGGTGCTCGAGTACAACAAGGAGAAGCAGGAGATCTCGCTCGGCATGAAGCAGGCCGAGACCAACCCCTGGGATCTCGTCGAGGAGCACTACCCGCTCGGCACGGTCATCGAGGGCACGGTGCGCAACCTCACCTCGTACGGCGCGTTCGTCGAGATCGAAGAGGGCATCGACGGCCTGCTGCACGTCTCCGACATGTCGTGGACCAAGAAGATCACGCACCCGTCCGAGATGGTGAAGAAGGGCGACAAGCTGCGCTGCGTCGTGTTGTCGGTCGACACGCAGAAGAAGCGCATCGCGCTCGGCTTCAAGCAACTCGCCAGCGACCCCTGGATGGATCACATCCCCAACAACTACCACGTCGGGGATCTGCTCACGGGCACGGTGACGAAGATCACCAACTTCGGCGCGTTCGTGAAGCTCGAGGACGACCTGGAAGGGCTGCTGCACATCAGCGAGCTGTCCGACCACAAGATCCAGAGCCCCGAGGACGTCGTGCGTCCGGGCATGAAGATCGAAGTGCGCGTGATCCGCGTCGACACCGAGGACCGCAAGATCGGCCTGTCGTTCGTGCACGCCGACTACGAGGAGAACAAGCCCATCCTCGAGGCCATGGCGCGCGACAAGGACAAGCCCAAGGCCCCCGCGAGCGAGGGCGCCGGCGCCTGATCGCGCTCCGGCACGGCGGGCGCGCTCGATGCGCGATCCGCTGAGCATCCACGCAGGTCCGCCGTCCCGTTCGCGGGGCGGCGGACCTGCTGTCGTTCACGCGCAGAATCGCGATTGCGAGCGAGCGTTGAGCCGTCACACGGCGGCGTCCTCCGAGCTGGAGAGCGCGGTGGGAGCTTCGACGTTGCCCGAGCGCTGTCGCTCCGACGTAGACTTCCGCTTCTCATGGCCTTCGGACCCCAATCGAGGACCTCGCTGCGATCGCTGTGGCCGCTGGTGCTCGCTCTGTGCGCCTGCGCCAGCGTCACGCGCAACGCGCCGTGGAGCGCGGATCAAGCGGCGCGCGTGGAGACCATCGATCGCGCGCTACGCGAGGGCGACACCCTCACCGCGCGCGAGCAATTCGACGCGCTCTCGCCGAACGCGGCCCAACGCAACCTCGCCGACCAGGTCGAGCAACGCATCGCCGCGCGTGAACTCGAGCCGTTCGAGGCGGCGTTCGCCGAGCTCTCGAGCGCTCTGCGCGCCGGCGACGACGAACTGGCGCGCTCGATCCTCG